>DATMND010000057.1:0-3584 GCA_035569235.1 Acetobacteraceae bacterium | reverse complement strand
CGTCTGTGGCTGGCCGCTGATCATGATCAGCTGAAACGCGGTCTGCGCATCAGTAAGCCACTGCTGCAGGGTCGCGGTCGGAACGCCGACCAGGACCGCAGGCGTGGCACTGATCCCAGGCAGCCAGCCCGGAAAGACGGTGACGGTATCGCTCATCTGACGGTGCTGGCGCCGCTCGCTCCACTGACCGTCTGTGCCTGGCCAGCCACGCTGACCGTGCTGACGCCACTCGCGCCGCTGACCGTCTGCGCGCCACTGACAGTGCTGGCACCGCCGGTGATCGTACTGGCGGCCGGTCGCGCCGCGGTCGTGGCACCGGCGACGGTCACGGTCTGCACCTTGTTCGCGCCAGCGGCGATCTGCCCGGGCACTGGAACAACTGTATCGGCCCCCATCTCCTCTGGTTCCACCGCTTCCGTCAGGACGCCGCCGGTGATTGTGACGGCCGGCTCCCACGGTGCAGCGAGAGCCGCTTCGATGTGCCGCCCGGCCTCCGCATTGGATGCCTGCGACGGCGCCATACCGCCTGGATAGGTTGCGGCACCGCCGGGCAAGGTCGACGCACCTGGTGCATCCGCTGCGATTGCACCGGAGAGCGCTGGCGCGTGATGGGTGAACTCCGCAAGCCTTGCGCGGACAGTCGAGGCATCGGCCGCAGCCTCCAGGTATGCAATGAAGCCGTGGATCAGCGCGGCTGCCTTGCCTTGCACCGTCGGCTGTTCCTTCACCGTGGATTTCAGGTCTTCGATGGCGTCGGGCATGCAGAGAACTCCGTTGATTTAGTGATCAGGCCAGGCGAGAGCCGATTGAGCGACGAGTGGTCGGCGTCGGCTGTGTTCCTGGTGTGCGTACCGCCGCGGCGGGGATCGGCGTCCCGGGGCGACGGATTTCAGGCTCCTGGGGCGACTCAGGCGGTGGAGGAATAGGCATATCGTCGCCGATCGTGCCGCTGCGCCGCGGCCTGCGTTGCCAGAAGCGATCGCCGTAGCGATCGGAGCCCAACATCGAGAGCGCAGCACGTGCATACACAGCCAAATCCAGCTGTTCGTTGCGGTCGCGTAGTTTGCGCCACTCCTGACGTGGGAAACCGCGACGATCGTTCACCGTCACCAATTGCTCGGCGACCAATTGCTTGACCGCCTCTGGCTCCAATCCCTCGGGAAGATGGACCCAGCCGGGCGGATACCCGACGCCATCGCCACGCGTGAGCCACAAACGCCGGTACAGATCCACCTTGAACGTCGATACGGCTACAGTCCAAAGGCGCAGGCCTCGCCGCAGCTTCCGGCCATTGTCCATCACATCGATAAGTGTCGGGCCGGTGACCGGGGCCGCCCGGTTCCATGACTCTGCGCCCTTCAGCGCCATGATCCTGTTGTCGCGGAGCCTTCGTAGCTGCGCATAGACCGCCGTCGTATGGGCTCCGCCGGTGTCGATGCCGATCCGCTCGATCTGCTGCGCGCCGCCGCCTTCGACCGGCATATCGTCGCCGAGATAGTCCACCAATGCGTCCCAGACGGCCGGATCGTCCGGCCGCCCCATCAAAACGCGCGTGTCGACCAGCCACGATTCATAGCCTGCCGCCCAGGCCCATACGGCGACCTCAAGGCGGTCGTTCTGATTATCCACACCCGCGGTGAGTGCTACCGCCTGTGCGGGCACCAGGCCCATCGGAAACGCCTCGCGACGCTCGATCAGGCGTTCCCAATCTGGCGCCTCGCCCGCTTCCTGCCAGGGAAGCCCCAGCGCCGTGTTGCGCCAGACCTTCAGTCTCTCCGGTTTGCCGCGGGCCTCCAGGAAGTCGCCGACGGTCTCCGCCAACGTCCGCCACGGCGAATAGAGCTCGGACAGCTGGAACCCAGCGATGCCACGGAACGCAGCGCCGGCGATCCAACGGCCACGGCGCACTGCTGCCCAGCGCTGTTGATCGGACCAGCCGATATCGCACTCGAGGCAGTAGTAGAGCGCGGTCGTGCCGTCATCACCCTCCCAGCGCACGCGCTCCCATTCGAGCCGCTGCTCCGCACCGCAATGCGGGCACGGCACATAGAACCGGCGCTGGTCGCTTTCCGCGTAGCCCGCCGCGATACGCGAGGTGCCCACGACGGTGGGAGACGAGATCTCCACGATTTTGCGGTTCCAGAATGTCCCGGTCCGCTTGCGCGCGAGCGCGACAGGATCGCCCTCGGTGCCAGCTGACGGGGGATAGCGATCCACCTCGTCACAGAACAGCAGCCGGATCGGCCGTGACGCCAGCGACGCCGGCGAGTTCGCGCCGGCCATCGTGATCCTGCCGCCAGGAAACGACTTCGCCAGGAGCGTATTGCCGGAATCCCTGGTCCGCGGATCCGAGACGCATCCCAACAGCGCCGGCGTGTCCCGTAGCATCGGCGCCAGCCGGTCCTTCGACCAGGTCTCCGCCATCTGGATTGTCGGCTGCAACAAAAGGATCGGCGCCGGATCGTGCTGGATATGAAAACCCACCGCACAGAGGATGGTTTCCGTTTTCCCCAGCTGCGAGGCCCACATTGCAACGACCCGTTCGACCGCGGGATCGCCGATAGCGTCCAGAATGCCACGTTGATACTCGGCGCGATCGGTTCGCCACCGCCCTGGTTCTGCCGAGGCCTCCGGGCTCAGAACACGATTTGCGTCAGCCCACTCCGATATCGTCAGCAGCGGCGGCGGCACGAGGATGCGTAGGCTTGTCCGCACGCTCTGGATCAGTCCCGGAGAACCGGTCAGCACCAGTGGCATAGACCGGAATTCGGGAAAGGTTGGCGAGAAGGTCATGGACCACGGTTGTCAGTACCGCCGATGCCTCGGCGAGCGTTGGCGCGGCGTGCACAATGGGCGCAGCCTTCGTCGGTAGCGCCAGAATGCTCATGCGCAGCGCAACCAGCACCCGTTCCCACGCCGTTTCTACGGCAGCGCGCTGCAACAGCGAGCCGTCGAGCAGATCCGCCTCGGACTCTGCGATGCGGGCCCTCGCCTGGACCATCCGGCCCTTCGCGGCCGCCAGGTTCTCACCGCCGGTGAGATCGCCACCGACAGTGCGATCGCGCAAATACCAGATGTAGGCCTGCACCACGGGCACGATCTCGTAGCGACCGCGTCCGACCCGGGGCAAGACGCCGTCCTTTGTCATCTGCTGGACGCGTCTTTCGGTGAGGAGCAGCAGCTTGGCAATCGTGCCGACCGGGTAAGTTTTGGAGCCTGCCGCCACGTCGCTCATGCCGACAACTTCGGACGCTTCGCGATTGCGGCTGCGGGCATGCGAATTCCCTGGACTCGTGCAGTGATATGACCGATACTACTGATATCGGACGGGGCGACCGGCCGGGAACGAGGATCACGACGATGACCAAGCCGATCGACCGCTCTTACATCTCAGCCCCGATCGCCGGGACCATCTACATTGCCGAATACGAGCGTCGAAATAGCCGGAAACTGCGTTGGTCTGCGATGCCGGCCGAGCGTGCCGAACTCGACAACTTGATCGACGCTCGCCGCGTGCCTGTTTGCGCTCGCCAAGCGGCGCGGGAGTTTATGGCATGAGCGACGTGATCGACCTCAACTGGATC
>DATMND010000056.1:0-18940 GCA_035569235.1 Acetobacteraceae bacterium | reverse complement strand
CCCCCTCCATGATGGCATACAGCCGCGACGGGAAACGACCAGGGGAACCAAAATGGCCGACGGCAGCATCGACACGCGCACCGCACACGTTTCGGCCGAAGAGGCGCTGGCGCTGCATGCGTCGGGTCGTCCGGGCAAGCTAGAGACACGCATCTCCAAGCCGATCACCACGGCGCGGGACCTGTCGCTGGCGTATTCGCCCGGCGTCGCCGAACCCTGCCTGCACATCCAGCGCGATGCGTCGCTCGCCTACGACTACACGGCCAAAGGCAACATGGTCGCGGTGGTGTCCAACGGGACCGCCGTGCTGGGCCTGGGCAATCTCGGCGCAATCGCGTCAAAGCCGGTGATGGAAGGCAAAATCGCGCTGTTCAAGCGGTTCGCCGACATCGACGGCATCGACCTGGAGATCAATTCGGAGAATGTCGATGACGTCGTCAATGCGGTGCGCTTCCTGATCGGCTTTGGCGGCATCAACCTCGAAGACATCAAGGCGCCGGAATGCTTCGTGATCGAGCAGCGGCTGCGCGAGCTGATGGACGTCCCGGTGTTCCACGACGACCAGCATGGCACCGCGATCGTCGCAGCGGCCGGGCTGATCAACGCGTGTCACCTGACCGGGCGCGAATTGCGCGACACCAAGCTGGTGGTGAACGGCGCCGGCTCAGCCGGCATCGCGTGCGTCGAACTGCTGAAGGCGATGGGCATGCGGCCCGAACACGTCGTGCTGTGCGACACTCGGGGCGTGATCTACCAGGGCCGCACCGACGGCATGAACCAGTGGAAATCCGCCCACGCCGCCGTCACCAGGGCGCGCACGCTGACCGATGCGCTGGACGGTGCCGATGTGGTCTTCGGCCTGTCGGTGAAGGGCGCGGTGACCAAGGCGATGGTCGCGCGCATGGCGGACAAGCCGATCATCTTCGCGATGGCGAACCCCGATCCCGAGATCACACCGGAGGAGGCCCGGGAAGCCCGGCCCAACGCGATCATCGCCACTGGCCGCAGCGACTATCCCAATCAGGTCAACAACGTCCTCGGCTTTCCCTACATCTTCCGCGGCGCGCTCGACGTGCGTGCCAGCACGATCAACGAGGCGATGAAGATCGCCGCGGCCGAGGCGTTGGCCAAGCTGGCGCGCGAGGACGTGCCGGACGAGGTGCACACCGCCTCGACCGGGCGGCGGCTCACGTTCGGGCCTGAGTACATCATCCCGAACGCGTTCGATCCGCGGCTGATCTCCTGGGTGGCGCCGGCGGTCGCACGGGCGGCGATGGACAGCGGCGTCGCGCGCAGGCCGCTGGTCGATCTGCGCCGCTATGCGCGCGATCTGTCGGGGCGGCTCGACTCTACAGCAGGTGCGCTGGATGCGATCATGGAAAGCGTGCGCGCCGATCCGCGCCGCGTGGTGTTCGCCGAGGGCGAGGAGGAGAAGGTGGTGCGCGCCGCCGTGGCGTACCGCAACGCCGGCTACGGCAGGCCGGTGCTGATCGGGCGCGAGGATCGGGTGAAGGCGACGATGGCGAGCCTCGGTCTCGGCATCGTGGAGGGCATCGAGATCCACAACGCGCGTCTGTCCGGCGCCAATGCGAAATACGTTGATTTCCTGTATGGCCGCATGCAGCGCCGCGGGTTCCTGCATCGCGACTGCCAACGCATGGTGAACCAGGACCGCAACGTGTTTGCAGCCTGCATGGTGGCGACCGGCGACGCAGACGCCATGGTGACCGGGCTTACCCGTTCGGCCGCGGTGTGTCTGGACGACATCAGCCATGCGATCCGGCCGGCCGATGGCGGCATCGCGTTTGGGCTCACGCTGGTGCTGGGTATGCGCGGCAAGACCATCTTCATCGCCGACACGCTGATGCATTTTCGGCCCAACGCGGAGCAGGCGGCCGAGATCGCGATCGGGGCGGCGCGGGCCGCGCGGCATCTCGGCCACGAGCCGCGAGTGGCGCTGCTGTCGCATGCGACGTTCGGCGATCCGCTGCATGCGGCGAATGCGCCGATGCGCGACGCGGTGGCGATCCTGGATCAGCGCAAGGTGGATTTCGAATACGACGGCGAGATGAGCCCAGATGTGGCGCTGGAGCCGTCCATCCGCGCGCTGTATCCGTTCTGCCGGCTGACCGCCGATGCCAATGTGCTGGTGATGCCGGGGCTGCATTCGGCGCACATCACGTCGAGCCTGGCGCGGCGGCTGGGCGGCGGCAGCACCATCGGGCCGCTGCTGATGGGCATGGAGCGGCCGGTGCAGATCATGCCGATGGACGCCTCGGTCAGCCAGATCGTCGATCTGGCGTGTCTGGCAGCGTATCAGACCGCGGCGGCACGCTGATCCGGCGTCGGTTCGCGGGGATGAGCGAATGAAATGGACCCGCATGGCGATGCGGGCGCTCGCAATCGCTCTCGTCGCTGGCACTTTTGGTGGCTGTGCGCCTGTCATGTCGGCACAGCCCACAGCGGAGCCTGACTACAAAAGCAGGGCCGTGACGCGAACCGACGGCACGCTGCGGGTGTCGACCGCTGTGTTGTCCGCCGACGAGAGCGTGGCGGTGTACGGCTTGGCGCTCGCGAAGCAGGGAATCCAGCCCGTGTGGATCGAGGTCGAGAACCGTGACCAGTAGGGTTATTTCCTGTTGTCGCCGGGTCTGGATCCGAATTTCTTTCCCGCCTCGGAAGCAGCCGAAGCCCTGTCACCGGAGAGCTCGAGCCAGCAGCGGGCTGCCATCGACCGGCGCTTCCAGCAGCTTGCGTTCCACAATCCGGTCCCGCCGGAATCGACGACATCGGGGTTTGTGCTGACGAACCTGGACGAGGGCGTGAAGCTTGTGCAGCTCGACTTCGTCGCGAGCGAGCGCGCGCGGACATTCTCGATCCTCGTGGGAGTGCCTGGCTTTCGGGGCGACTATAAGGTGAGCGAAGCGTTCCAGCGCGAGATCTATCCGCCCGAGAAGATCGTGAACTACACAGACGACGATGCCTTTCGCGCGGCGCTGGAGGCCCTGCCATGCTGCGCGACCAACAAAAATGGCACGAAGAACGCCGATCCGATCAATCTGGTGATCGTTGGCGGTCTCGACGATGCCTTTCCCGCTTTGGTTCGGCGCGGCTGGCATCCAACCGAGGAGAAGTGGGCGGGCTCGATCTGGCGGATGGTGACCGCTGCGCTGTCGGGCGACCGCTATCCCTATGCGCCGGTGAGTGATCTCTACCTGTTCGGCCGTCCCCAGGATCTCGCGCTGCAGAAGGCCCGCGACAACATCCACCAGCGCAATCACCTGCGGCTCTGGCTGAGCCCGATCCGCTACCATGACAAGCAGGTTTGGGTGGGCCAGGTCAGCCGGGATATTGGCTCTCGTCTCACCACACACTCACCGACGTTCACGACGCACAAGATCGATCCCGATTTGGACACGGCGCGCGCCGCGCTGAGCGAGGACATGGCCTATTCGCAAAACCTCACGAAGTCCGGGCTCGTGAACGGGGTCGGCGCGGCGCCGCCGGACGCGCCGCGCGAGAATCTTACCACCGATCCGTACTATACCGACGGATATCGCGTCGTGCTCGTATTTGATCGCAGACCAACGCCGATCACCGAGATCGAGCTGTTCGATTGGGGGACGATCGAGACGCGCAAGGAGGCGACTCCGGGAATAGCGCGATGAACCTGTTGCCGCCTCGTCTGCTCGACGCGTTCAAGATGTGCCTGCTACTGGCCATAGTCAGTTGCGCGACCTGGCGGGCTCCCAAGGACGTCAGTGACGCCGCGCTGCGTCGCCGCGCCGTGACCGAAGTGCGGGGCGACGTACGCATAAACGCGGCAGTGCTCAGCGCTGTGGACACGCGGCGCATGCTCGGCGGCGAACTCGACAGGACCGCAGTGCAGCCCGTCTGGATAGAGGTCGAGAACCGGACCTCGCGACGGTTGTGGCTGCTGCGCTCTGGCACCGACCCGGACTACTACTCGCCACTCGAAGTCGCATGGTCGCTGCACACGCTGCTTGGCGGCGACACGAACACACAGATCGACGCCCATTTCGACAGGCTCGGGTTCAAGAATCCGATCGCCGCAGGGGAAACGCGCGCCGGGATTCTCTTTATCAACCCCGAACGCCGGACAAGGCTTCTGAACGTCGATCTGCTCGGCCGACAGATGCTGATCGCCTTCACGCTGTTCCTGCCTGTACCTGATGATGCCGTTGGCGACGACCCGGCGCTGTTCAGATATTCCGGTGCGCATTCCGCGAACTACACGGACCTCGCCGCGCTCCGCGCTGCAATCGAGCAGCTGCCATGTTGTGCGACAGAAGCAGGTGGAACCACGCAAGGTGATCCGCTGAATGCCGTGTTTGTCGGTGACATTCCTGCGATCGGGAGCGCGATGGTGCGGCGTGACTATCGGCGCTCCGCGCGAGCAGAGGACATGGCTCAACAGGTCTTCGGCCGCCCGCCTGATTTCGTGCTGCACAAGCAGGCACAGGCGGGAGCGCCGTCCAACTGGATACGCGCGTGGCTCGCGCCGATCAGCTTCCAGGGCCAACCGGTTTATCTTGTGCAAGCCGGCCGGCCGGTCGGCGGGCGCTTCGCGTCCCCCGGCAACAGCGATATCGTCCTGGACGAGGATGTGGATGAGGCAAGAAACCTGTTGGTCCAGGACATGATGTATTCGGGTGGTTTGACCCGCATCGGTTTTGTGACCGGCGTCGGCGAGGCCTCCGATACACAGCCTCGGGATACCCTGCACGGCGCGCACTATTACACCAACGGTCTGCGCGCCGTCCTGTTCTTCGCGACGCGGCCCCAGAGCCTCGAAAACGTGGAATTTCTCCGCTGGGAACCGTACCTCGATCGGCGCGGGCAAGGTGACGGGAATGCGGGCAGCGATGCCGGGCGCTAAATTCTATGTAGCCATCATATCGTTGGTCGCGGGGACGTGCCTCACACTCGGCGCATGTGCGACACGGCCACTGATGCCGTATTCAGCCGATACGCCGCCGCTCGCTCTCGCGCCGGCATCCCGGGTGGGCGTGCAGGACCACCGTGGCCGCTTCCGCGAAATCTATTGCGCCGTGCTGGAAGCGCACGGACGCGCGCTGCCGGATTACCGCCCCTGCGAGGAAGCGCTGACCCGCGTCGGCACCGAGCCCGCCGGCACTGACAGACACGTCGATCTCGGTCCGTCGAAGCGACACCTCGTCGCGGCGGTGGTGCCTGGTATTGGCTACGAATGCTTCGAACCGTGGCTGGATCCACCCGGTACTGCCGCGCAGCATTTGCGCCAGTTCGGATACGACGCGGTTTTGCTGAAGGTCGATGCGCTGTCGAGCTCGGAGAACAACGCGCGCCAGATCCGCGACTCGATCATGGCCATGCCGTTCGACGTGGGTGCGCCGCGTCTCGTGCTCATCGGCTATTCGAAGGGTGCCCCTGATATCCTCGAGGCTGTGGTCGCGTATCCGGAAATCCGGAGCCGCGTCGCTGCGGTAGTCAGCGCCGCCGGCGCGATTGGGGGGTCGCCGCTCGCGAATGACGCCGAGCAATACCAGGCCGACCTGCTGCGGCACTTTCCAGGCGCAAACTGCGGCCCGGGCGACGGCGGCGGCGTGGCAAGCCTACGGCCCGCGACGCGCCAGGCGTGGCTTGCGCGGAACCCGCTTCCCCCCGAGTTGCATTATTATTCGCTCGTCACATTTCCGCGGCCGGAGGTCATCTCTTCGGTTCTTTCCGGGAGCTATGACAAGCTGGCACGCATCGACGCGCGCAACGACAGTCAGATGATCTTCTATGACCAGGTTGTGCCCGGTAGCGTTCTGGTGGGCTATCTCAATGCCGACCACTGGGCCGTCGCGGTCCCGATCAATCGCACGCACAGCGTGATCGCCTCGGTGTTCGTGACCCAGAACGCCTACCCGCGCGAAGCTCTTCTCGAGGCACTCATGCGTTTCGTGGAGGAAGATTTGGCGGCGGCCGAATAGCTCCAGACGAGCGCGGCGCAGGTTTGGCCCAACGTCGTGGCGTGGCACTGCTGTCGCATGCGACGTTCGGCGAGTCGCTGCATGCGGCGAATGCGCCGATGCGCGATGCGGTGGCGATCCTCGACCGGCGCAAGGTGGACTTCGAGTATGATGGGGAGATGAGCCTGGACGTGGCGCTGGAGCCGTCCTTCAAGCGCCGTCATACCGCCGTCCACGAACAGCCACGATACGGCGGATCCATCCGGCGGGAACTCCAAAGCCGCCGTTCCGGCTTCGGCCAATATCTGCTGGAAGTGGACCTATTGCTGACTGCTGCCGCGCCGGGCTCCGTGGGTGCCCGGCGCGACGAAAAGTTGAGGCTGGGAGATCTCTAATCGGCGCGTCGTTTGGTTTGGTCTGATCCGGCGCTACTGGGCGGCGGCGGCCATGGTTCGTGCTTCCGCCACCGGCCGATATGCCCGCAGGAATGTGCGAATATGGCGCACCGCCAGCGGGATCTTATCCGGCGTGTCCTTCCACGGGTAAAGGCTCACTTGTGCATTCGGTGCGAGGTGCACGGTCTCCATGGCGACGGCATATGGATGCGCCGGCACGTCGTCCGGCAACACCAGGATCGGCGTTTGGCAGCCGCGCACGAAATCACGCGTCACCGTGTAAACAAAGTCAGCGCGGGCACGGTACATATTGGTCAGGAAGGTGTCGACCATCGCCATCGTGATGTCCGGCCGGCGGGCGCAGAGTTCCGGACCCCAGGTCTTCATGTTGTTGTCGTAGGAGAGGGTGGGCATCTCAGGGCGGTAGCCGCTGGGCTGTGCCGGCACCGCTGCGACCACGCGGTTGCTGGCGCGCGTGAGCAGGTTCCAGATGAAAGGGCCGCCGATGCAGAACCCGAGCACCAGGAAGTTCCGGATGCCAAGGTGATCCATCAGGCCGAGATGATCGTCGGTATAGGCATCCCACGGCCGGTCGGTCTCAAGCGGACCTGAGGACTGGCCACCCTTGGCGTTGCGCAGATCCGCCGCGATCACGCGGAATTCGTCCTTGAATTCGTCGAACGGATTGAACGGGTGGGTCTGGCTCGCCAGGCCCGCGATCGTGGAGTTCAGCCCGCCTCCGGGGATGACCAGCAACGGGAAGCCGGAGCCGGACTCTTCGTAATGGATGCGGACGTCGTCTCTTTCGTAGAACGGCATGATGGTTTCTCCTTACGCAGTGAGGTGTCGAGTAAGGTCAAGTCCCGCTAAAGGTGACCCGTTCCGTCATGGCCGCCCCAAGGGCGGCCATGACGATATGGGTCGTGACCGGCCGTTGACAGGTTGAGTATCACCCAATTTTCGCGACCGCCAATGGCGGGCCTGTCCACCGCTAGAAAATATTCTCCGGCGTCAGACCAAGCATCACCTGACCGACCGTCTCGTAGTGCAATATCCGTCCCTGGCCCTGTTGTGCGACCGTGTCGATGTCGCGCAGGCGGCGTTCGAACGGATTCTCCTCGAACACCGACATCGAGCCGCAGTCGTGAAACAGCGTGTTGACGATCTCGCGCGACGACTGAATGGCCCAGGTGGAGGCGAGGCGCAGGCGGGTGCGCTGATCCATCGCCATCGCGCCACATTCCTCGATCGTTTCCCACGCCTCGTCCGCCGCCGCGTGCAGGAAATAGCGCGCGGAGCGCCACCGCGCCTCGGACTGCGCCACGTGCGACTGGACGACATTGTTCTCCACCATCGGTTTGCCCGCGCCGCGGCGGGTCTTTTCCCGCGGCAGGGCCAGAAACGCGTCCATCGTTCCCCTGGCGATACCAAGCGCGACGCCGCCGAACCCGATCGAATAGAGCTGGTTGCTGGTGAAACGATACAGCGGGCTGTCGCTTCGGCGGTCGCGCGGATCGTCGCGATAGATGGCGCGCTCGTGCGGAATGAACAGATTGTCGACCAAATACTCGTTGCTGGCCGTGCCGCGCAGGCCCAGCGTGTGCCAGATATCGTGGAACGTGGCGCTCGATTTCGGATAGAGGAAGGTCTTGGTTTCCTTGGTGCCCGCCACCCGCAGATGGGCACCAAGCCAGGTCGCATTCTGACTGCCGCTCATGAAGCGCCATTTGCCGGTGATGCGGTAGCCGCCCTCGACGGGTGTCGCTTCGTACGGCGAGCCGGGTGGTCCCCAGGCGACGATCCCGTCTGGCCTGCCGAAAATCTCCCGGGCGATGTGCGGATCGAGATACGCGCTGGTGGTCGAGCAGCCGTTGCTTTGACACACTACCCAACCGGTCGATCCGTCCACGCTGGCGATCGCCTCGGTCACCTGGGCGAAGATCGAGGGCTTCAGCTCCATCCCGCCGACGGATTTGGTCTTCAACATGGTGAAGAATCCGCCATCGATCAGGGCTTCAACGACGGGCTTGGTGAGTTTCCGGATGTCGTCGTTTTCGTCCGCGGCCGCGGCGATCAGCGGCAGGAGATCGCGAGCCTTCTGTAGCTGCGGATGGACGGTCGGCATGGTGTGTCTCCTGCTCCGTGACAGCGCGGTCTCGGTCGATTACCGGCGACCCGGGCGCCCCGGTCAAGCGACAGCTACTCGGGGCGATGGAGTGGGTGGTTAGTCCGGAGGGGACCGACGGCTTTGCGGAAGCATCCACTTTGGAGAGGTCGTCCGCAAAGGACATTATCATAGAACGACATTATCATAGATAGAAACAGGGCACATGCGCGCCGCACTCGGCTTATGATAGGTGGCGACATTGCGTGACCTACGCGCAGGAAAGATGTCTGACATGCTGACGGCCTCAATCCGGGAAACCCTGTGGCACAGAATGCGCCATGACCTGACCAAATACATCCCGGAAGTTATTGGAACCCAATTCCTAATGTGCTGTGCCTGCGGACACTTCCTCCCGCAAGGATGCTTCGATCTCGAACACCTCATCCCGCAACAAGCGTTGAGACAAGACCCCGGTCTCGTGAGGACCAACCCCTCGACCCCTGCAAACATCAGGGCGGGCAACCTTCTTCTCTGCAAGAAACCTCTGAAGCACAAGGGCACCACGGTATATGCGAACGGGTGCAATAGCTGGAAAGGTCGGTTCTACGATAGACCGATCAGTGAGCTTGTGTCGGGAAAGGCATTGCAAGGAGACGGATGCACGCAAGTGCACATCATTGCCGCTCTGTCCCTTGGTTACCTAGCCATGGTGGCTCAGTTCGGTTACGTCGTCACACTGATGCAGAGTGGGTTGTTGATGAGGGAGCAGTTCTTCAGCCTGTACAAATTCCATCCGGCAATGCCTGGCAGATCCCACATGCTGCTTGGCGGCAGCCTCCCGGTCACGCTGCCTGAAGCCCGAATTGCCACCGGGATGCCGCAGCAGAGGCAACGTGCAGGGGCCTCTTGACCGCACTCTCCACTTGGAACCGAATGGACGCTGGGAGAAAAAGGGAGGCAGGCAAATGGCCGATAACGCGGCTTCGGGCGCCACGGTCGCTGCACCGCGTCTGACCGGCGTGATCGTCGCGGCGACGGCCGGCAACATCCTCGAGTGGTTTGACTTTCTCGTCTACGGCTTCTTCGCCGCGACGCTGGCCGAGGTATTCTTCCCCACTGGCAATCAGACCGTGTCGCTGCTGATCACCTTTGCTGCTTTCGGCCTGTCTTATGTCGTGCGTCCATTGGGTGCCGCCGTTATTGGCAACTATACCGACCGCGCGGGGCGCAAAGCCGGACTGATGCTGTCGATCGCGCTGATGATGATCGGCACGATGCTGATGGTTGTCACGCCCGGCTATGCGACGATCGGCATCGCGGCACCGGTCATCATCACGGTCGCCCGGCTTCTGCAGGGGTTCTCGGTCGGCGGTGAGTTCGGCAGTGCCGTGGCTTTTCTTGTGGAGCATGCTGGCGATCGCAAGGGTTACAGCGCGAGCTGGCAGTGGTCCAGCACCGGCATCATCTCGGTCATCGTCGCGCTCTTCGGCCTCGCGCTGACGACACTCCTGACACATCAGCAGCTCGTCGATTGGGGATGGCGCATTCCCTACGTGTTCGGCCTGCTGGTAGGACCGGTCGGCCTCTACATCCGCTCGCGCATGATCGAGACGCCTGAATTCCTCGACGCCGTCAAACCACCGACGCTGCCGATCAGCGAGTTGCTTCGCCGCCATCCGATGCCCGTACTGCTGGCGCTCGGCGCCTCGATTATTTCGAACAGCTCTTATTACCTGCTGCTCTACATTCCGACCTATGCAGTCAAGACGCTGCATTTGCCGGCATATACCGGCTTCGCGGCGACACTGCTCGGCGGTGTCGTGCTTGCCGTCTTTTCGGTCCTTGCGGGACACTGGTCCGACAAAACGTCGCGGACGCGCATCATGCTGGCAATGGCGTGGCTGTTCGCGATTGCCGCCTACCCGACGTTTTGGCTGATGGTGGCGTACCCGTCACTCGCCACGGCGATGTTCGCCGTCGGCTTGCTCAACCTGATCAAGGCAGGATACAGCGGTGTGCTGCCATCGCTGCTGGCGGAACAGTTCCCGGTCGCCTCGCGCGCCGTCGGGATAGCCTTCAGCTACAGCATTTCGGTGACGATTTTCGGCGGCTTTGCGCCATTTGTTGCGACATGGCTGATCGCGCAGACCGGAGACCCGCTGTCGCCCAGCTTTTATCTGATGGCAACCGCTCTGCTCAGCATCGTCGCTTTGCTGGCGATCCAGCGGCGCACCGTTCGCGCGCGGGAGACCCCCGATGTGAGGATGCCACCTTCTGGGTTGATAACCTCAAGATCGGAATGACCGCCGGCACGCTCGAGCGGATGTGCACCTGCGCCCCGCCCAGCAGCAGCCTCGCTCCCGAGTGCGCCGCCGCTTCGTGGCTCAACGGCTCCGATCGTCGAGCCCGGTCTTCGCATGGGCATGCATCTCCCGCGTCGCGGGGACGGTATCGGTTGCCTCTGGACCGCCTGCCAGAGACGCGAAACAATGCCACCACGCGGCGCTGACCCGAAGCATCCATGCAATATGCAGATCGGCAGCGCTGTCGTTCCAGGGCAGCGGGGCTGCCCGGATCGCCGGGATATCGGTCATCCCGGGGTGATGGGAGGTGCCCCATTCCATCGCCCCCTCCGGACCAAGCTCTGCCCGGAGCCGCGGCTCGATATCCGGACGGGCGCGATCGGCCAGCGTGAAGAAGGCGTCACCGGCAAGGCCGGTGCAACGGAGGAACACGCCCACTTGCGGAAACGGAAGCCTGGCCCGGTACAAGGTGATCCACGCGGCGTCGCGGATTATGGCGAACCGGCGGTTCCGGTAACCCCCCGCGCTATGCGCCGGCAGACCGCGCGAGGTGGCGCGCCGCGCCCGCAGGTCGCACCAGAAGGCGCGGTCCTGTGCCAGGTCCTGGCGGGAGATCCCCATCCGGGTGGTTTTGTATTTCATGTCCGGCAATTCGGCGTGCTGAGCATATTGGCCATCATGCGATGTGCCAAATTGCTTGACCTGGATTCTCGGGGACGCGATCAGGGCCGCGCCATGACTGGCATGGCGACAGGGTCCGGACGCCGGCCCCTTACAGCTCGTCGTTCAACCGCCGGCGTCCGGAACCCTTCACCGCAGCGGCCCAAGCGGCTACGGCCCGACCGATACCCAGCGTCAGATTGTATCCATGTCGCTGCGGCTAGTCGGCATGGCTGCCTGGCGCGACGCCAAGGCCGCCGACGAGCGGCAACTCGTCGCTGCCGACCGCACGCGCCTCGGCGGCCCGCTGCCGCTGCACCCTCTTGTAGACAAACGACGTGAGAATCGGCGTCAGTACCGCCGTGACGATGACCGAGGCCGCGACCTGGATCGTCGCCGCCGCCGCGATCGCGGCGTAGGTCGGATCGGCCAGCGCGATCGCCTTCGGGACCGCGGCGGAATTCCCCGCCGTGCTCGACGCCGCCGCACCCGCGATGCCCGACCCGCCCAGCAGGCGATCGGCGAGGATGCAGCATGTCCCCGTCACCACCAGCACGAACGCGCCGAGCATCACGCCCGGCAGGCCGGCGGTCACCACGGCGGACAGGTTGATCGTCTGACCGAGGGTGAATGCCATGAACGGCACGATGATCGGCTCATGCGAGCCGAAGAACTCGCGCAGATCCTTGTCGAGGTTGCCGAGCACCGCGCCGGCCGCAATCGGCGCAACCACCGACAGCATTGTCAGCCACGGAATGTTGGCCAGCCCCGCCCCGACCAGGATGATCATGGTGAGGAACGGTCCTGTCTCGATGCTTTGCGGCACGTAGGTGCCGGCATCCTCCTTGTCGCCCATCACCGAGGTGAGTGCCATGAACATGCCGCCATTGGTGTCGCTCATCGCCACCAACAGAGCCAGCGTGCTGAGGCCAAGGACATTGCCGTCGAAGAACCGCGCGACCGTCAGCGCGATCAGCGTGGCGATGCCGACCTTGGCGGCCATGATGCCCAAGCCGCGCTTCAGCATCCGCGGCGCGGTTCGCAGCGTCATCTTGGTGCCGACCGTGAACAGATACATGCCGAGGATGGTGGGGTAGCCCACGCTGGTCAGCGCCTCGGTGAAGCCGCCGATCTTCAGCAGGGTTGGGAAGAAGGTGTTGAGGACCATGCCGATGAACAGCGGCACGACCATCAGGCCACCCGGAACTCGATTGATCGCCTTGTAAATGCGCATGGTTCACCCGCCATTGGTAATGGCTCAGGCTAACCGTTCGGTGACGGCGCGCATTGATCTGCGTCAAGGCCGCCCGCATTCGGGCGGGAAGGATCAGGCCGCCGGTTCGGTCGCCGGCCGGGTCGGCTCGGTCCTCGGCGGGGCCTGGGCCTGGTCGGTCAGCATCTCCATGCGGCCGGTGATCTGGCCGCCGTCCTCAACCTGGAGGCGGCGGCAGCGGGCGGTGCCCAGCACCTTGCCGGTCGCGCGCACGATCAGGCTGCCGCGGGCGGTGAGCGTGCCGTCGATCGTGCCGGCGATCTCCACGTCCTCGACCTCGATCTCGCCCTTGAAGACGCCGCCCGGCGAGATCGCCAGTTCGGTGGCGTGGATCATGGTGGCCTCGACGGTGCCTTCCACCACCAGGCGTTCGGCATCCTGCACGGTCCCCTGCACGCTGATGCCGCGGCCAACGACCAGCGTGCGGCGCTCAGACGGATCGCGCGCCGGGGCGCGGACTGGCGGCAGACCGGGTCGCGGTCCCGGCTGTGGAGCGGCTTGCGGCGCTGGAGCGGTGGTGAAGGGTGGCCGGGACATCGTTTGCACCTCCTGCGGCGGGGCGGGACGGAAGGGAGGCACGCCCAGACCGTTGTCGAGCGGTCTGTTCGGGGCACTCGGTTGGTCGGAGTGGTCCCCCTGGTCGGGATATGACAGGCCGGCGGGCAACGGGGCGTCCGTTTCGTCGGTCTGTGGCTCATCTGGCTTGCGGCGTTTGAACACGGGCTCCTCGCTCGGCTGGCTGATGTTCGGAGTCGTGATGGTGCGACCGGCCTAACACGGGCGGCGGCGGTGAAACAACCGGGTGCCGGCGGTTATCCACAACGATCCGCATGGGTCATGAGGCAGTCCGGTGGTCCGGCACGGCCGTCAGCGCCAGATCGAGCACGTGGACCATGGCCGCGGTACCGATCACGGGGATCAGCAGGTTGAGGATCGGCACGTAGCCGGCCGGCGCCAGGATGCAGCCCTGTGCCAGGACGACCGGGCGCACCCGACGGTACAGCGCCTCGGCGGCGGCGCGGGACATGCGGCGCATCGCCACCGCGGCGAACAGCCCCCGGCCGATGGCGTAGCCGCCGATGATCCAGGCCAGCACCAGGCCAATGCCGGGGATGATCAGCGCGACGATGAGGGCGAGCACGCTCAGCAGCAGGATGCGCGCGCCGACGCTGATGGCGTCCCAGATCTGCGCGGCGAGCGATGCGCCGCGCGGCGGCGGCAGGGATGGATAGTAGCGGCGCTCGACCGCACGGGCGATGCGGTCGATGAAGAGCGTGCCGATCGCCGCGGCGACCGGCAGGAACAGCCACAGCGCGAGCAGCGATGCGCCGATGCCGCCGAGCAGGTCGGCCGCCCAGCCGATCCAGCCGCGCAGGTTTAGAAGGTGGTGCACGGCCCAGATCGTGGCGAGGTGCAGCAGGATGAAGCAGGCCGCCGACCATACGACGCTGCGCGCCAGGACGCCGAGGAAGACGCGGTCGTCGAGTTGGGCGAGCGCTCGGGCGAGGGGGGAGAACAGCCGGGGCATCGGTTGGTGAAGCGAAGGTCCCACAGCTCATGCCGCCGGGCAATTGGGGAGTGGGAGGTGGTCCGACCGGGGGCCGATTCAGTCTCATGGCGTGGCTGCGGAGACGATGTCCCGGTGGGTGAGACAGGGGAGTGCGAGGCTTTCACGAGCAGACGATAAGCCCGGCAGCCGGCGAAGTGGCGCCTTAGGAGCCAGACAGGCGGATAGGGCAGTCGCCAGCGGAACTCACGCAACACTCGCTACGAGGCGGGCGCTGCTCCGTACCTGGGCCGGACTTCCACCGGGTGGAACCCGCCAGCTTCCTGGCGCACCCATCCACGTTTTTTGCAGTCGCCAACAAGGAAGACGTGGATGGTCGGGTCGAAGTTCGGTCCCTGGATTTTTTGTTAGGACCTCGGCACAGGCGTTTCGACGGACTGCGGGGCGAGGCGGTCTGCCTGCCGGGCCGTCAGTCGGCATGGCCCCTGCGCGGTTGGCCACTATCGACCCGTCTCGGCCACTCAGCCTTCGCGTTGGGAATGGCCGTCCTGCCCCATCTGGAAGGCCTGTTCCAGGCCAGCGTATGGTACGTTGCCTCAACATCGACGGCGATGGCCAAGGAGACCTGATATGGAAGACCGAGAGATTCGCGCGGCTCTGGATCGCCACTGGGCCGCCTCCGATGCGAACGACTTCGAGGCGGAGCACCAGATTTACCGAGAGGACGCGGTGCTCGAATATCCGCAATCGGGCGAGCGCACTCGCGGGCGGCGGAATATTCAGTTGTCTCGCGCCGCGCAGCCGAACCGGAAGCATTTCACAGTGCGGCGGATCATCGGTGGGGGCGACCTCTGGATCACCGAATATATCATAATTTATGACGGGCAGCCGTCGTACACTGTGAGCATCATGGAGTTCCTCGATGGGAAGGTGGCCCGCGAGACCCAGTATTTCGGCGATCCGTTCGAGCCGGGGCCTTCGCGCGCGCAATGGGTCGAGCTGATGTCCTGAATGACGAGTAGCGCCATCGCCGCTTCCTGAGCTATTCGACCAAAGCCTATCCCGGGCGCGCTATAGCCCAGCGCCGGCCCGTCACCACTTGTAGACCTTCTGCAACGTTCCGCCCATGAGCGCCCCCTTGTCGCTCTCGGACAGGCGTTTGGTGTCGAGGAACGGCGCGACGCCCTGCTCATAGGTCAGCATGCCGATCGTCCGCGTCCAGTCGGTGCCCCACATGCAACGATCCAGCCCGAACGCATCGATGATCCGAAGCACGGGCTCCCAGATGTCGTCGTACGGGAACGGACGATGCGACATCGTGCAGGCGCCGCTGATCTTCACCCTTACGTTCGCGTACTGGGCCAACGCGAGCAGCTTGGGAAGATCGGCCCAGACGTCGGCCGGAACCGGCGGGCGAGCGGGTTGCAGCAGGCCGAGATGGTCAATCACGATGACCGTGTCGGAGTGTCGCTGGATGTGCGGCAGGCCTTTGTCCAGGATGCCCCAGCAAAGCAAGTTGACCGGCAAACCATGTCTGGCGGCGGCGGCGAAAGCGCGGTTCAGGCCGGGATGGTCGGCGTCCATCGGCAGGCCGTCGCGCATGCGGATGCGAATGCCGCGCGCGCCTGGCGTCGCCGCCCATTTCGCAACCACATCGTCGATCGCCGGATCGGTCGCGTCGACCGGAGTCACGACCCGGAATTTGTCCGGGTAGGTGTTGTAAACCTCGAGTGCATAGCTCGGATCGTATTCATAGGCGCTGAACGACGACACCATGATCGCGCCGTCGACGCCGACACTGTTCATGGCGGCGACCATTTCCTCGCCTGTGGCGGAATCGAGTCTGTGCGAGGGACTGGCCCACGGCCGGCCGGGATGGTTGCGGTCGAAGGGATGGACCTGAACGTCGATGACCGGCATGACCGTCCTCCTGTCTGTTCGGCCCATTGTCCGACATCGCGACCGGATCGCCGAGAGCGACCGACCGGCGCCGACGCCCCTTTAGGCCGTCTTGGATTTGAGTTCGTCGAGCTGCGTCCGCGCGCCGGCGACCATGCACGACAGATCGGACGTCACCATCACCATGTCGAAGCCGCGCTTCACCGCACCCGCCGCGAACGCCGCACCGGCACAGTGCATGACGCACTTGATGCCGTGCTTATGCGCTGCCTCCCGGATCTTGTCGCAGGTCGCGAGATGCAGCGGATCGGGGTTATCGCCACGCGGGACCAGACCCAATGCGAACGACAGGTCGGCTGGTCCGATGTAGACAGCGTCGAGACCGGGCGTGGCGCAGATGGCATCGAGGTTGGCGAGGCCTTCCTTCGTCTCGATCATGGCCATGATGACGATCTCGTCGTTGGCGTGGGCCACGTAGTCGGCGCCGCCGTAGTGGATGGCGCGCACGGGCCCCGACGAGCGCATGCCGACGGGCGGATAGCGGCACGCGGCCACTGCCATCGCGGCTTCCGCGGCGGTATTGACCAGCGGCACGATGATGCCATAGGCGCCAAGGTCCAGTGCCTTCATGATGGTCGCCGGCTCGTTCCATGCAACCCGCACGACCGGGACCGTGTCGGTCTGCGAGATCGCGGCCAGCATGGGCCCGACGTCCTTCATTTCAGCGGTGCCGTGCTGCAGGTCGATGCACAGGGCATCGAAGCCCTGACGCGCCATGACCTCGGCTGTGAACCCGTGCGACACGGAGAGCCAACCGAGCGTCGCGCATTGCCCGGCACGCCACATCTGCTTGATCTTGTTCGGTCGCATGGTCCCACCTCTGGCGTTGTTCATTGATCCCACGATCGGATTAGTCTCAGTACCCCGCCGTGATGTCGATCTCCTGCAAAAGCCGCCCGCCCGCCTCGACGCTGCGGATATTTGCCGCGATCTCTGTCACGAGTTGCGCAACGGTCGGCCGCCGTGCCACGTGCGGCATCACGGTAATCTTGGGGTGCAGCCATAGCGGGCTTGTTGGCGGCAGGGGCTCAGGCCACAGCGCGTCCAACGCGGCGTATGACAACTGCCCCGAATCGAGCGCCTTGATCAGATCGTCAACCACGACATGCTTGCCGCGCCCGACATTCACCAGCATCGCCCCTCGTGGCATCATGGCAAAGGTGCGCGCGCAGAAGATGCCCTCTGTCTCTTGCGTCAGCGGCAGCAGGCAGACGGCGATGTCGGTCTGATGAAGAAATGATTCAAGTTGGTCGGGACCGTGATAGATCGGCACGTCACCTTCGTCCCGTGGATGTCGAACCCAGGCCGAGACCTTGAACCCGAGCGACTTCAACACCAGCGCCGGCGCTCTCGCCATCATGCCAAAGCCGAGGAATCCGACACGCCTCTGCTCGGGGCGCACAATCGTTGTGCGACGCCACTCCCGCCTGGCCTGAGCGGCCTGATACCCGGGTACGTCACGATGAAAACGCAAGACATGCATGACGACGTATTCCGTCATCATTGGATCGCCGCCTGGCGGCTCCACCTTGCACAGCGGGGCCTTTGGCAGCTTTGGATGCCCGACAAAGGACTCGACCCCGGCGGAGCGGCTGAACATGGCCTTCAAATTCGGAAAACTTGGCAGAGCATCGAAATCGGGATGCATGAAGGCGAGATATCTGATATCCGCCAACGTCCCCGCATCAGGCCAGATGCGGATTTCCAAATCGGGAAGCTGTACCGCGAACGTGTCACGCCATGCCGTGGCGTTGCCGATATGTTTGTCGAGATCAACGATGAGCAACGCCATAACCGCCTCCTAAGCCGTTCGATCATTGCTGTAGCCGGAATCGAGCCATTTTCCTACAACCGGCCTTACTGCCCGCGGTTGTCCTGGACAACCTTGTTCTCATGGAACGTAGCGAAGTACTCCTCCAGTCCCAGGTCGGACTGTTGCCCCGATCACCGTGCGACGATGGCGTAGTATCCGAAAATGCAATGCCGCCGCCGGTGTTCCGCCCCTCGCTGAGCAACATTGAGTCGCCATGAAGGGACTCGACGCACGAAAGATTCGCGAGCGACGAATGTTGAACCTTTTCGTGACCTTCGATAAGCTGGCATACGGTGACTGCGCGAGGCACCCGGCGAACACGACAACCGCCGTTTTTCTTGGCTTTCGAAGATTGACGATTCCCACATGATTCGCTGTGTGTGTAGACTCATCGAATGCAGCATGTAAGCGACGGCGCACTCTGGCGGACCAACTTTGTGGATGCGTTGCGGTTGCTTGGAATAGCCGCGGCACGGTGTCCCGGATCCCGTTGTCTGCGGTGCCGCCGCGGTCGAGCTTTACACGGGCGGCCTGTTTCCGGCCACTGATCTTGAGCTGCTAGCGGTGGAAGCGCGGCCACTGGCAGCCGAGCTGCTTGCCGTCGGTTTTCGCTGGGCTGAGCGTCCACTGCGTCGAGACAGAGGGTTCTGGCACCCTGAGTTCGCGATCGGGGTCGAGATCATCGAAGGCTTGGCGGACGTGAGTCTGGCCGCGCTGTCAAACGTCTTGAGGGTGGTACTTGATGGGCCTGCGCAAGACGCCGCAGATCCGATACAGATATGGCTGAAGGTCGTCGGCATCGAGGACCTGCTAGCGGAGCAGATTTCGAGCTGGATGGCGCGCAAGTCACCAGCGGAAGACATCTCGGCACGTATCCACGCGCTGGACGCGCTCAGTCGAGCTGGCGTCGGCGGCCGGCTTCGGGCGGGGTATCTACAGCGTCGTGTGGCATGGGAGACCCGCGGG
>DATMND010000055.1:0-5254 GCA_035569235.1 Acetobacteraceae bacterium | reverse complement strand
GTATCGGGCAGCAGCGGCACTTTCTCGAAGCGGATGCCTGCGAACTCTGCGATGGCGCGCGCCGAGTCGTCGGGGTCGATGATCACCATCCGCTCGCGCGCGACGTCGAGATGGCGAAGGATCAGCGGCAGCGTGCCCTTGCCGATCGAGCCGAACCCGACCATCACAAGGGGGCCGTCGAGCCGCGCATGCATCGTGTTCGATTGCGACATTGCTCGGTCAGCTGCCTCCTGGAGGCGTTGTCTTGATGTCACCGGTGCGCATACGGACCCCGGTAGCCCAACAAGCTCTGAATGTAGTCGCTGCGCCCGTGTACGTCGGCCTGCCCGTCCGGGTGCGACTGCCGCATCAACCCCTTGATTGCGGTCACCGAAGCGTAGCCGCGCGCACTGAGCCAGGCCTCAAGGCTGGCGACCAGGGTTCGCAGATGCCGTGGTCCGTGCCGAAGCAAAGCCGATGTGGTCATCACCGCATCGGCACCGGCGAGCAGGTATTTGATCACTTCGTCAGCGGTCTCCACCCCGGTGCTCGCCGCGAGCGACGCTCGCCGCAGCCGCCCGGCAAGCAGCGAGAGCCAAAGCAGGCCAAGCCGGATCTCGCCTGCGCTGCTGAGCGCGATATCGTTGCTCCAGTGCAGGCGAGCGAGGTCGATATCGGGCTGATACAGGCGGTTGAACAGAACCAGCCCCTCCGCACCCGCATCGTCGAGCTGCCGGGCCAAGGCGCCGAAGGCTGAATAGTAAGGTTGCAATTTGACCGCTACGGGAATCGCGACCTGACTACGGACGGCTTTGAACAGACCGACGGAGTCCGCATCAAGGTCGGCGCCTGTCACGGACGGGCGGGCCTCGATCCGGTAGATGTTGAGTTCGATCGCGGATGCTCCCGCCTGTTCCATGAGCCGGGCGTAATCGACCCAGCCTGCCTCGGTTGTTCCATTCAGACTGGCGATGACAGGTATATCGACCGCGGCGCGCGCACGGGACACCAGATCGAGGTAGCCGTGCGGCCCCGCATTGTATTTCACCGACGCGGGAAAGTACGAGCTGGCCTCCGGAGAGCTGTCGGCGCCGACGCTCGTGAGCATGTCCGCTAATTGCTCTTCCTGGCGTATCTGCTCCTCGAAGAGCGACGGCAGGACTACGGCACCGGCGCCCGAATCCTCCAGCTGCCGAATTGTGCCGACGTCTCCGGTGAGCGGTGAGGCGGACGCAATGATCGGATTCCGCAACGCGAGGCCGAGATAGCTTGTCCCAAGTTCCATGTCGCTTTCCTCTGGCGGTCCGACTGTTGGCGGTGTCGTGTCGGGGTGCGCCGGCTGCCCGCGTTGGGCGAGTGGTCCCTCCTGTAGCACAACCGGTTCAATTGCCGCCATGACGGCTCCGTGGCGCCGGACGGTTGCCGCTCCCGCCGCCGCATGGCACCGTCGGACGGATAACGAAACCCACATCCGCGAGCAATATCAGTGACCCTGATCCTGGCCAGCCGACCGAACGTCTATTCATCGAGTCCACTCGACCGAGCCGGCACCCGGCGCGAAGAGGCGGACTGGATCGAACAGCGGCTGCACGATCCCGAGACGCTGTTCGTGCCGGTATGGCGCAACCGCAACCTGGTGCGCGGCATGGATGAAGGCGCGCCGGAGGCGGTGTTCATTTCGGGCGAGATCGCCCACGCGCTGCGCATGCACGGCGGCCCCTGGGCGTTTCTCGGCTTGCACGGCGAGCAGGCGGTGTTCGCTGTGGACATCAGCACGGCGGACGATCCGGTACCGCTGCTGCCGGAAGACCTTGGAAAATTCGTCGACCTGCGCTCGGTCGGCTGGGGCGTGCCGCGGCCGGAGGCGTCGGTGCTGGCGCACGCGCGCGGACTGATGCACTGGCGCGCGCGGCACCGCTTCTGCGGCGTCTGTGGCGGCGTGTGCGATGCCCGCAGCGCCGGCCACGTGATGACCTGCACCGCCTGCGAGGCGCAGCACTTCCCGCGCACCGATCCCGCGGTGATCATGCTGGTGACGCGCGGCGACAATGCGCTGCTCGGCCATTCGCAGCGTTTTCCGCGCGCCAACATGTATTCGACGCTGGCCGGCTTCGTGGAGCCGGGAGAGACGCTGGAGGAGGCGGTTCGGCGGGAGGTGTTCGAAGAATCGGGCATCATGGTCGGCGCGGTGCAGTATCACTCGAGCCAGCCGTGGCCGTTTCCCGGCAACATCATGCTCGGCTTCTACGGAGAGGCGCTTAGTGAGGCGATCACCATCGACCCGGAAGAGATGATCGACGTGCGCTGGTTCTCGCGCGAGCAGATCCGCGACCACGAACAGCACGACTTCCAACTGCCGCGCGTCGACAGCATCGCGCGCCGGCTCATCGAGGACTGGATGGCGGCCGGGTGAGCGTTCGCATGGCCGTGATGCTTGGCTTTGCCGCGGTGACCGCCTGTTCGCCCAGCGCTTCCAACGGCACTGCACAGGCAGAATGCGAGCAGCAGGCCGAGAGGGATCCCGCAGTCGCCGAAATCTATTCGCGTACCAATGGTGACTACACCTATGCCGGCTATCAGGCATACTATGACCTGAGAGAGGCCAAACGGCAGGCGATGCTAAGGTGCATGCGGGCGAAGGGACTCGCCCCACCTGGCGGCGTCCAAGCAGTGAAGCCGCGCATACAATGAGCGACCTGCTTACCATCGGATACGAAGGCTGCACGATCGCCGAGGTGCTGGCGGAGTTGCGTGCGGCGCGGGTCGGGCTGCTGATCGACGTGCGGGCGGTGCCGCAGTCGCGCAAGCCGGGTTTCTCCAAGCGCCAGTTGGCCGCGGGTTTGGATGAGCAGGGGATTGCGTATGTGCATCTGCAGGGGCTCGGCACGCCGAAGCCCGGGCGCGACGCGGTGCGCGCAGGACACCCCGAACGCATGGAACCGATATTCCGCGAGCATATGACGTCCGATCGCGCCCAAGCGGATCTGGCCAACGCCAAACAACTGACCCGTGGCGCACGAGCCTGCCTGCTCTGCTTCGAGCAGGATCCGATGACGTGTCATCGCCGCTTCGTCGCCGAGATGGTCTCGGCGGAGACCGGACAGGCGATCGTACACCTGCACGCGCGGCGGTAAGCTGCGCATAAACTCCCTCTCCGCCCGTTGGGGCGGAGAGGGCCGGGGTGAGGTGGGGAATTCTTCCCCCACACGCCGTTCGGTATCGTTGGACGTCGCGACGCGGACTAGCCCGTTGGCATTGGGCCCCACCTCACCCCAACCCTCTCCGCCCCACAGGGGCGGAGAGGGAGTTCATGCTGGCACTGCTTGCAACAGCAGCGATGCGGAGGGACGGGGCCGCTGTGATTCCAGGTCCGCCTCAGTGCAGCCAGCCCGCCAGCATCGCCAACCATAGCAGCGCAACGATGTTGGTGATCTTGATCATCGGGTTCACCGCCGGCCCCGCCGTATCCTTGTACGGATCGCCGACCGTGTCGCCCGTCACCGCGGCCTTGTGTGCTTCCGAGCCTTTGCCGCCGTGGTTGCCTTCCTCGATGTATTTCTTGGCATTGTCCCACGCGCCGCCGCCTGAGGTCATCGAGATCGCCACGAACAGCCCGGTCACGATCGTCCCCAGCAGCATCGCCCCAAGCGCCGCGAACGCGGCGGTGCGGCCGGCGATGACATCGATCACGACCCACAGGACGACCGGCGCCAGCACCGGCAGCAGCGAGGGGACGATCATCTCGCGGATCGCCGCACGGGTCAGCATGTCCACCGCCTTGCCGTATTCCGGCTTTCCGGTGCCCTCCATGATGCCGGGTATCTCGCGGAACTGCCGCCGCACCTCCACCACGACCGCGCCAGCCGCGCGACCGACCGCCGTCATGCCCATCGAGCCAAACAGGTAGGGCAGCAGGCCGCCGATGAACAACCCGATGACCACGAACGGGTCCTGCAGCGTGAATGTCACGTTCAGGTTCGGGAAGTAATGCTGCAGGTCCTGCGTGTAGGCGGCGAACAGCACCAGCGAGGCAAGCCCGGCCGAACCGATCGCATAACCCTTGGTGACGGCCTTGGTGGTATTGCCGACGGCGTCCAGCGCATCGGTGGTGACCCGCACATCGGCCGGCAGGTCGGCCATCTCGGCGATGCCGCCGGCATTATCGGTGACCGGCCCGTAGGCATCCAGCGCCACGATCATGCCGGCGAGCGACAGCATGGTGGTGGCCGCGACCGCGATCCCGAACAGCCCGGCGGTCATCGAGGCGATGATGATGCCGATGCAGATCACGATCACCGGCAGCGCAGTCGCCTCCATCGATACCGCCAGACCCTGGATCACGTTGGTGCCGTGGCCCGTGGTCGAGCTTTGCGCGATCGAACGCACCGGGCGGTATTCGGTCGCTGTGTAGTATTCGGTGATCCAGACGATCAGCCCGGTGACCGCCAGCCCGACCAGCGCGCAGACGAAGAGCTGCATGCCGTTGACCGCGCCCCCGGTGGAGAGCGGCAGCGGCGTGGTGAAGCCGACGAACCAGGCGATGATGATCGCGATCGCGACGATCGACAGGGCCCCGGTGACCGCCAGGCCCTTGTAGAGCGCCTTCATGATCCCGTTGTCGGGACCCAGGCGGACGAAATAGGTGCCGACGATCGAGGTCAGGATGCACACGGCGCCGATTCCCAGCGGCAGCAGCAGCACGTGATCGCGGATCTCGCCGGTGAAATAGATCGCCGCGAGCAGCATGGTTGCGACGATGGTCACCGCGTAGGTCTCGAACAGGTCGGCCGCCATGCCGGCGCAGTCGCCGACGTTGTCGCCCACGTTGTCGGCGATGACTGCGGGGTTGCGGGGGTCATCCTCGGGGATGCCGGCTTCCACCTTGCCGACCAGGTCGGCGCCCACATCGGCGCCCTTGGTGAAGATGCCGCCGCCGAGCCGGGCGAAGATGGAGATCAGTGAGCCGCCGAAGCCGAGGGCCACCATCGCCTCCAGCACCGGGCGCAGATCGGTGTCCGGCATGCTGTGGCGCAGGTAGAGGTAGTAGCCGGAGACGCCGAGCAGACCGAGGCCGACGACCAACATCCCCGTGATGGCGCCCGCCTTGAAGGCGATCTCGAGGCCGGCGGCGAGGCCGCGACGGGAAGCCTGTGCGGTGCGGACGTTGGCACGCACCGACACGTTCATGCCGAGATAGCCAGCCGCCGCGGACAGGACAGCGCCGACGACGAAGCCGATGGCGACATGGATGCCCAGCGTGAAGCCAAGGATAAGC
>DATMND010000054.1:0-51566 GCA_035569235.1 Acetobacteraceae bacterium | reverse complement strand
TGACGCCCCAGGGGAATGCCGGCGGCGTTCGGCGTTCGCCCCTGATACCATTCGGGATTCGCGCGCATGGTGTCGATGCTGCCTGGTGAAACCACGTTGACCCGAATGTTGTGCGGGGCGAACTCCGAGGCCAGCCCGCGTGCGAATCCCACCAGGCCCATCTTGGCCGCCGAGACATGCGCGCGTCCGTTGCCGCCGACGAAGGCGCCCTCACCGGTGAAGAACAGGATGCGCCCATAACGGTTCTTGACCATCGACTCGATCACCGCGCGCGTGAGGTAAAGCGCACCGTCGAGGACGACGCCCCTCACCGCTTCCCAATCCTGCGCGGTCGTTTCCGTGAAGGGTTTGTGCGGCCGGATAGCAGCATTGTTGATCAGGATGTCGACGTGGCCGAACTCTGACAGTGCCCGCGCCGCCATCGCCTCGACTGCACTCTTGTTGGCGACGTCGGCAACAACGGCAAGCGCCTTCACTCCGAGGCCCTGGGCTTCGCGCACAACGGCATCCGCCTCGGCCTGGTTCGTGCGCGCATTGACGACGACGTGAGCGCCTTCCGCCGCCAGCTTCAACACCGTCGCGCGGCCGATATTTCGGCCGGAGCCGGTTACCAGTGCCACTTTCCCCTCAAGCTTCCCCATTGAGACATCTCCCTTCAAGCGATCAAGGCACGCGAACCGTCACGAACAGCTCACGCAGAATACCGCGATCAGAAAACTTGGTCGCCATCATCTGAACGCGGCGCATGTAGCGCATGTCGTCAGATGTGTAGTGGCCGATGGCGTTTTGAAGCTGTAAACGTCCCCGGCGTGATCGATCCCTCTCCATATTCCCGACGATGGCCAAGACCTGCGGCAGTCGTCAGCATCGTCTCACTTCACCAGCATGGCGTAGTCGAGCGTCGCCATCACCTGCACACGGCGCATGTAGCGTGGTTCGTCCGCTGTGTAATCGCCGATGGCATTGTGCACAGTGCCGATGTTGTCCCACATCAGCACGTCGCCCACTGCCCATTGGTGCGCGTGCAGATATTCGGCGCGCTCCTGGTGACGGAACAGGAAGTCCAGGATCTCGCCGCTTTCCTGCGCGTCCATGCCGTCGATGAACATCGTGTAGCCCGGGTTGGCGTAGAGCACGAGACGGCCGGTGATCGGATGGCGGCGGAAGATCGGCTGGGACACCGGCGGTTTCGTCGCCCTCTGCTGCGGTGTGAGCGGTTTGCGCGTGGAACCGGCCCGCGTCAGCATCATGTCCCAGAACTTGGCGAAGTCGTGCGTTGCGGTGCGACCTTCCAGCCGATGCTTCAAAGTGTCCGGAAGGCCCTCATAGGCGGCATGCATATTGCGGAACTGCGTCTCGCCGAGCGGCTTGCCGTTGCGGTGCGGCACGTGCTGCGCGTGCAGGATGTTGGCGAGCGCGATGTCGTGGCTGTACGACATGTCGGTGTGCCAGCCCTGGCCGGCGTCGTTGGCGCCAATCTGCTTTCCCCCGGCCTTCATGTTGGACAGGATCATCATCTCGGGGTGGTTCGGCTCGTGATACGCGTTGGCGACGTTGATCTCCAACTCGCCGAAGCGCCGGCCGAAGACGGACAGCTGATCCGTGGTCAACGTCTGCGCGGGGAAGCACAGCACGCCGTGTTCACCGAGCGCGCGCAGAATGCCGCGGAATTCGCCATCCGACAGAGGTTCCGCGAGGTCGATGCCGGTGATGCGGGCGCCGAGCGTCTGGCCGCTCCGTGTGATTTGCATTTGCTGTCTCCTGGACAAAGGGCTTGCTCCGAATTAGCTGCATCAGTTGCCACCGGACCTGCCGCTCTTGTTGTCATCCCCGCGAAAGCGGGGATCCAGGCGGCACTGGGTCCCCGCTTTCGCGGGGATGACA
The DNA here is from genome assembly GCA_035569235.1 of Acetobacteraceae bacterium. Lineage (GTDB taxonomy): Bacteria > Pseudomonadota > Alphaproteobacteria > Acetobacterales > Acetobacteraceae > JAMXLO01. The sequence goes on along the minus strand of DATMND010000054.1, from coordinate 49,682 downwards.
ACAAAAAGTACCAGCCGTATCATAGCGAATTCGTGCAATTCCAGCGGTCCCTGTCTCCTTGTAACGGATGAACTCACACCCGCCGCACGACGTACGACTTCTCCAACGCCTCGAGTATCGCATCGGCATGCAGCGGATCGCGCGCCTCCACCATCACTTCCAACTCCGCCGCCTGCACCGATGATGCCGCGAACAAGCGCTGGTGCGACACCTCGATGATGTTGCCGCCGGTGTTGCCGATTTTGCCCGCAATGTCCGCCAGCACGCCCGGACGATCTGGGATTTGCAGATGCAGCCGCAGCAGCCGTCCGTCGCGCAGCAGGTTGCGCAGCAGCACGTTCGACAGGATGCGCGCGTCGATGTTGCCGCCGGTAATCGCGATGCCGACACGCTTGCCGCGGAAATGCTCCGTGTAAGCCAGCAGCGCGGCAACGCCTGCGGCGCCCGCACCCTCCGCCACAACCTTGGCGCCCTCCACCAGCAGGCCGACCGCTTCCTCGATCGTATGCTCCGGCACCACCAGCACTTCCACGCCCAGTTCGCGGATGATGGCAAATGGTTTCTCGCCCACGTCGCGCACGGCGATGCCCTCGGCGATCGTCGCGCCGCCGACCGAGACGGTCTCCCCAGCCAACCGTTGCGCCATCGCCGAATACGCGGCGACCTCCACGCCGTACACCATGATGCCCGGCCGGATCGCTTTCGCGGCAACAGCGCAGCCGGCAAGAAGTCCGCCGCCGCCAACCGGGATCACCAGCGCATCCAGATCCGGCGCGTCCTGCAAAAGTTCGAGCGCCAGCGTGCCCTGACCCGCCATCACGCCAACATCGTCATAGGGGTGCACAAACACCAGGTGACGCTCCGCCGCCAAGGCCCTGGCATGGGCCGCGGCCTCGGCCAGCGTCTCGCCATGCAGCACGACATGGGCACCCCAGGCAGCGGTCCGCGTCACCTTCGTGGCCGGCGTGAATTTCGGCATCACGATTGTCGCGACGACATTGCTGAGGCTGGCATGCCGGGCCACCGCCTGCGCATGATTTCCGGCCGACATCGCAATCACGCCTCGTTCGCGTTCCGCATCGGTCAGCAATGCCAGGCGGTTGGCCGCGCCGCGTTCCTTAAAGGCGCCGGTGACCTGCAGGTTGTCGAGCTTCAGCACCACCTCGGCGCCGGTGGCGCGCGACACCGCATCGCTCGGCAGGGCAGGCGTGCGCAGCACACGGCCGGCGATGCGGTCGGCTGCCGCCGCCACATCGGCAAAGCGCAGCACGTCAGATGAACTTGATGCCGAGGATTTCGTAGGAGCGGTCCCCGCCAGGAGCCGGCACCGAAATGGTCTCGCCCACCTTCTTGCCGATCATCGCCTTGGCCAGCGGCGATGAGATCGATAGCCGCCCCCCCTTGATGTCGGCCTCATACACGCCGACGACCTGGTAGGTGGCCTCCTTTTCCGTCTCCTCGTCCACCAGCCGGACATGGGCGCCGAACATCACATGATCGCCCGACAGCGAGGACGGATCGATCACCTCGGCCGAGGAGACAATTTCCTCCAACTCCGCGATCCGGCCCTCGATAAAGGACTGGCGTTCTCGCGCAGCATGATATTCGGCGTTCTCCGAGAGATCGCCATGCGTCCGCGCCTCGGCGATCTGGCGGATGATCGCCGGACGCTCCGACGCTTTGAGGTGGCGGAGTTCGTCTGCCAGCCGTTTCAGGCCTGGGGCGGTCATCGGGAACTTCTGCACGACACTCCGTCCTTCGATGGTCCAATGCAGGGAAAGGTCAGTCTTGCAGCCAAGCGCAAGCGTCGCGACAGACCCACGTCCGGCCACGACGAATGCTTCAGAACGATCCGCGAAAGTAGGACTGCAAGGGCGCAACTTCAAGCGTTCCCGTCTTCAAGGCGGCAATGGCGTGGACCGCGGCCCGGGCGCCCGCCATCGTTGTGTAGTGGGGAACGCCGTGGGTGAGGGCGCTGCGACGGATGGCAAAGCTGTCGGCGATCGACTGCGGCGTGGAGGCGGTGTTGATCACCAGTTGCACCTCGCCCGACAGGATCGCGTCCACGCAGTGCGGGCGTCCCTCCAGGACCTTGTTGACGACCGAGACCTGAAGGCCGGCGGCGCGGATGCGGGCGGCAGTGCCTCGGGTGGCCAGTATGGCGAAGCCCATTTCAGCAAGCCGCCGCGCAATCGCCGGCAGACCGCGCTTGTCGGCGTCCTTCACCGAAAGAAACACCGTGCCTGCGTCGGGCAGGATTATGCCGGCGCCGAGTTGGGATTTGGCGAATGCGCGCTCGAAGCTGGAATCGAGGCCCATCGCCTCGCCGGTGGACTTCATTTCGGGCCCGAGGATGGTATCGACATTGGGGAAGCGGGCGAACGGAAATACCGCTTCCTTCACCGCCACATGCGGCGCGACGCTCAGATCGTCGAGGTGGAAATCCGCCAGCCTGGCGCCGGCCATAACACGCGCGCCGATCTTGGCGATGGCCACGCCGGTGGCCTTGGCGACAAATGGAACGGTGCGCGACGCGCGCGGGTTCACTTCCAACACGTATATCACATCGTCCTTGATCGCGAATTGCACGTTCATCAGCCCGACCACGCCGAGCGCCTTTGCCAGGGCTTCGGTCTCCGCTTTCAGTTCGGTGACGGTGGCGGGGGAAAGCGTGTAGGGCGGCAGCGAGCAGGCGCTGTCACCTGAATGGATGCCGGCTTCCTCGATGTGCTCCATGACGCCGGCGACGTAGACGGTCTCGCTGTCGGCGATGCAGTCCACATCGACCTCGATCGCGTCGTTCAGGTAGCGATCGATCAGCACTGGCCCACGTGACAGGTCGCCGCCGGACACGCGCACCGCTTCGAGCATGTAGCGATGCAGCCTGGCGCGGTCATAGACGATCTCCATGGCGCGGCCGCCGAGCACATAACTGGGGCGGATCACCACCGGATAGCCGATGCGTTCGGCGATGGTTTCGGCTTCCGCGACGGACCGCGCAATGCCGTTCTCTGGCTGGCGCAGCCCGAGGCGTTGCAGCAGGAGCTGAAAACGTTCGCGGTCCTCGGCGATGTCGATCGCATCGGCGCTGGTTCCGAGGATAGGAATTTTTTCGCGTTCCAGTGCCTGGGACAGCTTCAGGGGTGTTTGTCCGCCGTATTGCACGATGCAGCCAAGGAGCGTGCCGCGGCTTTCCTCGCGGCGGATCAGCGCGATGACGTCCTCGTCCGTTAGCGGTTCGAAGTAGAGCCGGTCAGAGGTGTCGTAGTCGGTGCTGACGGTTTCCGGATTGCAGTTGACCATGATGGTCTCGAAGCCGGCATCCCTCAGTGCGTAGGCGGCGTGGACGCAGCAATAGTCGAACTCGATACCCTGGCCGATGCGGTTAGGTCCGCCCCCGAGGATGATTATTTTCTCGCGCTCGCTGGGGTGCGCCTCACAGACCGGCGTGCCGTAGCCACCCTCATAGGTGGAATACATGTAGGGCGTCGCGCTGGCGAATTCGGCGGCGCAGGTGTCAATACGTTTGTAAACCGGCAATACGCCGAGGCGGATGCGCAGCGCGGCGACTTCGGCTTCGTTGTGCGCGGTCAGTTCGGCCAGGCGCTTGTCGGAGAAGCCGAGCGCCTTGATGCGGCGCAAGGCACCTGGCTCGTGCGGCAGGCCGCTTGCGGCGATGTTGCGTTCGGCATCGACGATGCGTTCGAGTTCGCGCAGGAACCATGGGTCGAACTTGCAGGCGTCGTGGATGTCCTCGACGGCGAGACCGGCGCGCAATGCCTGCGCCGCAACCAGCAGCCGGTCGGGGCGCGGTGCTGACAACGCAGCGCGGAATGCGTCGGGGCCGCCGTCGCCGGGTGGCTCGATCTCGTCGAGGCCGGCCAGGCCAGTCTCCATGCTGCGCAGCCCCTTCTGCAACGCCTCGGCGAAGCTGCGCCCGATCGCCATCGCCTCGCCGACGGATTTCATCGACGTGGTCAGCAGCGCGGGCGTACCGGGGAATTTCTCGAAGGTGAAGCGCGGGATTTTCACCACGACATAATCGATGGTGGGTTCGAAGCTTGCCGGCGTCACGCGGGTGATATCGTTGGCGAGTTCGTCCAGCGTGTAGCCGACGGCGAGCTTTGCCGCGATCTTGGCAATCGGGAAGCCGGTGGCTTTCGACGCGAGCGCGGACGACCGCGATACGCGCGGATTCATCTCGATGATGACCATGCGGCCATCGGCGGGGTTCACCGCGAACTGCACGTTGGAGCCGCCGGTATCCACGCCGATCGCGCGCAGGCAGGCGATCGAGGCATCGCGCATTCTTTGGTACTCTTTGTCGGTCAGCGTCAAAGCAGGTGCAACGGTGACGCTGTCACCGGTGTGGACGCCCATCGGATCGACATTCTCGATCGAGCAGACGATGATGCAGTTGTCCGCACGGTCGCGGACGACCTCCATCTCGAATTCCTTCCAGCCCAGCACGGATTCTTCTATCAGCACTTCCGTGGTGGGCGAGGCTTCCAGGCCGCCGGCGACGATCTGCTCGAATTCCTCGCGGTTATAGGCAATGCCGCCGCCGGTGCCCCCGAGCGTGAAGCTGGGACGAATGACTGCGGGAAGGCCGACGCTTGCCAACACGGCACGCGCCTCGGTCATCGAGTGGGCAATGGCACTTTTCGGTGATTCTATTCCGATGGCGGCCATGGCATCGCGAAATTTCAGGCGGTCTTCGGCGCGCTCGATGACGTCGGCCCGAGCGCCGATCAGTTCGACGTTGTGGCGCGCAAGTGCGCCCGATCGCGCAAGCTGCATCGCGGTGTTGAGCGCGGTCTGTCCGCCCATTGTCGGCAGCAGCGCGTCGGGCCTCTCGCGCTCGATGATGCGTTCGACAATCTCCGCCGTGATGGGTTCGATGTAGGTGGCGTCGGCCAGGCCGGGGTCGGTCATGATGGTGGCAGGGTTTGAATTCACCAGCACGACGCGGTAGCCCTCGGCCTTCAGCACCTTGCAAGCCTGCGCGCCGGAGTAGTCGAATTCGCACGCCTGGCCGATGACGATGGGGCCGGCGCCGATGATCAGGATGGACGAGATGTCGGTGCGGCGGGGCATGCTTAGAAGCGCGAGCTCTGCTCGGGCGTTTTCGAAATCGCCCTTTTCTCGATCCACTTCCAACTGGATTCCGGCAACCATCCTTGGGATTCGGCCAGATTCGCCTCAGTCACCAAAAACCGCGCTTCTGGGGCCAATTCGTGCAACCTTTCGCCAATCGCCTCAGCGGTCAGCTTGCTCTCGACCAGGAAGACCATCGGGATATAATTCCACCAGGCGCTGAAATCGCTGCTGCTCGTTATGTAGTGTCGCATCCTTTCCAACTCCGCGAATCCGCCGTCGAGGACAAGCACATAGGTCCGTTCAGTCATGGCGGTCTCCCATTCTCGTGCCAGGACGGCCTCTGGGACGCTCCAACGGCAACCGTCTGAGAAGCTCGGTACGCGTCGTCTGATCCATGTCGCTATCCGCTACAACGTCGATCACCCGCATGATCTGCTGATGCCGTTCTGATCGTAGCAGTTCTGGCCGGAATAAGAGGGCATAGGCGATGATTGCCATAGTCACCAGAAATGCTGCGCAGGATAATGCAAGTGCGACCGTCTGCACCGCACCAACCGCAAACATCGCGGCAATGAGACATGCAAGGCAGAGGGCGGATAGGATGACCAGTAAGTATGGGACGGGGTACGTGATATGCTGTCCGCTTATGACCTCCCGTGCCGTGTGTAGGCCGAGGCGGGTAGTGGTGGTGGGGTCAAGTGCCACGGTTCATATCCATATCCGTCCCCGCCACCGACTCAAGGCACCAGAAACACTGTAGCCGGCCGGGCAGCAGTCGAACGGGGTCTCGCAAGAGCCTCTCACGAACCAGTGCGGCTACAGCGTCGGCGAGCGCGGCGTCTGATGCGGAACATGCGGTTCGGGCGCGTATTTCCGCGAAACCCTCCTCGGCAGAGTCCACCACCAATCGCGCTTTGGCGGCGGCCAAAACCGCTGTCCGTGCATCCATATCACCCCCGCCCCTCTATCATCGCGACGAACCGCGCAAACAGATAGTGACTGTCGCTCGGCCCGGGGCTAGCCTCCGGATGATACTGCACCGAGAACGCAGGCCGATCGGTGCACGCCAACCCCTCGTTCGACCCATCGAACAGCGACACGTGGGTCACCTCCGCGGTCGGCGGCAGCGTCTCGGGGTCAACCGCAAACCCGTGGTTCTGGCTGGTGATCTCCACCTTCCCGGTCGCAAGGTCCTTCACCGGCTGGTTGGCCCCGCGATGACCGCGCTCCATCTTGAATGTCCGCGCCCCCAGCGCCAGCGCCAGCAGCTGATGGCCGAGGCAGATGCCGAACAGCGGCACTCCAGCATCCAGCACGCCGCGGATTGCCGGCACCGCGTATTCAGCCGTGGCCGCGGGGTCGCCTGGCCCGTTGGACAGGAACACGCCATCCGGCTTGCGACGCAGGATGTCATCGGCCGTCGCGGTCGCCGGCACCACGGTCACGCGGCACCCCGCCGATGCCAGGCAGCGCAGGATGTTGCGCTTCGCCCCGTAATCCACCGCCACCACGTGGTGCTTCGGCGCACTCTGGCGTCCAGTTCCGGCGGGCCAGGCCCAGCGCGTCTCGTCCCACTCGTAGGACTGGCGGCACGAGACCTCCCTGGCGAGGTCCATGCCCTCCAACCCAGGCCACGCCTCGGCCTGCGCGCGCAACGCCGCCCGATCGAACCGGCCGTCGGTGGGAAATGCCAGCACACCGGTCGGCGCGCCGCCATCGCGGATGCGGATCGTCAGCGCCCGTGTATCCAGACCGGCCAGACCGGCAATGCCCTGCGCCCGCAGCCATGCATCCAGGTGCTGTACCGCCCGCCAGTTGGACGGTTCGGTGACATCCTGCTTCACCACGAGGCCGCGGGCGGTGATGGTGGTGGCCTCGACATCCTCGGTGTTGGCGCCGACGTTGCCGATATGGGGGAAGGTGAACGTGATGATCTGCCCGGCATAGGACGGATCCGTCAGCGTCTCCTGGTAACCGGTCATGCCGGTGTTGAAGCAGACCTCGCCCACCGGCGCAGGCGAGTGCGTATGGGCGCCGAAACCCCGACCCCAGAATACCGAACCGTCGGCCAGGACGAGCGCGGCCGTGGCACCCTGCGGCACCTCGCCAGGATCAGCGTCGGGCGGTGGATCGGCGCGGGGGGCGGCTGAACCCCCTGACAGATCTGACAACGCAAGGCCTGTGGCGGTGATCACCGCGGCCCAGTGGCGCGAAGGAATGGACCCAGCCTGGCGCCATTTGCGGATCGCCTCGGTGCCCACACCGGTGAGACGCGCAGCCGCATCGGCCCCGCCAAGCCGGTCGATGATCGATTCGACGCTCGCTGTCATGGCCGCCCTTCTATGGGAAGTAACTTCCCAGCGCAAACAAGCTCGCGGCGCTGGGAATTTTTCTCCGGCGGCCCACATCCGCGCGATTTCGCATATTATAGGGGGACAATTTCTCGCGGAGAGATGCCATGGGCCTGAGGGAGCAGTTCACCGAACAGCTCAAGATGTCGATGAAGGCCGGCGATGCGCCGCGTACCTCCACTTTGCGGATGGTCCTGGCCCGCCTGAAGGACGTGGACATCGCCGCCCGTCCGAAAGGCGTGGATCGTGTGCCGGACGAGGAGGTTGTTGCGACCCTGCGCGGCATGGTGAAGTCCCGTCGCGAATCGGTGGACCTCTACCGGCAAGGCAATCGGCCGGAGCTCGTCGCCAAGGAGGAGGCCGAGATCGCGGTTATCGAAAGCTTCCTGCCGCGGCAGATGGATGAGGCGGCGACGGCGCAAGCGGTAGCGGATGCGATCGCCGAGACGAGTGCGGCCAGCATAAAGGACATGGGCAAGGTGATGGCCGCGCTTAGGGCGAAACACGCCGCGACGCTCGACATGGCGAGGGCCGGACAGATGGTGAAGACGAGGCTGTCGTGACCCCCGTTCGCCCTGCCCGTCGGCATGACGGGGCGAGTAGTTCGCCCAGTCGGGGCCTCCGCTGATGGCCCTGCCGGCCTCCTTCCTCGACGAACTGCGTGCCCGCACCCCGCTGTCAGCGGTGGTCGGGCGAAGGGTGCGGCTGGCGCGGTCGGGGCGGCAATGGAAGGGTTGCTGCCCGTTCCACGGCGAGAAAACCCCCAGCTTCTATGTTTACGAGGACGGCCACTATCACTGCTTCGGGTGCGGTGCGCATGGCGACGCAATCGGGTTCGTCATGCAGAGCGAGGGCGCCGGGTTCATGGAGGCGGTGGAGCGGCTAGCCGCCGAGGCCGGGCTCGAAGTCCCGAAACCGTCGCCCGAGGCGGCCGAAGCGGAGCGGAAGCGGCACGACCTCGGGTCGGTGCTGGAAATGGCCCAGGCGAGCTACGCGAAACGGCTGTTCCTGCCAGAGGGGCGTCAGGCGCTGGCCTATCTGGTGGGACGCGGGCTTTCGGAGACAACGATCCGCCGCTTCGGCCTCGGGTGGTCGGGCGAGGGCCGTGGCGCGCTGGCCGCGGAACTCGCACGCGATGGGATCACGATCGATCAACTGCACGAAGCCGGGTTGATGCGCCGAGACCATGAAACCGGCCGGGCCTTCGATCTGTTCTTCAATCGCGTGATGTTTCCCATCCGGGACCGCCGCGGGCGCATCATCAGCTTCGGCGGCCGTATCCTTGGGGACGGCCAGCCGAAATACGTAAACGGGCCGGAGACGGCGCTGTTCGCTAAACGCCGCACCCTCTACGCGCTCGATTTGGCGCGGGAGGCGGTGCGCGGCGGCGCACCTCTGGTGGTCGTCGAGGGGTATATGGATGTGATCGCTCTTGCCCAGGCGGGGATCGGCAGTGCGGTGGCGCCGCTCGGAACGGCGCTCACCGAGGAGCAGCTCGAGGAGCTGTGGCGGCTCGCGCCGGCTCCGATCCTTTGCTTCGACGGTGATGCGGCTGGGGCACGCGCCGCCGCGCGCGCCGCGGAACTGGCACTCCCGCTATTGGCGCCGGAGCGCACGCTGAAACTCGCGACACTGCCTACCGGCGAGGATCCGGACACTCTGGTGCGCGGGCAGGGTGCGGGTGGAATGCGAACGGTGCTGGACGCGGCACGCCCGCTGGCCGATGCACTCTACGACCTGTTGCGCGAGGCGGGCGGCGAGGCAACGCCGGAACAGCGCGCCGCGTTCCGCGCCCGCCTGGAAGCTGCGGCGAAGCGCATTCCGGACCGTGCGCTCGCGGGCGAATACCGTCGGGCCCTGCTGGACCGTTTCTATGCCGCCCGACCCGGACCGGGTCGCCGGCGCCCGGCGCCGCGCCGCACTCCCCTGCGTGCGGCGCCGGTTGCCGGGGCCGACGCGGCCGAGCGGTCGCGTATCCTGACGGCGATCCTGCTCCGCCATCCGTACCTGCTGTCTGATGTGGAGCCTGCGTATGCGGCGCTCGATCTGCCGGAGGCACTTTCCCGCCTCCGCGAGGCGTTATGCGGCTGGGCAAATACGGCCGATGTGCTTGACTCATCGGCACTGACGGACCACCTCACAATTTCTGGATTACAGGCCGAAGCTGAACAGGTCTTGGCGGCGGAACCGTTTCCGCTGCCGGCTTGCGCGTTGCCGACCGCGTTGCCGGCGGAGGCCGAGGGAGGGTGGTATCACTATTATGGCCTGATGCGGCGCAACTTGCTGGACCATGACGTAGAGGATGCCTTGCTCCGATACCGTTCCAATCAGACCGAACACAATCACCGGGTTCTCAAGAACCTGAGCATCGTACGGGAGCGGTCGAACCGAGCCCAATTCGAAGACGAGGACGAGGCCTGATTCCGATGGCCCCCACTGTTGGAGTGCCCTGACCAATGGCCACCAAGCCGAACGTTGCCACTGATACCGTGACCGCCGAGCAGGACGTGGAGACAACGCTGCTCGACGTGCAGACCGCCGCCGTGAAGCGACTCGTAGCGCGAGGCAAGGAGCGCGGCTACATCACCTTCGACGAACTGAACCAGATCCTGCCGCCGGATCAGAACAGCTCGGAGCAGATCGAAGACGTGATGGCCAATTTCTCCGAAATGGGCATCCAGGTGGTCGAGGGCGAGGAAACCGAGGACGGCGACGCCCCAGTCGTGAAAGTCGAGAAGACCGAGGAAGCCGAGGAGGAAGAGCAGACCGGCAACGTCGATGAGGCGAGCCTCGGCCGTACCGATGACCCGGTGCGGATGTATCTGCGCGAGATGGGCAGCGTGGAGCTGCTGTCGCGCGAGGGCGAGATCGCCATCGCCAAACGCATCGAGGCCGGCCGCGACATGATGATCGGCGGGCTGTGCGAGAGCCCGCTGACCTTCAAGGCGATCATCTCCTGGCATGACCAGCTCAAGGCCGGGCGGATGCTGCTGCGCGACATCGTCGATCTGGAGGCGACGCAGGGCGCCGGCACGCCCGCGCCCGACGGCAGCGTCGCCGCCGACCCTCCCGCGCCGGCCAACGGCGCTGATGTGGCGCTGGATGTCGCCGAGGATGTTGATGGCGACGAGGACGGCGAGGGTCCGGGGATTTCGCTGTCCGCGCTCGAGGAGAAGCTGAAGCCCGAGGTGCTGGCCACATTCGAGGAGATCGAGGCGCTTTACAAGAAGCTGCACAAGATGCAGCACCGCCGGCTGGAGACCATGACCTCCGGCGAGGAAGTTACCGTCCGGTCGGAGAAATCGTACGAGCGCCAGCGCGAAGAGCTGGTGAGCAAGGTCGAGCAGGTGCGGTTGCACAACAACCGCATCGAGGAGCTGGTAATGCAGCTCAAGCAGCTCAACCAGCGGCTGACCTCGCTGGAAGGCCAGCTCATGCGGATGGCCGAAGGCAGCAAGGTGAACCGCGAGGAGTTCCTGAAGAACTATCGCGGCCACGAGCTGGATCCGAACTGGCTGGAGCGCGTCGGAAAGCTGCCCGGCAAGGGCTGGAAGATGTTCGTCGCCAGGCACGCGACCGATATCGGCAATGCCCGCGGGCAGATCGCCGCAGTGGCGAACGACGCCGGCCTGCCGATCAGCGAATTCCGCCGCGTCTATATGACGGTGGGCCGCGGCGAGCGGGACAGCGCGCGGGCGAAGAAGGAGATGATCGAGGCGAACCTGCGCCTGGTGATCTCGATCGCCAAGAAATACACCAATCGCGGGCTGCAGTTCCTGGATTTGATCCAGGAGGGCAACATCGGCCTGATGAAGGCGGTCGATAAGTTCGAGTATCGCCGCGGGTATAAGTTTTCCACGTATGCCACGTGGTGGATCAGGCAGGCGATCACCCGTTCGATCGCCGACCAGGCGCGGACGATCCGCATCCCGGTGCACATGATCGAGACGATCAACAAGCTGGTGCGCACGTCGCGGCAGATGCTGCACGAGATCGGCCGCGAGCCGGCGCCCGAGGAGTTGGCCGAGAAGCTCGGCATGCCGCTTGAGAAAGTCCGGAAAGTGCTGAAGATCGCCAAGGAGCCGATCAGCCTGGAGACGCCGATCGGCGATGAGGAAGATTCGCATCTGGGCGACTTCATCGAGGACAAGGCGGCGGTGATCCCGCTGGAAGCGGCGATCCAGGCCAATCTGCGCGAGGCGACGACGCGCGTGCTGTCGTCTTTGACGCCGCGCGAGGAGCGCGTGCTGCGCATGCGCTTCGGCATCGGCATGAACACCGACCACACGCTGGAGGAGGTCGGCCAGCAGTTCAACGTGACGCGCGAGCGGATACGGCAGATCGAGGCGAAGGCGCTGCGCAAACTGAAGCATCCGAGCCGGAGCCGAAAGCTGCGGAGCTTCCTGGACGACTGATACGAGCTGCTTCTGACCGTCATGGCCGGGCGTGTCCCGGCCATCCCTCCCGCACCGGTGCTGCGACTGACGGCCAGGAGCACGCGCGGAATCGGGCGTCCTGCGATCCAGCGATCAGTCCCTATGCGCGTCCTGTTCGGTAGCCGCGAGCAGGCGCTCGGTCTCCTGCATGATCGCAGCGGCGAGCCGATCGCCATCAGCCCCTGCGAGCCGCGCAAGGCCCAGGGCGCGCCGCTCCTCGGCCATGGTCGCGGCGGCATCCGGCCAGGCCAGGCGGTCGGCGGCGCGCAGGCTGTCGAGCAGGTCAGTGAGCTTGGCGAGCGGCGATTGTATTGGTGCTGCCGCAGGTGTTGCGGTGGGGGCGAACAGGTCAAGTTGGCTGGCGGCGAATCGGCGCATTCCGGCAGTATAGCGGGCAACAGGGTGTTCCAAGAAAGGCATCTGGCTATGACGAAAAGCGCGCTCCAGGCGGTAGTCCAGGAAATGCGTTCTCCTCAAGCGGGCCTTGAGTATTATGCTCTCACGTTAACTGCTGACGAGATGGGCGAAATCCAGTGGGCAATGCAATCCTCTTTCTTCGGTTATAAGAGCCGCACCCCCATAATTGAACGCCGTGGCGCCACTCCGGTTGTACCGGATGCAATGATCTCGTTGTGGCGTGATGTTGGTCAAGAATGTTGGGTTGTTAGCACTCGGAGACATCTCCTCGTCTATCTCCAGCTCGGGGGCAATGTGCTCATGGAGAGTTTAATCGCAGCAAAGCTGCTCCCAGACATTTGTGAACCTTTTGAATGCAGACCTGTTGGGGTCGCTGGCTTCGTGGCAGCCGAGAATTTGAGCAAAACTGCGCTCCAGCGCGCGCCAGCACGAGGCACGCGCATGAAGGTGTTGAAACGTGACCGTTACCGATGCCGACTTTGCGGACGTCGCCCCGCGGAATATGTCGACGTCGAACTCCACGTTCATCATGTTCGACCGTGGAGTGACGGAGGCGCGACGATTGAGGATAACCTGATGACACTGTGCGGTACATGCCATAGTGGGCTTGATCCGCACTTTGAATGGGGGTTGTTTGACTTGCTCGGTACAGGAATTGAGCAGATTGCGGATCGATCGGCGTATAGGGATGGCGTTGATCGTTATCGTGTGTTGGTTAGGAAGGTAGTATCTCGGCAGAAGGTGCGAGATACATCATAATTCGCGAAATCAACTATATGCGGCTTTGGACTTCACCGTCCAGGCTGGCGCGGTTCGCCGCAAAGCAAGAAAGAATCAGCGCAAATACAAGAAGATGCACGCAAAACACGCAGATGGACAGGCTGTCCGCCAGCCGCGGCCGATACCCAAGGCCGCGCCCGGTGAGCAGCGTCGTTCCTGCCCGCACAATGCTACCTGCGTACATCAGCGTGCATCTGCACGAATCTGCGTTTTCAATCTTTCTTTTCCTGCCAGCCGCACCGGCCCTCCCTTGTCATGAGAGGTGAAGGCCGCCGTCCACGTCTTCGCTTATCGCAGCGAGCTAAGACGTGGATGCCGACCATCGTCGGCATGACGATTTCGTGCCAACCGGTGGGTCACTCTCAGGGGCGGTCGGTACGAATCGTGGCTTGCCGCCCGCGGCGCGATTTGATCGTCCACAACGGGTGCGCGCCGGATGTGTCTGGGCGCGGTCTCCGGCCCGTCACGCATCCAGGTCTCCCACCCACACCATGCGCTTTGCCAAAGCCGCATCGCCCGATAGGCGCTGGATCAATCTCGCATCCGCGGTGACCATGGCGATATCGCGTTTCTCGGCAAGCGCGACATAGAGCGAGTCGTAGATCGTCACCGTGAGCGCCACCGAGATTGCAAACGCGCGTGCCATGAGGTCTGCGATCGGCGCACCAATGACCGGTGCGCGCAGCAGGACGGTCACACGTTCCCCGGCATCCGCCGCAGTCAGATCGCCGCGGAACACCTTCGACCACAGCACGTTGACCGCCTCGGCTTGCCAATGGTCCGGTGCATGGCACGCGTCGAACCCCAACAGGATTGCGGCCTTGGCGCTGTGATCCTCCTCCACCACCCACTTCACGGCAACCGAGGCATCGACGACCGCCTGCCTCACTCGTCGGCGCCTGCATGATCCCGGTCCCGATCCCGCCGGATCAGATCGGTGCTGTCGGTTGTCTGTGGCAGCGTTCGTGCCCGCAACCGTGCGGCGGACTCCGCGAAGGTCTCCGTCTCGCCCCGGAGTGCCTGCTCAAGTATGGCCCGGTGCTCAGCCTCGGCGGCACGCCCAGCCCGCGCCGCCCGCCGCTTGAGGGCCTGGATGAGGCGATCGTCCAGGCCACGAACGATGAGTTGGCCCATGGGATTATCCGTTGTGCTATCATCATATGATAGCGTGGTGATCCGTCTTTTCAACGGGTCGATTGTTTGGCCCGTCCGACACCACGACTCTGTGGCCCTCGGTTGGTTCCCCGTGAACTCCGTGAGGAACCTTCCTGCCCTGCTTGATGGCAAGCGCCGCTTGACTAACCCGAAAGGCGGAGGCTTGTCTGCCGGCCCTTGACCGACGGGACAGACCACCATGCACGCCTATCGCACCCATACCTGCGGCGCGCTCCACGCCGCCGATGCCGGGCACCCCGCCCGACTTTCGGGATGGGTGCACGCCAAGCGCGACCACGGCGGCCTGCTGTTCATCGACCTGCGGGACCACTACGGCATCACGCAATGCGTGTTCCCGGCCGGTTCGCCCGCTTTTGCCGCCGCCGACGCGGTGCGGCCGGAGAGCGTGATCACGGTCACCGGCCAGGTCGTCGAACGTGAACCCGGCACGATGAACCCGCGCCTGCCCACCGGCGAGATCGAGCTTCGGGTCGCCGACCTAGTGGTCCAATCAGCGGCCGAGGTGCTGCCGATGCAGGTGGCTGGGGACGAACGCTTCCCCGAGGATATCCGCCTGAAATACCGCTTCATCGACCTGCGCCGCGAGAAGCTGCACCGGAACATCATGCTGCGCGCCGGGGTGATCGCCTCGATCCGCCGGCGCATGATCGAGGTCGGCTTCACCGAGTTCCAGACGCCGATTCTGACCGCGTCCTCGCCCGAGGGCGCACGCGACTTCCTGGTGCCGTCGCGGATGCATGCGGGCAAGTTCTATGCGCTGCCGCAGGCGCCGCAGCAGTTCAAGCAGCTGGCCATGGTGGCTGGCTTCGACCGCTACTTCCAGATCGCGCCCTGCTTCCGCGACGAGGCGGCGCGCGCCGACCGTTCGCCGGGCGAGTTCTACCAGCTCGATTTCGAGATGAGCTACGTTACCCAGGAGGACGTGTTCAACACGATCGAGCCGGTGATCGCCGGCGTGTTCGATGAATTCGCCAAGGGCCGCGGCGTGACCCCGCCGCCGTTTCCGCGCATTCCGTACGACACGGCGATGCTGGAGTACGGTTCGGACAAGCCCGATCTGCGCAATCCGCTGCGGATCAGCGATGTAACGCAGCACTTCGCCGGCTCGGGCTTCGGGCTGTTCGCGCGCATCGCGGCATCGGGCGGCGTGGTGCGGGCGGTTCCCGCGCCGGGCGCCGCATCGCAGCCGCGCAGCTTCTTCGACAAGCTGAACGAATGGGCGCGGGCCGAAGGTGCCGGTGGCCTCGGCTACATCGTCTATGATGCGGACGGACCGAAGGGGCCGATCGCGCGCAACCTCGAGCCCGATCGAGCCGAGGCCATTCGGCAGGGCTGCGGTCTGGCGGCGGGCGATGCGGTGTTCTTCGTCGCGGGCAAGCCGGACATGGCGGGGAAATTCGCCGGCCTGGTGCGCACGCGGCTGGCCGAGGAACTCGACCTGAACGAGAAGGGGGCGTTCCGCTTCTGCTGGATCACCGATTTCCCGATGTACGAGTTGAACGAGGAGACCGGGCTGATCGACTTCAGCCACAACCCGTTCAGCATGCCGCAGGGTGGAATGGAGGCGCTGAACACGCAGGACCCGCTTACCATCAAGGCGTTCCAGTACGACATCGTCTGCAACGGTGTGGAGCTGTCCTCCGGCGCGATCCGTAACCATCGCCCGGACATTATGATCCGCGCCTTCGAGATCGCTGGCTACAAGGCCGATGAGGTGGAGGCTCGGTTTGGCGGCATGCTGAATGCGTTCCGCTACGGCGCGCCGCCGCATGGCGGTTCGGCGCCGGGCATCGACCGGATCGTCATGCTGCTGGCCGACGAACCCAATATCCGAGAGGTCATCCTGTTCCCGCTCAACCAGCAAGGCGAGGACCTGATGATGGGCGCCCCCGCCGAGGTTCCGCCAGCTCGGCTGAAGGAGTTGCACCTCCGGATCGATCTGCCGCCGAAGCCGCGAAACTTGGCATGAACTGGGAGCGACCCCTCCCCCTAACCCCCTCCCGCAAAGGGAGGGGGAATATTTGCCCCACCTAGACTCCCCCTCCCCTTGCGGGAGGGGGTTAGGGGGAGGGGTCGCTCATCAGCGGCTGCTCGCTGGCGCATCGCCGTGGGTCTCCCTATGTTCGGCGCTGACCCGCAAGCGGAGACCCCCTCATGCGCTTCCCTGCCGCACTGGCAGCCGCCGCTCTGGCCCTTTGCACTTCCTCTATCGTCTCGGCCGCTCCCGCGCAGTCGCCCGGCCTGAACACAGCATCGGCTGCCCACCGGGCAATCTACACGCTGACCCTCAGCAGCAGCCGCGGGGGCGATGTCGTCGCCGCCACCGGCACGATGGGCTACGAGGTCATCGATGCGTGCGACGGCTGGGCGGTCCGCCAGCGGCTGTCCATGGACCTGACCAATACCGACGGCCAGGACGTCAAAATGGTATCCGACTATGCCACCTGGGAGGCTAAGGACGGGCTCAAGTTCCGCTTCCACATGAAGCAGACGACAGACACCGCGGTCACCAGCCAGACCGACGGGGATGCCAAGCTGGAACGCGCCGGCGGTCCGGGGGAGGCGCACTACACGGTGCCCGAGGATGCCACCAAGCCGCTGCCGCCCGGCACGCTGTTCCCGATGGCGCACACATCGGCGATCCTGGCCGGCGCCCAGTCCGGCAAGAAGTTCCTCGCGCTGCCGCTGTTCGATGGCACCGACGATTCTGGGGCGGAGGACAGCTCGGTCGTCGTGCTCGACTGGAAGAAGCCGGAGGCCAACGCTTTCCCGCTGCTTTCCAATCTGCCCAGCACGCGTGTTCGCCTGGCCTTCTTCGACCGCAACAGCAAGAGCGAGGTGCCGACCTACCAGGTGGGCATGCGCTATTGGGAGAACGGCGTGGCCGACAACCTTCAGATGGACTTCGGCGACTTCGTGATGAACGCGAAGCTGACGGAGCTGACCCCGCTTCCCCACAAGTGTTGAGGCTACGCCGTCCCGCCACGGAGCCCGGCGCGTAGTTCTTCAGCCTCGCGCCCGACGATCAGGCCCTCGCGCAGGAAAAGATCGATCAGCACAAGGTTTACATTGAACTTGAACCGGTCGGAGTCACGGACCGTCTGCACCACCCGCGCAATCGGCCACAATTCGAACGCCTCCACCTCGCCGTCCGCCGCATGGGGGCAGAAATCCTCCGGCAGATCGAGATCGTAGCAGTGCAGGCGGTCGCGCCGCAGGCCCTCTGGGCGCTCCATGGCATAGGCAATGAGCGCGACCGGAACAGCCTTGCTCGCCAGTGAGGCAGGGATTGCCGCTTCTTCCTCGGCCTCCTTCACCAGTGTCTCTGCCGGGGTCAGGCCAGCCGGCACGCCCCCGGCGACGATGTGGTCGAGCTTGCCGGGATCCAGTTGTTTGTCGGCGGCGCGGCGGGCGACCCAAACGTGGACTCCATCGGGGCGGCGGACAAGGCCGTTGACGTGCACGCCCGCCGCGACGACCCCGAAACTGGGCAATGCACCGCGATCGAGCCGTGCCAGCACCTTCCCCTCGGGTTCGGCGCGGATGTCAAACTCCTCCTGTCGCCAGCGAAAGTGGCCGTCCTCGACAAGCTGACGGGCAATCGCAGGCAGTCGCGCGCCGTCGGTGAGGGTGACCCCGGAGGCGCGGACGCTGATCGCAGGGAATTTCGCCAGTGCCGCGGCGAGTGCCGGCTTCACCCAGCCTACCCGCGCCGAGCCGATGCAGAACGGCAGACGGGCGCCGGGCAAGCGCGCATTGTTGCAGGTGCGAAGATGGCGAAGGAACCCGCTCTCTGTCGTCTCGCTTGCCATGGCCTCGCCTTTCAAAATTCGCCCCTGCATGCCACATGCCGGGAATGAGACGAACCCGACCCGAAGAGGCGGCTACAATCACTCTGCCACGAGTCCAGCGCTCAAGTCTGGCGACGGTTCGCTCAATGCTGCCCTTCCTGTGGCCGAAGCACGATACCGGCGCCAAGGTCAGGGTCGTCATGGCGATGGGTCTACTGCTACTCGCCAAGGTGGCGACGGTCTACGTCCCCATTGTCTATGGCCGGATCGTCGATGCGCTGGCTCCGAAGGATGCCACCGCGATGCTCGCGATCCCGATGGCGCTGGTGATCGCCTACGGGTTGCTGCGCGTGGGCTCGGCAGCCTCCGGCGAGCTGCGTGACGCACTGTTCGCCAAGGTGCAGCAGCGCGCCGTGCGCGTGGCCGCGCTGCGCACCTTCCGCCATCTGCATGCGCTGAGCCTGCGCTTCCACCTCGATCGGCAGACGGGAGGGCTGGCCCGCGCACTCGACCGCGGCATGGTGGGCATCCAGTCGGTGCTGCGGCTCGCGGTTTTCAACGTGGTGCCGACGGTGATCGAACTACTGCTGGTGACCGGCATCATTTGGCACCTGTTCGATTGGCGGTTCGCCGCGATCACCTTTGCCGCGGTCGCGAGCTATGCGTTGTTCACCATGACGTTCGCGGGTTGGCGAGCGCGTATCCGCCGCACGATGAACGACACCGACAACGACGCGAGCACGAAGGCGCTGGACAGCCTGCTCAACTTCGAAACGGTAAAGTATTTCGGCAACGAGCCGCACGAAGCCGCGCGCTACGACACCGCGCTGGCGCGGTACGAACGGGCGGCCGTGCGTGTGCAGGTCTCGCTGAATTATCTGAACATCGGCCAGGCCTTCATCATCGCCCTCGGCCTGACGCTGATCATGCTGCTGGCGGCGCGCGAAGTCGGCGCGGGCGCAATGACGGTCGGCCAGTTCGTTCTGGTCAATACCTACCTGATGCAGCTCTATCAGCCGCTGGGGTTCCTCGGCATGGTTTACATGACGATCCGGCAGGGCATCGTCGACATGGAGCAGATGTTCCGCCTGCTCGACGAGGCGCAGGAGATCGCGGATCGGCCGGGCGCGACAGCGCTGGCGGCGCACCTGTCCGATGGGCCCGCGGGCGAGGTGCGGTTCGAGGACGTGCGATTCGGCTATCGGCCGGATCGGGAAATCCTCAAGGGGGTCGATTTCACCGTGCCGGCGGGCGGCCGGCTCGCCATCGTCGGCGCGACCGGGGCAGGAAAGTCCACCATCAGCCGACTGCTGTTCCGCTTCTACGACGTGACCGGGGGCCGCATCCTGATCGACGGCCAGGACATCCGCGACGTGCAGCAGGAGAGCCTGCGCGCGGCGATCGGCGTGGTGCCGCAGGACACCGTGCTGTTCAACGACACGATCCGCTACAACATCGCCTACGGCCGGCCAGGCGCTGCGCAGCAAGAGATCGAGCATGCCGCGCGTTTGGCGCAGGTGCACGACTTCGTTGTAAGTCTACCGGAGGGGTATGACACGCGGGTGGGCGAGCGCGGGCTGAAGCTCTCTGGCGGCGAGAAGCAGCGGGTGGCGATTGCGCGGACCATCCTGAAGGACCCGCGCATTCTGATCCTGGACGAGGCCACCAGCGCGCTGGATACGGGAACGGAACAGGACATCCAGGCGGCGCTGCGTGCGGTGGCGCGGGATCGTACCACGCTGGTGATCGCGCATCGGCTGTCCACTGTGGTGGATGCGGACGAGATCATTGTGCTGCGCGACGGCCGCGTGGCGGAGCGCGGCCGGCATGCGGCGCTGCTGGCGCGCGATGGGCTGTATGCACGGATGTGGGCGCTGCAGGCCGAGCAGGAGACGGAATCGGAACCCGAGATCGCGGATTGAGACACGCTCAACTCAACCCGTGAAGTGCGAGTTATTGGGAGAAACAGGCGATGACCGACGAACAGCCGCCGGAAGATTTGGGCCGCGCCGGTGCGGTGGTGGACAAGGCGATCGAGTACATGGTCGGGCAGAAAATCGACGCGTTGTCGATCGCCTCGGCGCTGCTGGGAGGCTCGCTGGCGCTGCTGGCGCGCAGTGTCGCCGATGAGGCGATCGTGCAGATCCTCAACAACGCGATTGCCAGTGTGCGGAGCGGGGAGCTGCGGGGGGTGGATGGGACGCCCAGCTGAGACGCCGGCCGGCGCAGCCGAGGACAGAAAAGGTGCCCGCTTGTGACTTGAAACACTTGTATCATATGATGGTTCATGTATATCCTTACCTGGTTACCAACCGAGCAGGGGGACCCAGGGAGGCAATATGGCCAGCATGCAAGAGCCCAGGATCGCGATTCTCTGGCGCGGCGATCGTGAGGCGAGGCGCGCCGCGACACCGCAGAACAACCGCTTTCATCGCGTCTTTGAAGAGTTGGCTGCGCTTGGCATCCAGGCGGAACCCGCGGTCTATGCCGACGATCTTGCCGACGAGGTACGCGACCAGCTTTTGGCGACTGACGGGGTGCTTGTGTGGGTCGATCCGATACACGAAGGGCAGACACGCACGGCGCTTGACGCGATCTTGCGTGACGTGGCGTCGCGCGGCCCCTGGGTCAGCGCGCACCCCGACGTAATCCTCAAGATGGGCGTTAAAGAGGTTCTGCATCGCACGAGGCATCTTGGCTGGGGCACCGACACTCATCTCTACCGCACTCCGGCCGCGTTCCGCGATGCGTTCCCGTCGAGGCTTCAATCGGCAGGCCCGCGGGTCATCAAGCAGAACCGTGGCAATGGCGGCCAGGGGGTTTGGAAGGTCGAACTGGCTTCCGAGCCAGCCGGCGCGGCGAGCATCGTAAATGTGCTGCATGCGCGCCGTGGCAGCGTGGTCGATACGATGCCGCTTGCGGAATTCATGACGCGCTGCGAGGCGTATCTTACACCGGACGGCTGCATCGTGGATCAACCGTTTCAGCCGCGCCTGCCCGACGGCATGATCCGCTGCTACATGGGCGCCGACAAGGTTGTTGGCTTTGGCCACAAATTCATCAAGGCGCTGATACCTCCGCCGCCTGAAGGCCCGGATTCCCCGGCCGCACAGCCGGGCCCACGCATCATGCACGGAGCGGATGCGGAGCCGTTTCAGGCGCTCAGGGCGAAGATGGAAGCCGAGTGGACGCCGCAGATGATGGACGTCCTGCGCATCGATGCCGCGTCGCTGCCGATCATCTGGGACGCCGACTTTCTCTATGGACCACGCACCGCATCGGGCGAGGACAGTTACGTCCTGTGCGAGATCAACGTCAGTTCGGTTTTTGCAATCCCCGAGGAGGCACCGGCAGCGATCGCGCGCCTCGCACTGGGCAGGTTGCGGGCTGCTCGCGAACATGATGGTCTCGCCTGAAGGTTCGGAGGACCCGACAAAAGCGGACATGACCCACTAGTGCCTCTGCACAGTGATTTTGACCGGTTGAAACGGGCGGCGACACCGCCTCAGCCGGGGACGTCAGAAGCGTTTCCACCCCTCCCTCCGGCAAAGCCAAAAAGGCGAAATCATTGCGCTGGGTACTGGTGCTGCGCGATGGAGGCGCTGGCCGATTGCGATAGGCTTGATTCCATGGATTGAAACGCTTCGAGCATCGCGAGACGTCGCCGGCCCATCAATACTTCCGCAATAATTTGTCCGCAGCATCGCAAAGCAAGAATTTTAGCGCAGATGCAGGAAGACGATGCACGCAGAACACCTAGCGCGGCCGATCAGCCGCAACCAAACCAAAGCAAGGATCGCGCTGGTGTCTCTGGGCGTGGGTATCGGGCTTGATCAGCCAACAGTAAGGGGAACCGCAAACAACGCAAAAAACGCAAATCACGCGCGTGCATGGCCAGGGCGCCAGACTTGAGGCGATGTCGCTGCAACCTGCGTTTGCGTTTTTTGCGTTATTTGCGGTTCCCTTTCCTTGCTTCGATGCGATACTCCACGCCCTTGCGGGAAAAGGTTTCAGGCGAAACAGTGCGTTACGGGCAGTGCATCAGAAAATAACCGCGGGCTGCGGTGATTTGCCAGGTTAGCAATGCAGATAACAGCGGGCTGAATGAACTGTCGGGGCGCGTGATCGGCCGCGCATTCACCGTCCACAATACGCTTGGGGCGGGGTTCCTGGAAAAAGTCTATGAGAACGCGTTGGCATATGAAGTCCGTCCCGCCGGTCTATCGGCTGCGTAACAACACGGCGCCAAGGTGCACTACAAAGACATCTTGCCAGGCGAGTATTTCGTGGACCTGCTGATCAACGACGTGCTCTGGTCGAGTTGAAGACCGTCAAAGCACTGGACGACGCGCATCGGATGCAGTGTACCAACTATCTGAAGGCGTCAGGACTGCGTCTCTGCCTACAGCTGAATTTTGGCAGGACGCGCCAGGAGATCAAACGCGTTGCCTATTGCCTATGAACCGCGCCGATTCATCTGCGTGCTTTGCGTGCATCGCCTTTCTGCATCTGCGCTAAGATTCTTTCTTGACCTGCCTTACCACAAGGCTGGTAGTGCGGGCCGAGACTGCGCGTGATCGTAGCGCGTCCGAGCCTCGACTGTCGTACGCTCAATCGGTCAGAATCACTGTGACGGCACTAGCCGGCAGGCGACCCACGAATCCGTGCGAATCTAGCAATCAACTGCGGCGACGTTGGATCATCCAACCTGGAGGGCGTGAAATGTCGGAATTCGCGGGCAAGCGCATTGTCATCACCGGCGGCGCCGGCGGTATCGGCATGGAGACGGCGCGGACGATGCTCGCCCACGGGGCGCATGTGGTCCTGGTGGATATCGACGCGGATCGGCTCGCTCAGGCGCGGGATACGCTTGGCACCGCACGCATCGCAACATGGCAGTCGGAGATCGACACACCGGAAGCGTGTGCCGCGGCGCTCGACTCCGCCGGGGGTCCGGTCGCGGCGCTGATCCACCTCGCCGGATTGTTCGAGCGCGACGCCTTCGATCCAAATGACCACGGCGTTTGGAACCGTGCAATCGCCGCGAACCTGACCAACGCCTATGACCTTGCGGTGGCCTTCGCCACGCGCTTCGACAAACGTGAGGGCCCTGCGCGTATCGTGTTCACCAGTTCGGTCGCCTATCGCCGTGGCGCCGCCGGCTATCCACCGTACGCCGCTGCCAAGGCGGGGCTTGTCGGGCTCACCCGCTCGCTGGCACGCAGGCTCGCCCCCGACGTGCTGGTGAATGCCGTTGCGCCAGGTTTGATCGACACGCGCATGGCGGCGGAAACCATCGCCGAGCGGGGCGAGGCATACAAAAACGAGATACCGGTGAAGCGCTATGGTCACCCCGCCGAGGTCGCGTCGGTTATCCGATTTCTCTGCTCGCGGGATTCTTCCTACGTCAATGGGCAGACCATCACGGTGGACGGCGGTATCACCAACGCCTGACGGGCTCGGGCCGTCAGGTTGCCATGTAACCGCCATCGACGTTGTAAGCCGCGCCGCTGACATATGAGGCGCGGTCGCAGCACAGCCACAACACCATCTCGGCGATTTCCTCCGGCTTGCCCATGCGATGGAATGGCACCTTCTCCAGCAGTTCGGCGCCGCGACGACGCATGGTGTCCTCAGTCATTTTCGTCTCGATGTAGCCCGGACAGACCGCATTCACCCGGATCCTGTCCCCGGCGTATTCCAGCGCCGCGGTCTTGGTCAGCCCCACCACGCCGTGCTTCGCCGCGACGTAGGCGGAAGACGTCGGCAGGCCGATCAGTCCGGCGATCGAGGCGGTGTTGACGATGGCACCGCCTCCCTGTGCGACCATCTGCGGCAGTTCGTGCTTCATGCAGAGCCAGACGCCCTTCAGGTTGACCTCGATCATCCGGTCGAACGAAGCTTCCGACCAGTCCGCGGTCTTCTTCCCGCCTGCGTCCACCTGGAAGCCCGCGATGCCGGCATTGTTGAATGCGCAGTCCAACCCGCCATAGGCGGCGACCACCGACTTCACCATCGCCTCCACGGCGCTGGCGCTGGTGACATCGCCAGTGAGCGACATCGCCTGCCCGCCGGCGGCGTTGATCAGCGCCACGGTCTCCTGCGCCGTCTTCTCCGCTGCATCGGCCACCGCCACGCGCGCACCCTCGCGCGCGAAAACAAGCGAGGTCGCCCGGCCAATGCCGCCACCGCCGCCGGTGATCAACGCCGATTTTCCTTCCAGCAGTCCCGCCATGGCTTCCTCCTCGGGTAAGATTCTTTCCATTGCCGCGCGACAAGGCTAGCATACTCGGCTGGACAATGGATCAGTGGGCGATGCGCGAGGAGATACTGGCCTACAAGCGCGAACGTATTCTGGAAGAGGCGGTCAAGCTGTTCTACGAACGCGGCTTCACCGGCACGACGCTCGACGACATTGCCGCGGAACTCGGCGTCACCAAGCCGTTCATTTACACGCATTTTCGCAGCAAGACCGATCTGCTTGCGGCGATTTGCACGCCGACCATTGTATTGTCGCTCGATGCGGTCACGAACGCGGCAACAGGAGCAGGATCGCCGACTGAACGGCTGTATCGCGCCATCGTGGATTTCACCCAGGTGGTGCTGTCGCGCCAGGCCAATATCGCGATCTATTTTCGCGAGGAAAAGAACCTGTCGCCCGACGCGCTGGCGGAGATCAACGCGCTGCGCAAGAAGTTCGACCGCGTGCTGTCAAAGCTGCTGGCCGAGGGCGTGGCAGCCGGCGAGTTCGACATCAAGGACGTGAGCCTGGCCGCGCTGGCGATCGGAGGCATGATCTCGTGGGCCTATACTTGGCACCGGCCGGAAGGTCGGCTCGCGCTGGATGACATGTGCGAGCGCATGGCCGATCTCTCGTTGCAGATGGTAGGCGCGCGCAGCAGGGTCGCGGCGAAGGTTCCGGCGTCGGCTTAGCGCATTGCACCGTCATCCCCGCGCGCCTTCTCGTCATCCCCGCGAAAGCGGGGACCCATGGGTGCGGCACAGTGCATCGCGCCTGGGTCCCCGCTTTCGCGGGAATGACGATAGAGAGGGCGGGGATGACGAGAATGAGCACATCACGCCTGTCCTTGCCACAACGCCCGCTTCAGCGCGGCCGACATCATGTCCAGCGCCATGCCGCCGGCGCGGATGATCCGCCCCTGACCGACAAACCCGTGAAGCTGGTCGGAGAAGTGCAGATGCATCACCCGCACCCCCTCGCGCTCTAGCCGTTCCGCATAGGCGACGCCCTCGTCGCACAGCGGATCATAACTCGCTGTCAGCACCAAAGCGGGCGCCGTGCCGGACAGATCGGCCGCGCGCAACGGCGAGGCACGCCAGTCCCTGCGGTCGTTCGGGCCATGCAGATAGTGGTCGATGAACCAATCCATGGTTTTTGCCGTCAACGGCACGCCCTCGGTGACGCGCTGATAGGATTCGTGCGTCATTCCCATGTCGGTCGCGGGATACACCAGCAACTGGAACGCCAGCGGCGGCAGGTCGCCGTCGCGCGCCATCAGCGCCATCACCGCCGCAAGATTGCCGCCCGCCGAATCGCCGCCCACCGCTACGCGCCTGCGATCGATCCCGAGCGCATCCGACTGCGCGATCACCCAGCCGGTCGCCGCGGCGCAGTCATCCACCGCGGCGGGGAATTTGTATTCGGGGGCCATACGGTAATCGACCGACACCACGCGGCAGCGCACGGCATTGGCGTAATGGCGGCATGCCACGTCGTGCGAATCCAGGTCGCCGAGTAGCCAGCCGCCGCCGTGATAATACACCAGCGCCGGCAGCACGTCGGCGGCCTGCGTGCCGATCGGGCGATAGGTGCGCAGCGGAATAGCCCCATGTGGACCGGGACACGACAGATCGCGCACCTCGGCGACATCCTGCGGATCGGGCTGCGTCACGGCGCGGCCCGCCTTGAAAGCCTCGCGCGCCTCATCCGGCGAGAGCGTCTCCATCGGCGGACGCCCCGCCGCACGCATCATGCCAAGCAGGGTTTCGGCGTCCGGATCGAGCGGCATGTGCGGGCTCCTTAGTTGGTCCAGTCGATGATGGCAGCGGCAACCTCGGCGGGCCGGTCGAGTTCGGCAAGATGGCCGGCGCCGGCGATCACCTTGGTGTCCGAGCGACCCGCGATGCCATTGGCAAAACGCTCGGCGTAGCTGCGTGGCATAACCTTGTCCTGTTCGCCCCAGATCAACAAGGTCGGCGCCTGGATCAGCTTCAGTCGCTTCTCCAGTTTGGTATTGCCGAGCGGCCAGAAGATGCGTGCCGCGGCCTCGTTGGCGCGTGTCTGCTCGATCGGCCATTCGATCGAATTGGCACCTTCGGGCACCGCCTTCAGCGCCTTCCAGATTTCCGGATCGGCGCACATCAGGCCCGGCACCGCATCGGCGCGCTGCGCCCACGGGTCGGTGGGTGGGTCCGCTTCGTCGAACAAGCCAAACGGCGCGATCAACGCCAGACGCCGCACGCTTGTGGGCCACAAAGCCGCCATCTCTGCGACCAGCGATGCACCGACCGAACTGCCGGCCAAGTCGGCGCCGTCGAGTTCCGCCTTCGCCAGCAGATCTCGCACCGCGAGCAGCCAATCCAAATGCGAATCAAGCACCGAATGTCCACGGTCGCCGCCGGGAAAGCCCGGCAGCGACGGCACGATCACCGTGCGGCTCGTGGCCAGTTCGTCGAGGAATGGCACCCAGCGAGGCAGTCCGCCATAGCCGGCGAGAAAGCCCAGCTTCGGGCCACTGCCCTTGCGCCAGACGCGGGTGGCAAAGCCGTTGACATCGACGGTCAACGTCTCGGGTTCGCTCACGGCATGCTCCCGTTATTCGGCTGCGAGTTTCGGCATGAAGGCAGGAATTTCCGCGCGCTGCGCCGCTGCCATCGGCTGCGGCCACCAGCGATCCTGCCAATCGGGGAAATGGCCTTTCAGCTTCGGCATCACCTGATCGGCGAACAGCTTCGTGTTGTAGCGGGTGAGGTCTTTGCTCATGTTGCCGAACTGAAGCAGCAGCATCAGGTGGCCGACATTGAGGTTGGTCGCGACCTCGCGCAACTGCTCGACCACTTCGTCCGGCGAGCCGATGATGACGTAGCCGTTGTCCACAATGGCGTCCATCTCGCGCGCGAGCTTGTTGAACTTGTCGGTGTAGGATGCGGCCTTGGAGACTTGGCTTTCGAGCCCCATCCGCTGCGTCGCCTCGGTAGTGTAGCCGGGCGGCGCGGCGAAGCGCGGATCGATGTGCAGGCATTTCCCATAGAAATATTCCGCGGACTCGCCATACAGGTCCATCGCGTGCTGGCGGCTCTCGCCGACCCCGACGAATTGCAGGAACCCCGCGCGATACGGATTGCGGTCTTTGCCCAGCCGCGACATTTCGTTCCAAAACCCGTCCATCGTGGCGTGGCCGACCTTGTAGCCGTAGTAGCTCAGGTAGCAGTAAACGTAGTCCATCTCCGCGCACCACTGCCAGGTTTCCACCGAGCCGCCGCCCGGCACCCAGATCGGCGGATGTGGACGCTGGATGGGGCGCGGCCAGATGTTCACGTAGCGCTGCTGGTTGAAGCGGCCGTTGAACGCGAAGGTGTCGCTTTCCGTCCACGCCTTCACCACCAGATCGTGCGCCTCATGGTAGCGGTCGCGCAGGATGGACGGGTTCTGGCCATACGCGTAGCAGGTGTCCATCGGCGAACCGACCGGGAAGCCCGCGATCAGCCGGCCGCCTGAGATGCAGTCGATCATCGCGAATTCCTCGGCGACGCGCGTCGGCGGATTGTATAGCGCCAGCGAGTTGCCCATCACGCAGATCGCCGTATCGGTCGTGCGGCGCGCCAGCGATGACGCGATCAGATTGGGCGACGGCATGAGCCCGTAGCCGTTGGAATGGTGCTCGTTCACGCAGACCGCATCGAAGCCGCACTGCGCCGCGTATTCCAGCTCATCCATAAAGTCGTTGTACATAAGGTGGGCGCGCCTCGGATCGAACAGCGAGGAGTGGATGTCCACCCAGACCGACGGATTCTTGTCGCGGAAATCGTCCGGCAGCTCCGTATAGGGCATCAGGTGGAACCACATCAGCTTCATGCGCCTGCTCCGCGTATCCGCCAGCCACTACTGGTCAGTATTCTGTGCGCCCAGCCGGTAAGTCAACCGCCGGTCAGTGGTACGAATGCGACTGGCAGAATGTTGCACCGAGTCACCTTGCCGGCTGTGTCCTTGGTCAGCAGCGTCAGATCCTGATCGCCATGCGGCGGACCCACCGGGACCACCATCCGGCCACCTGGCCGAAGCTGCTCGATCAGCGCCGGCGGAATATCCGGCGCAGCGGCCGTCACTATGATCGCATCGAACGGTGCGTGCTCCGGCCAGCCTAGTCCGCCATCTCCGGTGCGCAGCGCGACGTTGGCGCAGCCCTCGCCGGCGAGGGCCGCCATTGCACTGCGGGCGAGTTCCGGGATCACCTCGATCGAGAACACTGTGCCGACCACTGCGGCAAGCACCGCAGCCTGATAGCCCGATCCAGTACCAACCTCCAGCACGCGATCGTCCGGCTCCAGATCCAGCAGTTCCGTCATCAGCGCGACGACGAAAGGCTGCGAGATCGTCTGGCCGTGACCGATCGGCAACGGCCGGTTGGCATAGGCTGCGTCCGTCGAACGCGGCGGCACGAAAGCCTCGCGCCGCACCTTGGCGAGCGCCGCCGTCACGCGAGGAGACAGCGTCGCGCGCCCGGTCCAGCGCGCCGTGTCCCGCATCTCCGCCTCGATCTCGGCCATCAGCGCGGCATGTTCGTCCATGTAGCAATCATATAACCCGCGCACGGGCATTCCAATTTGGGTCGGCAGTGCGCCAGCCCCACCACCTGGGAGGTGTGCTGCAAAGTAAAGCAAGGCAGAATAACATGGATTACACGGATTAAGCAGCGGATTACACGGATAAGAGAGGTATGCACTTTCCTGTTCTTGCGCGGAGCACACCCTGACTTACTGTCCGTGTAATCCGTGACTTAATCCGTGTAATCCGTGTTATTCTGTCTTTCTTTGCAGCAACATCCCAGCCCAATGCGCGTCGGCCGCACATCCAGGCCCGGGCACAGCATGGAATGCGAACGTCCGGCTCGTGCTTTGCCCCTCTGGCGCGCAGGGGTATAGCGTTCCGGTGAGAACAATCAGAGGAACGACCCCATGGACGTGCATGAGTCCGGGCGGCCGGACGTTGCGGCCGACTACATCGCCCGGGCCCGCAACCTCGCACCGTTGCTGACCGCAGCCGCACCGCGCATCGACGCAGCGCGCGAACTGCCGCCAGACGTGCTGGATGCAATGCACGCGGCTGGCATGTTCCGACTGCTCGTGCCCCGCTCGGTCGGCGGCGCCGAGCTCGACCCGGCGACCTACATCCAATGCGTGGAGGCGATTTCCAGCGGCGACGCCTCGGTTGCCTGGTGCATGAACCAGGGCTCCGGTTGCTCGATGTCGGCCGGCTATCTGGAACCAAGCGTCGCGCGCGAAGTATTCGGCGGCGAACGTGACGTGCTGGCCTGGGGCATGGGCCCTGGCGCAAAGGCGATCCGAGCGAACGGCGGCTGGCGCATTACCGGCACGTGGGCATTTGCCAGCGGCAGCCGCCACGCCACCTGGCTCGGAGCGCATTGCCCGTGCTTCGACGCCGATGGCACGCCCCAGCGCCATCCCGACGGCCGGCCGTGGGAACGCACCATGCTGTTCCGCCGCGAGCTCGCCACGATCCAGGATGTCTGGCAGGTGGTGGGACTGCGCGGCACCGGCAGCGACACGTATTCGGTGCAGCATCTGTTCGTTGACGACGCACACACGATCACGCGCGACCGGCCGGAGGAACGCCGCGAGCCCGGCCTGATCTATCGCTTCGCCGCGATGCAGATCTACGCGTCGGGCTTCGCCGCGGTCGCACTCGGAATCGGTCGCGCGACATTGGATGCGTTCATCGCACTCGCCAGCGGGAAGACCCCTGCGCTCACCCAGACATCGTTGCGCGACAGTGCGGTGATCCAGTCCGGCATCGGCATCGCGGACGCGAAGCTGATCGCCGCGCGCACCTGGCTGATCGAAGTGCTGCGCGACGCGCAGGAGGCGACCAAGCTCGCGGGTGAACTGTCGACGGAGCATCGCATGAGGATCCGCCAGGCTTCGACCCATGCGATCCATCAGGCGAAGGAGGTAGTGGACGTCGCGTATCACGAGGCGGGTTCCACCGCGATCTTCGATGCCAACCCGTTCGAGCGGCGCTTCCGCGACGTAAACACCGTCACGCAGCAGGTGCAGGGCCGCCGGTCGCATTTCGAGACGATCGGCCAGCATCTGCTCGGCAGCGAGCCCAACCTGCGCTGGGTGTGAGAGCCGCCCGTACTCCGCGTCCGGCTGACGCCGATCAGGCGATCCCTCGCAGCGCGAGCACAGTCAGCAGCACCGCGTTCAGCAGCATCACCGCCGGTGCAACCGCAGCGGCGCCACGCTGCCAGCGTCGTCCCGCCGCCTGGCCGGCGATGCCCACCGCGACGAGGCTCGGAACGGTGCCCAGACCGAATGCGACCATCGCAAGTGCGCCGGTGGCAGGACCGCCGCTGGCGGATGCGGCGGTCAGCGCGGCGTAGAGGAAGCCGCACGGCAGGAAGCCGAGCGCCAACCCAAGCAGCAGCCCGCTGAGGGGCGTGGATCGGTCCAGACGCCCGGTGAGACCGGCAATCAGCCGCACGAAACCGTGAGGCGCCGCCGATGCGTCGGGCAGCAGAGCATGCAGTGCCGGCACCAGTCGCCGCAGCGCCTGGCAGAGGAACAGCAGTGCGGCGACCAGCAGCAGCAGGCCCGACAGGCGGCCCAGCCACGGCAGCCGCGACAGAGCCGATCCGATCGCCGCGGTCAGCGCTCCAAGGCCCGCATAGGTGGTGATCCGCCCAACGTGATACGGCAGCAACAGGCCACCGCCGACTCGCTGGAGTTCGCATAACCGGACGGCCGGCACGCGGGCCATGCGATCCGCGACCTGGCCCAGCACGAATGGCCCGCACATCGGCACGCAGTGGATCGCGCTGCCCGCCAGGCCCGCCAGCAGCAGGCCAGGAAGCAGCCCGCCGGCAAGGGGTGTGGCGGCGCACAAGGCGGCAAGGGCTGCGAGGCTATGGTCCATGACTTGGCATTGACGCTGCAATTTGGGTCGGTTCACATTGATCCAGATCAATGATCCGTCAACGCCGTCGCGGCAGGCTGCCACAACGCTGACCGGAGCTGTCCATGAACATTGAGCCAAGCGACCTCATCGTCGGGCTGCTGATGACTGCCTTTGGCCTGATCGGCCTCATCCTCGCGTCCGGCGCCTACGACAACGAAATGTATGTGTTCGGGCTTTCCCTGTTCGGCTTCGCCTGCGTTTTCGTGGCGGGCTTGGTCCGCCGCCATTTCGACAGGCTGGACGCAGCGCGGGCGGCGAGCGACCGGCATGTCTGATCACGCGCTCCCCATGTCCCGCGCCGCCCCGGACTACAACGAGGCGGTCGTCAAGAAATTCATCATCGCCACCGTGTTCTGGGCGATCGTGGCCTTCCTGGTCGGCGTGTACATCGCCACCGAACTCGCCTGGCCGCAGTTCAACCTCGGCCTATCGTTCATCAACTTCGGCCGCCTGCGCCCCGTGCATACATCGGCCGCCATCTTCGCCTTCGGCGGTTCGGCGCTGCTCGGCACGTCGTTCTACGTCGTGCAGCGCACCTGCCGCGCACGGCTGTTCGGCGGCGAGGCGCTCGCCAACTTCGTATTCTGGGGCTACCAGTTCTTCATCGTCATGGCGGCGCTGTCCTATGTGATCGGATTCAGCCAGAGCCAGGAATACGCCGAACCCGAATGGCATCTGGACGTCTGGCTCACCATCGTCTGGGTCGCCTACGCGGTCATCTTCATCGGCACGCTGATGAAGCGCGAGGAGCCGCATATCTACGTGGCGAACTGGTTCTACCTCGCCTTCATCCTGACCATCGCCGTCCTGCACATCGGCAACAACCTGGCGATCCCGATCTCGCTGTATTCCGCGAAGAGCTATTCCGTGGCATCCGGTGTGCAGAACGCGATGATCCAGTGGTGGTACGGCCACAACGCGGTGGGCTTCTTCCTGACCGCGGGCTTCCTGGGGATGATGTACTACTTCATCCCGAAGGCGGCGAACCGGCCGATCTATTCCTACCGGCTGTCGGTAGTGCATTTCTGGTCGCTGATCTTCATGTATATCTGGGCCGGTCCGCACCACCTGCACTGGACGGCCTTGCCCGACTGGACGCAGACGCTCGGCATGGCGTTCTCGATCATGCTGTGGATGCCGTCATGGGGCGGCATGATCAACGGCCTGATGACGCTGTCGGGCGCGTGGGACAAGCTGCGCACCGATCCGGGCCTGCGCTTCTCCGTCACCGCCGTTGGCTTCTACGGCATGGCGACGTTCGAGGGCCCGGTGATGTCGATCCGCGACGTTAACGCGCTGTCGCACTACACCGACTGGGGGATCGGCCACGTGCACTCCGGCGCGCTGGGCTGGGTGGCGTTCATCAGTTTCGGCGCGATCTATTATCTCGTGCCGGTGCTGTGGAAGCGCAGCGGATTGTATTCCGCACGCCTGGCGTCCTGGCATTACTGGATCGCGACGCTGGGCATCGTGTTCTACATCACCTCGATGTGGGTTGCCGGCATCATGCAAGGGCTGATGTGGCGCGCCTACGACCAGTTTGGCTTCCTGCAATACTCGTTCGCCGAATCCGTGGTTGCGGTGCACCCGTATTATGTGATCCGGCTGCTCGGCGGCCTGATGTTCCTGACCGGCGCGCTGATCATGGTCTATAATCTGATCAAAACGGTTCACAGCCCGGAAACCGAACGAGACGTTGCGTTGCCCACGGCAGTCGCCGTGGCAGGGGAGTGATCGCGATGTTCGGCACCCTCCAGTTCATCGAGCGCAACGCCTTCCTGCTTCTGGTGTTCACCCTGATCACCATCGCGATCGGCGGCATCGTCGAAGTGGTGCCGCTGTTCACCATCGAGACGACAGTGGAGCATGTGAAGGGCGTGCGCCCCTATTCTCCGCTGGAGCAGCGCGGGCGCGACATCTACACGCGCGAGGGCTGCTACACCTGCCACAGTCAGCAGATCCGCGCGCTGCGCGACGAGGTGGAGCGCTATGGGCACTTCTCGCTCGCCGCAGAGAGCATGTACGATCACCCATTCCAATGGGGCTCAAAGCGCATCGGCCCCGATCTGGCACGCGTCGGGGGAAAATATTCCAGCGACTGGCACTATGCGCACCTGATCAACCCGCAAAGCGTGGTGCCGGAATCTCTGATGCCGCATTACGCGTTCCTCGCCGACACGCCGCTGGTGACCGACGACATCGTGGCGCGCCTGCGCACGCTGCGCATGGTCGGCGTTCCCTACACCGACGAGGAGATCGCCAGCGCGGCGGCCGATCTGGCGACCCAGGCCAATCCCGCCGCCGATAACGCCGCACTGGTGAAGCGCTATCCGAAGGCGATGACGGTGCTGGGCAACGGACGCGAGGTTACCGAGATGGACGCGCTGGTGGCCTATCTGCAGGTGCTCGGCACCATGGTCGATTTCGCCGATCCCGCCAACGAACATCTGCAGCAGTAGAGGCATCGTCATGGACGTCATGCCCATCCTCATGTGGCTCGAACACAATTCGATTTTGCTTGTGTTCAGCGTATTTGTGCTGATCGTGCTCACCACTTACTGGCCTGGCCGCAAATCCACCATCGAGCGGAATGGTCGCATTCCGCTCGACGACGACCGTTAGGAGTTTCCAGTGCCGACCAAGATCGAAAAGGATATCGTGACCGGCCAGGAGACCACCGCACACGAGTGGGACGGGCTCCGCGAACTGAACACGCCGCTGCCGAAGTGGTGGGTCTATACACTTTACGCGACCGTAGCCTGGGCCGTGGTCTGGTGCGTGCTGTATCCGTCGGTGCCGTGGTTCAACGGCTACTTCCATGGCCTGCTCGGCTATTCGCAGCGCGCGGCGGTGAACGCGGACGTGCAGGCGGTGGTCGCGCAGCGCGCCGCCACGATGGACCGGATAGCGGCGCTGTCGTTCGACGAAATCCGCAAGGATCCGCAACTCATGGCCGCGGCCGCCACGGCAGGCCGCATCGCCTTCGCCAACAACTGCCAGCCCTGCCATGCGGCCGGCGGGGGCGGCCAGCCGGGTTATCCCGCGCTGGCAGCGGGTGCGTGGATCTGGGGCGGCACGCTCGATGCGATCCAGCAGACCATCACGCACGGCATCCGCAGCGGCGACCCCGATGCGCGCGAGGCGCAGATGCCCCGGTTCGGCGCCGACGGCATACTGAAGCCGGCCGAAGTCCAGCAGGTCGCCGACTATGTCATGACGATGTTTGGCCACGCCGATGCGGGCAAGGACGTGACGGCGGGCCAGAAGATTTTCGCCGAGAATTGCGCGATCTGCCACGGCGATGCCGGACAGGGCGACCGCGAGAAGGGCGCGCCCCGGCTTGCTTCGCAGGTGCATCTCTATGGCAACGACAGGGCCACAGTGGTGGCGCAGATCACCGCGCCGCGGATGGGCGTTATGCCGGCCTGGAACACTCGTTTGGACCCCGCGACGATCAAGGCGCTCGCATTGTACGTGCATTCGCTTGGCGGGGGAGAGTAGCGTGTTGAACAGTGCAACCCATCCCGTCATGGCGGGCGAAAGCCTGCCCCGAGCGAAGGCCGGGGGCCCGCCATCCACGTCTTTCCTTCGTGCCCGCGCAGTTAGACGTGGATGGCGGGCCTTCGCCCGCCATGACGGGTTGGGCTAGTTCATGTCCCGCATCAGCAAGGCCGATCGGCAAATCCAGCTCCAGCGGGAGGAGGCAGGCGATCATCTCTATGCCAACCGCGTGCGGGTGTATCCAAAATCCGTGCACGGCCCGGTGCGCCGATTCAAATGGGCGGTGTTGATCGTCTGCCTCGCCATTTACTATCTGCTGCCATGGCTGCGCTGGCATCGAGGCGTCAACCAGCCAGATCAGGCTGTCCTTCTGTCGATCTGGCATGAGCGCTTCTATTTCTTCAACCTCGAGTTCTGGCCGCAGGACATCTATTACCTGACCGGCCTGCTGATCATGGGCGCGGTTGGCCTGTTCCTTGTTACCAGCCTGCTTGGCCGCGTGTGGTGCGGCTACACCTGCCCGCAGACGGTGTGGACCGATCTCTTCATGTGGATCGAGCATCTGGTCGAAGGCGACCGCAACGAGCGCATGAAGCGCGATGCCGGGGCGATGACGTTTGACTCGGTCTGGCGCAAAGTCGTGAAGCACGCCACCTGGCTCGGCATCGCATTTTGGACCGGCGGCGCGTGGATCATGTACTACGTGGACGCGCCGACGGTGACCGTCGAGTTCTGGACTGGCACGGCGTCGAAGGAAGTGTATTTCTTCACCGCCCTGTTCACCGCGACCACCTATCTGCTGGCCGGTTGGGCGCGCGAACAAGTGTGCACGTATATGTGCCCGTGGCCACGCTTCCAATCGGCGATGCTGGACGAGCAGAGCCTGACCGTGACCTACCAGGGCTGGCGCGGCGAGCCGCGTTTGCGCGGCAAGCGGCAGGACGATGCAGTCGCGGGCGATTGCATCGATTGCGGCGCCTGCGTCACCGCCTGCCCCACAGGCATCGACATCCGCGACGGCATTCAGCTCGAATGCATCAACTGCGGTCTCTGCGTGGATGCCTGCAACCACGTCATGGAACGAACCGGACGACCGAAATGGCTGATCACCTGGGACACGCTGGCGGATCAGGCGGCGAAGGCGGAGGGCCGCCAGGCGACGTTCAAATTCCTGCGTCCGCGCACCATCATCTATGTCTCCGCACTGGTAATCGCTGTCAGCGTCATGACGGTGGCACTGGCTACGCGATCATTGGTGGGGCTCTCCGTACTGCATGACCGGGCGCCCCTGTTCGTGCGGCTGTCCGACGGCAGTCTGCGCAACGGCTACACGGTGAAGATCGCCAACAAGGGACCGACCCAGATGCTGTTCGAGCTGAACACCGAGGGCCTGCAGGGTGCGATCCTGGCGGAAGCCGATGAGGGCCTCGGCCCGGCTGACCGTTTGGGCCTGCCGGTGAAAGCCGATAGTGTCGGTACATTTCGCGTGCTGGTGAGCGGCAGGCCGAGCGCCTTGGTTGACGGTTCGCAGAAGATCGACTTCGTGTTGCGCAATGCGCAGACAGGCGAGCAGACGGTCTATCATTCGGCATTCATGGGGCCGCGATGAGTTACATTCGTTGGATTCCACCGAGGTCGTCCGGCCATACGCCAGAAGCCGCTCGGTCCGTTTGGCGCTTGTTCCCGTGGCTCGTTGCCGCCGCCATGGGCGTGGTCGTCGTTGTCAACGCGGGCATGATTTTTGCCGCACTTGCCAGTTTCCCCGGCAAGACAGGCAACGATGGGTTTGATCTGAGCAACCAGTACGATACGGTACTCGAACATGCGCGGCGCGGGGCCGAGTTGGGCTGGACGATGCTCGCGCGGTCGGATGGAACCGGACGACCGGAGGTGACCCTGACGGACCGGCAAGGTTCGCCGCTGACCGGCGCTTCGGTTGCCGCCGCCGCCGAACGCCCGCTCGGCGCACCCGAGACACAACAGCTAGTGTTCCACGAGACCGATGCTGGGCGTTATGTCGCGGATACGACGCTGACGTTGCGTGGCCAATGGGATTTGACATTGTCGGCATCCGCCGGCAGCAATCAGGTGGCAGCGACGCGGCGGATCATCGTTCGGTGATCGCGTTCAACTTCTCCCCCTCCCCTTGCGGGAGGGGGTTGGGGGGAGGGGGAGACCAATCACCTTTTCCTTCTCCCCCTCAACCAACATTCGACCCCTGCGAACACTGCGGCGAGCCCGCACCCGCTGGCCGTCGCTTTTGCTGTCCCGGCTGCGCCGCCGCCTTCGAGATAATTCAAACGCTGGGACTTGGCCGCTACTACGCGCAACGCGTCCTCGATCCGGCACTGCGCGCACTACGCCCCGAAACCGCCGAGCGATGGGATTTGTCTCGATACGTCACGATGCGTGCAGACGGTGCGCATGAACTGAGCCTGGCGGTCGACGGGCTGCAATGCGGCGCCTGCGTCTGGCTCATCGAGTCGGTGCTCGCGCGCGAGCCGATCGTCTTGCAAGGCCGCGTCAACATGACGACGCGCCGGCTGAGGCTGGTCTGGCGTGGTGCCACGGAGCAGGCGGGCACCCTCGTTGGCCTGATCGAGCGCCTGGGCTATCGGCTGATACCGTTCGACCCGGCATCACTCTCCGCGGCAGAGGAGGAGACTGGGCGGACGCTGCTGCGCGCGCTCGCGGTAGCGGGCTTCGCCGCGGTCAACGTGATGCTGATGTCGATCGGCATCTGGGCCGGCGAGGTCGGCGGACTGCTGCATGACATGGGTCCGGCGACGCGCGACCTGCTGCATTGGGTGTCCGCGCTGATCGCAATGCCGGCGATCGCCTATGCCGGCCGGCCGTTTTTTGCGTCCGCTGCCGCGGCACTGCGGCACGGGCGCACCAACATGGACGTGCCGATCAGTGTTGGCGTGATCCTGGTCACCGGCATGAGCCTCGTGCAGACCATGCAGGGCGGTGCGCACACGTACTTCGACTCGGCGATCACGCTGCTGTTCTTCCTGCTGATCGGCCGGTTTCTTGACCATCGTGCGCGCGGCCAGGCGCGCGCGACAGCCGAGCAGATGCTGGCGTTGCGAGTTGCCGATGTGGCGGTGCTTCAGGCGGATGGCAGCACGCGGCGACGCAACCAGCATTCGGTTGCGCCGGACGACCGCATCATCGTCGGGCTCGGTGAGCGCATTGGCGTCGATGGCGTCGTGGAGCGCGGCACATCCACGCTCGACGCCAGCCTGGTGACGGGCGAGAGCCTGCCGGTGCAGGCGATGCCAGGAACGCAGGTGTTTGCCGGCACGCTGAACCTCGGCGCGGCGCTGACGGTGCGCGCCGTTGCCACCGGCTCCGCCACATTGCTCGCCGAATGCGTCCGGCTGATCGAGGCGGCGGAAGCACGCCGGTCGCGCTTTGTGGTGCTCGCCGATCGGGTCGCACGACGCTACGCGCCCGCGGTGCATCTCGCCGCGCTGCTGACGTTCCTTTGGTGGTTCTTCATCGCCGGCGCATCGGCGGGCGAGGCGCTGCTGATCGCCTGCGCGGTGCTGATCATCACCTGTCCTTGTGCGCTTGCATTGGCGGTGCCGGTGGTCCAGGTGATCGCCACAAGCGGACTGTTTCGTATGGGTGTGCTGCTGAAGTCTGCCACCGCGCTGGAGCGGCTGGACGATGTAGATACGATTGTATTTGACAAGACGGGCACGCTGACCGAGCCGAACCTGACGTTGGTGCGGGGGTCGGACTTCGACGAGCAGGCGCTTCGTGTTGCGGCATCGCTCGCGGCAAGCAGTCGCCATCCCCTGGCTCGTTCCCTTTTGGCTGCCGCGGGTCCGGTCGCCGCGGCCGAGGGCGTGGTGGAGTTTCCCGGTGAGGGGCTGCGTGCAGGCGATGTTTGGCTTGGGCGCAATCCGTCATGGCCGGGCTTGACCCGGCCATCCGGTGCCGACCGCGTGTGCGTGGATGGCCGGGTCAAGCCCGGCCATGACGATCGGGAGGGTCCGGAACTCTGGCTCGCCCGACCTAACCACGCCCCAGTCCGCTTCAAATTTGAGGAGACGTTGCGCGAGGATGCCGCGGCAACGGTGAGCCGGCTGCGTGAACGCGGCCTGGAAATCCATCTTCTGTCCGGCGATCGCGCCGCCTCGGTTGCGCGCATTGCGACGGCGCTTGGCATCGATGATTGGCACGCTGAATGTTCACCGGTGCAGAAGGTCGCGGCCATCGAGGCGCTTGTGTCGGCTGGCCGTACGGTCCTTATGGTGGGCGACGGGTTGAACGACAGCCCCTCGCTGGCCGCGGCAACCGTATCCGCCTCGCCGGCCACCGCCGCCGACGTCAGCCAGACGGTGGCCGACGTGGTGTTTCAGGGCAGCAGACTCGGACCCGTTGCAATAGTGCTTGCGACGGCACGGCGCGCGCGGACGGTGATGCGGCAAAATCTCGCTCTGTCGATCGGCTACAACATGCTGATGGTGCCGCTGGCTGTGGCAGGATTAGTCACGCCATGGCTGGCTGCGGCGGCGATGTCGAGTTCCTCGTTGCTCGTGATGGCGAACAGTTTCCGACTGCACGGACGGCGAACATGAATGTCATCCTCTACCTGATCGGCGCGAGTTTGATCCTCGGCGGCGGAGGATTGGCGGTGTTCCTTTGGTCGCTGCGCTCCGGCCAGTACGAAGACCTCGAGGGCGCGGCCAACCGCATCCTGTTCGACGACGAGGACTGACAGGTCAGCGGAAACAGCGTTGCTTGTCGCACTCATCCGCGCTTGGCAATCTCCTCCGATCCAATGGGAACGGGGCAGTATCAAATGAGCTACACGATCATCGCAAATATGGACGACCAGCCGTCCGATCTGGCGTGTGGTCACGCCGAGAAGGCCTACCTGTTGCCAGATCCATTCTACCGCATTCCCTGATTGCTCTCCTGCTTGCAGAACCGCGCATGCGGGGTGATACTGACGAGTAAGAGTCCGAACGGCTGAGTAGAGCCGGATCGCACAGCTCAGGAAACGGCAAGGAGGTGCCTCCCCGTCAAGGCTGATGTGAGACAAGCGCAGTAATCGTGTAGTCGAACCGGAAGGAGACGAACCATGAGTCGCGCCTATAACGTCATCGACGCCGATGGACACATTCTGGAGCCTCTGACGCTCTGGAATGACTACATGGAACCGAAATACCGCGACCTTGCGCCGAAGCTGATCCGCGATGCGGACGGCAAGCAGCGCCTCCAGGTCGGCGAGCAGCTGCTCGGCAGCAAGAAGGGTCTGGGCGCGCTTGGCGGCGTCGGCGCGCGCGACGGCACCGTGGTGGACGATGCCATGGAGTACGAGCAGGGACGCAAGGGCGGCTTCGATCCGCATGCGCGCATCCCCGACATGGATCTCGACGGCATCGATGCGGCGTTCCTGTATCCCAGCATCGGACTGTTCGCCGGTGCCGTGCAGGACCCGCAGGCCGCAGCCGCAATGTCGCGCGCCTACAACCGGTGGCTTGCGGACTACTGCAAGCCGTATCCCGACCGGCTGTTCGGCGTTGCAATGATACCGATGCAGTCGGTGGACTTCGCGATCGAGGAGATGCGCTACGCACGCGAGAAGCTGGGTTTCCGCGGCGTGTTCCTGCGGCCCAACCCATACAACAACAAGATGATCCACCATCCCGACTACGAGAAGTTCTGGATGATGGCCGAAGAACTCGACATGGCGGTCGGGTTCCACGAAGGCGGCAACAGCGGAATGCTTCAGGTCGGCATGGACCGCTTCGAGGAGCGCGGCGCGCGGCATATCATCACCCACACGATGGAAATGATGTTGGCGTGCATGGCCGTGATCTGGGGCGGCGTGTGCGAGCGTCATCCGAAGATCCGCATCGCATTCCTGGAATCTGGCGGCGGCTGGATCGCCGGCTGGCTGGATCGCATGGACCGGCACTTCGACGACAAGGGGTTCAATGATTCCGGCCTGAAGACGCGCCCGAGCGAACTGTTCAAGCGCAACTGCTGGATCGCATTCGAGCCGGTGGAACACTGCCTTAAGCCGCTGGTGGACTATGTCGGTCCGAACAAGATTCTATGGGCGACCGACTATCCGCACCCGGACGGCTTCTTCCCCGGCGCGCCCGCGATGGTGCGCAAGCTTATTGAGGGCGCGCCGGCCGAGACGATCAGCCAGGTGATGGCCGGCGGGGCAAAGGGGTTTTACGCACTGCACTGATCGACGGGCAAAGTCCCAAAAAGGTGAGCGGCCGGCATCAGCCGGCCGCTCGCGCGCGCTCGGCGCCGGTCAGGCAGTCACTGCCTCGTCGACGAGCGGCAAAATCACTTCCTCGGCCATGCCGTGCAGATGCACGCACTGCCACGTCGTCGGGCGGTGCGGGAAGCTGTCCGGGCCGCTGAAGGTCTCGATCGCGCCGATCGTCGTCACCGGGATACTGTGGCCGAGCGTCACGGTCACTTCGGGCAGGAAGAAGCCAAAGCGGCTGCCGCCGGTGTCGATTGTCTGCACCAGTGGCACAGAGACGAGCGTGCCGAGACCGGTGTGATCGGTGGTGATTTGCGCGGGCTTGAACATCTTGGTGGTGGCGCCCTCCTTGAAGGTGAGCGCGGTGAAGGATGGGTTCCCCCCGATTGTATAGGTGACCTCGATGCCGTTCCCACTCAGCACGTACTTGTTCGCCATGGATCGTCCTCCGCTGCTGTGATACCGGCACAAAGCCGAGCCGGCGGCGGGACACTACTGAAACCCGGGCCGGCCACAGTGAACCGGTTCACAGTCGCGGCGATCATGCCCCATGGCGCTACCAACCGCTCATCGCTCCATCCTGGCCATGCTTGACCAGCTTGACCAACGCCTTGCCGATCCTTATCTGGTCAAGCTGGCGAAGGAGCGTGCCAATGACCCAGTTCGTCAGCCTCTACGAAGCCAAGACCCGGCTGTCCGGGCTCGTCGACCGCGCCGCTGCCGGAGAAGAGATCGTTATCGCCAAAAATGGCGTCCCGCACGCCAGGCTGGTGCCTATTGCGTTTCGTGGCGAACTGCGCAAGCCCGCCAACGCAATGCGCATCCGTCGCATCGCAGCCGACTTCGATGCGCCTGATCCCATCATCGAGCGGCTGTTTGACGGCAATGAAGCGTGAACCTGCTGCTCGACACCCACGTCTTTCTCTGGTGGGACAGGTGCGACAAGCAATTGAGCCCGGATGCCCAGGCCCTCATTGCAGACCCCGGCAACCAGGTCTTCATCAGCGCCGCGTCGGTCTGGGAAATCGCTATCAAGCGGCGCCTGCGAAAGCTCGACATGCGCGGTTCCGCCGTTGCCGCCATCGGCAACAATGGCTTTCACGAACTGCCGATCCTGCCGATCGACGCAGAAAACGCCGGCGCACTGCCGTGGCGTCACAATGATCCGTTCGACCGCATGCTCATCGCGCAGGCACAACGCCTGACGTTCACGCTGGTCACGGCCGATGCGGTCATCCGAGGCTACGACGGCGTCGCGTTGCTCTGGGCCACATAGTAGCACTTGAAAGACGAAAATGCCGCGCCCACGCACATCCACTTTGATCAGAACGCCGCAGCGGGCAACCGGGCGAGATAGTCTTCCACCGCCGCAGCCTGCGTCGGAGTGATCCGCAATCCCAGTTTGCTCCGCCGCCACAGCACATCCTCGGCGGTGCGCGCCCACTCGGTGCGCATCAGCCACTCCACCTCCCGTTCTGTCAGATCGGCACCGAAACACCGGCCAAGATCGGCGGCGTTGCGAGCGTCCCCCAGCATGCCGGTCGCCAGCGTGCCGTAGGACCGCACCAGCCGTCGCGATGTCGCCTCGGACAGGAACGGATAGCGCCGGCGCAGGTCGTCCTGCACTGTGCAGATAGCGTCCCACGGAAAATCCCCGCCCGGCAACGCCGCCCGCGCCGTCCAATCGCCACGCATCCCAGCGAAGTACGGCGCGAGCTTGGCCATCGCTGCTTCGGCCAACCGACGATATGTCGTGAGCTTGCCGCCAAACACCGACAGGACTGGCGGTTCCCCGGTTGGCGCGTCCATTTCCAACACGTAGTCCCGCGTTGCGTCCTCCGCCTTGCTGACGCCATCGTCCAGCAGCGGACGGACCCCCGCGTAGCGCCAAACGATATCCGACGGATCAACCGGCTGGCGCAGATAGGCACTGACCGCGCCGCACAGATACGCCTCCTCCTCCGGCGTGCTAGCCACCTCCGCTGGATCACCATCAAAATCCTCGTCCGTGGTGCCGATCAGGGTGAAATCGTCCTGATACGGAATGGCGAAACAGACCCGCCCGTCCGCATTCTGAAAAATGTAGCAGCGGTCGTGCGCGTATAGCCGAGGCACGACGATGTGGCTGCCTTTCACCAGCCGGACGCGCGTCGTGGCGGCGCCGCCCACGAC
This sequence comes from Acetobacteraceae bacterium, assembly GCA_035569235.1. Taxonomy (GTDB): domain Bacteria; phylum Pseudomonadota; class Alphaproteobacteria; order Acetobacterales; family Acetobacteraceae; genus JAMXLO01. The sequence goes on along the minus strand of DATMND010000054.1, from coordinate 6,492 downwards.
ACCGGCCAGAACCCGCGACACGTACGGCCCTGCAGCATTCACCAGCACACGCGCACGCGCCTCGGCGCCGCCTTCCAGCGCCAGACACCACGTTCCGTCCCTATGCAGCGCCCCGATGCAGCGCGTGCGCGTGCGGATATCTGCGCCCCGCGCCGCGGCGTCACGCGCGTTCAGGACGACGAGACGCGAATCATCCACCCGGCAATCGGAATACTCGAAGCCGCGCGCATACTCTGGACGCAGCGGCGTACCTGCCAGATCACCGCGCAGATCGACCACCCGCGTCGATGGCAAAATCCGGCGTCCGCCGAGATGGTCATACATGAACAGCCCAAGCCGGATCAGCCACCAGGGCCGCAGGCCGGCATGGTGCGGCAGCACGAAGCGCAGCGGCCGGATGATATGCGGCGCCGCTCGCAGCAGCACCTCACGTTCGGTCAGCGACTCGCGCACCAAGTGGAATGCGTAGTGCTCAAGATAGCGCAGCCCGCCATGGATCAGCTTGGTCGAGGCCGAGGAGGTGCCGCAGGCAAGATCGCCCTGCTCCAGCAGCAACACCGAAAGCCCGCGTCCGGCGGCATCCCGGGCGATGCCGGTCCCATTCACGCCGCCGCCGATTACGGCGAGGTCGAACACCTCACGCCCAACGGGATTTAAGGCTGGACGAACTCACCCGACTTGCCGCCGGCCTTGTGGGTCAGGCGCACCGCCTCGATGCGCATGCCGCGATCCACCGACTTGCACATGTCATAGACCGTCAGCGCCGCCACCGAGGCCGCGGTCAGCGCCTCCATCTCCACCCCGGTCTGGCCGGTGGTGCGGACCGTCGCGGCGATCTCCACCCCGCCCGCCGCTTCTTCAGCCGACAGATCGACCGCCACCGCGCTGATCGGCAGCGGATGGCAGAGCGGGATCAGTTCCGCAGTGCGCTTTGCCGCCATGATGCCGGCGAGACGGGCCACGCCGAGCACGTCGCCCTTTGTGGCCCCACCGCTGCGGATCATGGCCAGGGTGGCAGGCAGCATCGTGACCAGTGCTCGCGCCGTCGCGGTGCGCTCGGTGACCGGCTTGGCCCCGACATCGACCATCGCGGCATGGCCGCGCCGGTCGAAATGGGTGAACTCGCTGTTCATGCGTCCCCTCTCAGCAGCGTCCGGGTCGCAGTCGCAATGTCGGGCTGGCGCATCAAGCTCTCGCCGACCAGAAAGCAATGCGGGCCAACCGCGGCGAGACGGCGCACATCGGCGTTGGTGCGGATGCCGCTTTCAGCGATCAGGAACCGGTCCGGCGGCACCAGCGGCGCCAACTCCTCCGTTATCGCCAGGTCGGTCACCAAGGTGTTGAGATCGCGGTTGTTGAGGCCGATCAGCGACGTCTGCAGACCGAGCGCGCGTTCCAGTTCGCGCCGGTTGTGCACTTCCGCCAGCACGTCCATGTCGAGCGCTCGGGCCAGCGCCTCCAGGTCGCACGCCGCGGGGTCCGTGAGGGCCGCCAGGATGAGCAGGATGCAATCGGCCCCCATCGCCCGGCTCTCGTAGACCTGCCATGGATCGAGGATGAAGTCCTTGCGCAACACCGGCAGGTCCACCGCTTCGCGCGCTGCCATCAGATGGTCGGGGGCGCCCTGGAAATGCGTCTGGTCGGTGAGCACCGAGAGGCAGGTCGCGCCACCGTTCCGGTACGCCCGTGCCAGCGCCGGAGGATCGAAATCAGCTCGGATCACGCCACCCGACGGGGACGCCTTCTTGATCTCGGCAATCAGACCGTAGCGGCCCGCGGCGACCGCCTCCTTCAGTGCCGAACCGAAGCCCCGCGGCGTGTCGTTCCGCATGCCGATCTCGTAGCGCAGCGTTTCGACACTGGTCCGGGTCTTTGACTGAGCCACAGCCGCCCGTGTGTTGGCGCAGATCTGGGCCAGAATATCGGAATCCGGAATGTTGGCGTTGTCGGCCATCTGGTCTCCTTGCCGCACTCACTCTGACGCATGCTCAGTGTGGCGCGGTCTCCCGGCGCAGCGTTTCCAATGCGGCGAGGGAGGCGCCGGATGCAATCGACCGGCTCGCCAGCGCAACGCCCTCGCGCAGGTCGCCCGCGCGCCCCGCAATGATCAGCGCCCCAGCCGCGTTCAGCAGCACCGTATCGCGATATGGGCCGGTCGCCCCCTGGAGCAATGCCAGCAACGTGGCCGCGTTCAGCGCCGCATCGCCGCCGCGGATCGCCCCGATCGGCGCACGCGGCAGGCCGGCATCCTCGGGCGTGACGGTGAAGCAGCGAACCGAGCCGTCCTTCAGCGCCGCTACCTGGTTCTCGCCGGCCACGGTGAGTTCGTCGAGCCCCTGGCCGTGCACGATCCACGCTGTCTCGCTGCCCAGCCGGCCGAGCGTCTCGGCCATCGGCCGCGCCCATTGCGGATCGAACACGCCGGTCAACTGACGCCGCACTTTTGCGGGATTGGCCAGCGGTCCGAGCAGGTTGAAGATCGTGCGCGTGCCAAGCTCGACGCGCGGACCGGCGGCGTGGCGCATCGAGGGATGGTGACGGGGGGCGAACAGGAAGGCGCAGTTCGCCGCACGCAGGATGTCGGCAAGCCGATCCAGCGGCACATCGACGTTCACGCCCAGGGCGGCGAGCACGTCCGCGCCCCCGGTGCGGGACGACAGCGCTCGGTTGCCGTGTTTGGCCACCGGCACGTCGCTACCGGCCACCACGAACGTCACCGCGGTGGAGATGTTCAGTGTGCCGGCTGAATCGCCGCCAGTGCCGCAGACGTCGATCGCGTCGGGCGGTGCGGAGACGGGCGTCATGTGCGCCCGCATCGCACGCACCGCGCCGGTGAGCTCGGCCACCGTCTCGCCGCGCACCCGCATCGCCATGAGCAGAGCGCCGATCTGCGCGGGCGTCGCCTCGCCGGACATGATGATGTCGAAGGCGGTCTCGGCCTCGGCGTCGGTCAGCGTCTCACCGGCGGCGAGGCGGGCCAGGACCGGTTTCAGATTGTTCGACACGGTCAGGCGGCGCGCGCAGGCGTGTTCGCGCCTCGGGCGATGGCCAGGAAGTTCGCCAGCAATTCGTGGCCGTGCTGGCTGGCGATGCTTTCGGGATGGAACTGCACGCCGAAGATCGGCAGCGAGCGGTGGCGCATGCCCATCAGCAGCCCATCCTCGGTCCAGGCGGTCGGCACCAGCATCTCGGGCAGCGTGCCGCGATCGACGATCAGACTGTGGTAGCGGGTGGCGGAGAATGGCGATGGCAACCCTTCCAGGATGTCGCTGCCCGCGTGGAAGATGCGGGAAACCTTGCCGTGCATCGGCACCGGTGCACGGACGACGTTGCCACCGAACGCCTGGCCGATCGCCTGATGTCCGAGGCAGACGCCGAGCACCGGGATCTTTCCCGAGGCGGCGGTGACGAGGTCCAGGCAGATGCCGGCCTCGTTCGGCGTGCATGGGCCGGGCGACAGGACTATCGCCTCCGGATGGCGTGCGAGGACGTCGGCGACGGTGATCTTGTCGTTGCGCCAAACCTCGCAGCGCGCGCCCACGTCGCCCAGGAAGTGGACCAGATTGAAGGTAAAAGAGTCGTAGTTGTCGATCAGGAGGATCATGGCGGCGCATCCTGCGCGGGAGAGGCTTACGCGGTCAACGGCGCAGGCTTTTCGCGGTGATGCCAAAGGGTGAATCACGTCGGCGTCGGCGCCTCGGGATGCAGCAGTCCCTTCTCGCGCAGGTCCGCCCATAGCGCCGCCGGGATCGTCTGCCGCAGCAACGGCAGGTTCGCCTCGAACTCCCCGGCCGAACGTGGCCCCGGGATGATCGCCGCCACGGCCGGGTGCGCCAGCGGGAACTGCAATGCAGCGGCCGTGAGCGGAACGTTGTGCGCGGCGCACACCTCACGCAGAGCCTTCACGCGTGCGACGATCTCGGGCGGCGCCGCGGCGTAGTTCCACGTGTCGCGCCCGGCCAGGATGCCCGAATTCAGCGGACCGCCCACCACGATAGACGTGCCGCGCGCGCTGCACATCGGCAGCAGGTCATCGAGCGGCCCCTGCTCCAGCAGCGTGTATCGTCCCGCGAGCAGGAACGCATCCCAGTCACCCCATTTCAGCACCTCGATTAGCACGTCCTTCTCGTTCACGCCGAGGCCGATCGCACTGACGACGCCGGTGCGGCGCAGTTCGTCCAGCGCCTTGTAGCCGCTCTCGCGCAGCACCTTCATGTGCGCCGCGTTCGCCTCCGCGCCGTGCGTGTAGACGCCGATGTCGTGCACAAACAGGATGTTAATCTTGGCAAGGCCCATGCGCTGATAGCTATCCTCCATCGAGCGCATGATGCCGTCGTAGGAGTAGTCGTATTTCACCTCGAACGGCATCGGCGCCAGCCGGCCGTCAGTCGCACCGCCGCCATCGCTGCGTGGGCGCAGCAGGCGACCTACCTTGGTGGACAGCACCCACTCGTCGCGCGGCTTGTCGCGCAGCGCATCGCCGGTGGCGCGCTCGGCCGCGCCGACGCCATAGAACGGCGCCGTATCGACATAGCGCACGCCGGCGTTCCAAGCGGCATCGACCAGCTTCACGCGTTCCTCGGGGGTCATCTGAATCCGGCTGCCGCCCATCGTTGCGGTGCCGAGGCCGAGCGATGTCACGTGCAGGTTGGTGCGTCCGACACGCCGTTTTTCCCAGGTCGCCATGGCATGGTCCTCCTCGCAGACAGTGGGCGGGCGATCATCGGGGGAGTCAACTGGTACGGGTGGTTTGTCTGACTGTGTATCGGTGCCGACTCGACTACCGGCGCCTCCGCCGCTTGGAGGGGGTTGTCAGGGCATCATGGTACCCGTCGTTTCGCTTGGATTTTGACGTAGATCAAGGGCAGTGCCGCATTTTGGGATTTGCTGTCGCCGCTCGCGCACGATCGGTCACGATCCGTTGTGTCGTTTGACATCAGACATCAGAGTACCGGCGGTCTGAGCGCTGCAAGAACCTTCATTCTGAGTAACCCGCGCTGGTCCGATTCTCCAGTCGGAACGCGACACCTGCGCTTCCAGTCGAAGGGGAGATTGAACAAATTCGTCAGCAGATGGCGAGCGGCGCCCTCTGGGAATCCCTGAGGATATCTATGATGTTGCCGATTGTATCGGAGTCAGCACAGCACGGAAATCGGTACGGTGTGGGTTCGTGGCACAGTATTCACCAACCGCGTCGAGGCATCGGGTACGGCGTGCGCTTCTATCTGGATCGGCAGGTCGGCACGTTGCATTCTCCCGCTGTCGTCGCGGGAGCGAGGCGCCTGGCCGTCGTCCAAATCATCTAATTTGTTGAATCGCTGACATAGTGGGGCTAGCGTCCCACCGGATAGAACGAACACGCCGTCCACCGGGGGAACTGTAGCCAGCATCGGCCGTGCGCCGATTTGGTACTCCCCGGATTGTGTTCAAACAAAACCCAGGGGGGGAAAGAATATCATGTCGGTTACGGCCGTAACTTACTGGAAAGGCGGCAGGCCCGCGGATATCGTGGCGGCTGCCAAGAAGGCGAAGGCGATCTTTGCCAAACACGGTGCGCAGAATTTCCAGCTCAATCGAGTGCACGCAGGACCTGATGCGGGGCAGTGGGCAGTCGTAACGACTTTCAGCGATTGGGCGTCGTACGGTGCGTTGCAGCAGGCGCTGGCCGGCGACGAAGTGTATCAGGATCTTCTCGCCCAGGTCAGTGCGATGAGTGAACTGACGTTCCGCCGCATCGTTGTAAGCGTCGAATTATAGATCGCACAGCCGCGCTGACCGGCAACGTACCAAAAGTGCCGAACACCACAATATCGGGAGAGACGCCATGCGTATGATTCTTGCCACGACCTGCGCCTTTATCACTGTCGCCGGGGCGGCCCATGCACAGCAGTCGCCGTCCGCCCCTGTCTCGGACCAGGACTACATGAAGCGCGTCATCACGGCGGCGCCACCCCAGATCGTTGCCGATGCGACCGTCGTTAGAATGAAGGGCAGCACCATGGAAACCCTGAAGAAGGGAACCAACCAGTGGACCTGCATGGAAGCGAACGGTGTGCCGATGTGCATGGACCCGAACGCGATGGAATGGGCGCATGCCTGGCAGACCCACGCCGCGGCAACGGACAAGAACGGCTTCATCTACATGTTGGCCGGCGATACGGGGGCGAGCAACACGGACCCCTATGCGACCGCGAAGACCGCCGACAACCATTGGATACAAACCGGGTCGCACGTCATGATCGTGGGTCCTGCCGCGCAGGCGATGGCTGGCTATCCGAAGACGGCCGATGCCGATCCCACAAAGCCATATGTGATGTGGCCGGGCAGCCCCTATGAGCACCTGATGATACCGGTGAAGTAAGGACCTGCCGCACAACACAACGCGGAGAACTGCGCCCATCTTGTGTCGCGGGGCAGGCTGGATAGGCTGGCAGCCGAAATGTGGCCATTCACGAGCCACATCCTTCAAGCGGAGGAGCGGAAGCCATGCCG
>DATMND010000053.1:0-20181 GCA_035569235.1 Acetobacteraceae bacterium | reverse complement strand
CGCATCAACTTGAAAAACTGGTCGGTGATCAGGCCCAACAATCCGATGACCATGATGCCGAGGAAGATCTGGTCGGTGAACAGGCCGCGCATCGAATTCAGGATGAAGTAGCCGAGGCCCTTGTTGCCCGCGACCAGTTCGGCGACCACGAGATAGGTCCAGGCCCAGCCGAGCGTGACCCGCAGTGTGTCCATCACACCGGGCAACGTCGCCGGGATCAGCACGCGGGCGACCACGGTGCGGCGATCGGCTCCCAGCGTGTAGGACACGTCCAGCAGGTCCTGCGATACGCCGCGCGAGACATCGGCGATCAGGATAAGCTGCTGGAAGAACGTGCCTATAAAGATGACGGAGATCTTCTCCTCGATGCCGATGCCGACCCAAAGGATGAGCAGCGGGATCAGTGCCGAGACCGGCAGATAACGAACAAAATTCGTCACCGGCTCCAGCGCCGCCTCGACGACCTTGAAGCTGCCCATCAAAATGCCGATTGGCACCGCGAAGATCGAGGCGATGACAAAGCCCGACATGATCTCGGTGACGCTGACCCGGGTGTTGATCAGCAGCGAGCCGTCCGCAAGACCGCTGATCGCCGCCGCCGCCACCTCGTCAGGCGTCGGCAGAAAGTCGCCCCGTACCACTCCACCGTACGACAGGGCACACCAAAACGCCAAAATGGCAGCCGCCATCATCGCGCTTACCGTCAGGTAGGCGCGCCGTGGGATCTCCTTCTTCGGCGCGAAGTACGCGTCGAGGAATGACGCCATCAACCGCCGATGTAGCTGAAATTGATCAGGTCCGCCGGTGTCACTTTTACCTGCAACTTGCCGTGGCTCGACCACACGTCGATCGCATCCTGAACGGTCGTGGCGAGCGGGCCAGGCTTTGCCTCGGTGCCGAAGAACGCCTTGTTGTCATCGGCGCCGTAGAACTTGATGCCAGGCAGCGTCGCCTTGAACTCCTTCGGGTCCTTCAGCCAGCCGCCGACGCCCTTCGCCATGATCGCAATCGATTCATCGGGATTGCTCCGGTAGTAGGCGACCGCTTCATTCCATGACCTGACGATGCCGGCGACGTCTTTCTGGTGTGCATTCGCCCAGCTTGTCTTGACAATGATGACATCGGTGATCAGGCCGGGGGTTGTGGAGCTATCGACCAGCAGGTGACCAAAATCGGTGGCCTTGCCCTTGCTGAGCCAAGGCTCCCAGGTCACCGCGGCATCGACGCGCTTGGCGACAAAGGCGCCGCCGGCATCGCCAGCGGTCATGTTGACGGTATTCAGATCGGACTCTTTGAGGCCGACTTTGCCCAGAAGCACGTTCAGGTAGAACTCCGAGACCGAGCCTTCGTTAACTGCGACCTTCTTGCCCTTCAGGTCGGTGATCGCCGTGATGTCCTTGACCGCAACGATGCCATCGCCGCCATTGGAATCATCGATTGCCACGACATACTGGAAGTCATTCGGCTTCTTCAGATACAGCAGCGCGGTATCGACCGTGCTGGCAATCATCTGGATCTTGTCGGCCATTAGCGTGGGGAAGCGCTCCTTGGGATCCTCCATGACGATCAGTTCTACGTCGACGCCGTTCTTTTTGAAGAAGCCCTTGTCTTGCGCGATGTAGAGCGGGCCATAGCCGACCCATGTGGAGTGCGCGATGTTGACTGTGTCGGCCCGCGCGGTGGCCGCGTCCATGATCGGCAGCAGCGCCATGCCGAAGACCAGCGCCGCCAGTTGCCATAAGCCTTTCCTCATCGGAGCACCCATTGTTGATTGTTATACCGCATGGTGGTGTCGGCCAGATGCGCCACTTTAGGGCATGGGTCGTGCCGCGGCAATTTGCCCGGCCGCGCTGGATGCCGTCCGCAGGACTTGCTAGGCTGGCCTCCTGCTGCATGGGGTGAGCCGGGCATGCCGGGACCGACGAATTCGTTGCTCGACCAAGGAACCAAGGTGCTGCGAGAGCTGGCGGTCCAGCAGGGGCTGGCGTACCGCACCTACGGAGAAGCCTTGCAGCGCTACGGAGACGATCAGATCGGATTGGCGGAACTGTTCAAGACCTCGGGCGACATCTACTTCAAGGAGGTTGCGCAAGTCGCGTGGAGTCTCATCCGGGCCAACACTAATGTCTATGCATGGATGCTGTCCGCGGCTGGAGCGAAGCCCATCCGTCCGGAAGTCGATGCTGGGCATGATGAGCTGCCGGCAGGCAAGCGAGTGCAACGGGGCCGCGGCTGAGCGACACCAAGTTGCAAATTCCGAAGCTCGCGATTGTCGATGATGCGCAACTGACGCGAACCGACAGGCTTGCGGAAACGCTGGATCGGGCAGGCTTTTGGGAACACCTGGCACGGTCCCTGCGGGATAGGCCACCCAATGCGCTTCGTCTTGCCATCAAGCCTGAATTCGCCGGATACACCGCGGCATCTCCGCTGGCGACCGATCCTTTCCTGGTGGAGGCGCTGATCGATCTGCTGCACGATCGCGGCTATGCCGATGTTGCTGTCGTGGGGACAGCAGACAGCAGCGCGGTCTGGGCGGAAAACCGCGACATTTATGCGCTTTGCGACCTGCTCGGCTACCGCTTTATCACGCCGCGGGGTCGCACCTACGACGTCGTCGATCTCGCCGATGCTCCGGATGATGCCGTCTTTCCCCTCGGCAGTGCGTTGCATGGCACAGGCATTTCGCGCGCCTGGGTCGACGCCGACATCCGCATCGTCTTTACCAAGAACAGGACGGACGAGGAGGCTGGATATGCGCTCGGGCTGGATACGCTGATCGGTGTGCTGCCATTCGCCGATAAGAACCTGCATTATCGGCGGCGGCGGCACCCAGGCGACGTTGTGACTGCGCTGCTGGAGGCGGCTCCAGTGGATTTTGTCCTGAACGATGCGATCACCAGCGCGCACGGGACCGGCGGGCGACGATCGCCCAATGCCATCGACACGGGCACGCTGATAGCTTCGTCCGATATTGTGCTCGCGGATTATCTCGGTGCACTGAAGATGGGTCTCGATCCTGTTGTGTCACCGATGTTCGCACGTGTTTTGCACACCCATCCTTTGCCAACGCGCTACATCGTGTCCGGATCGCTCGCGCGCTATGCTGGCTGGCAGAATGTTCCAGTTCCCGTGGTGCGATCCACGCAGGCGCGCGCCGGCGCCGAGGTGCTGGAGCGGCTGGTCGAGCCGTGGCTGCAGCGACTCGATCCAGGACTGTTTCCGTTGAAGAACCCCCTGGACGTGCGGATGAATGCGGCACTCGCGGAATTCTTTGTGGACGCTGGAGAAAGTCCAACGAGCCAATGGCTCCTGACCGGGATAAATTTGCTGCTTGGTTTGATCGGTCAGGTGACCGAATCATACCGAACGCTGTTCGACAAGGATGGATTGCACCGTCGGGCAGTGTCGCTCGGCATCGACCTGCCCTCGATCGAGAATGCTGCATTCGACAGGCTTGTGGATGAACTCATTCAGATCGAACCGATCGCAGCAGCGGCGCCGCGGATGTCCGACGGATTGCGCTGGCGCTATGTCGAAGATGCCGTGGTGTTCCACTACAGCAGAACGCTGCCGGCTGAGTTTGATACTTTCGTGCAACGCGTAGACGTGGCGCGGACGATCCAGTTCATGAACGACTATCTCGGAGGGGTCGTCGCGCCGATCTCGCACGACGAGGCAGGCCGCCCTATTCGACAGGCGGAACGCAACATCTACCTGCCCCAGCCGAACTATCTCGTGCTCTACCAGGGCAAGCCGATTGACGTGAGCAAGCTTGAGGTCGTCGAGTACCGCGCCGACCACCATCGAATTTACTGGAAGACGATTGGCAGCGAGAACAACTCGGCCATTTATGACGACGGGATTGCCACGTTCGAGCGTTCGGCCGAAGGCACGTGCATCACCATCGTGGGACGCCAGCTTTTCACGCTGCCACTGTTCTGGCAGGTGTTCGATCTGAACTTGGTTCCGGACATCAGGTCGGTGCTGGTCACTCACGCATATCGCACATTTTTCGACCGCACGCTGGCGAATTTCGAGGCGCTGGTGGAAGGACGCGATGTTCGCCTGGGTCGACCGGTGGATGAACCCGCTCCTGCCGCCGCCGAACAACTCATGGAGGTTTTGGTCCGGATCAGCGAAATCGCCGCACCATTACTGCAGCGCATGACACACCAGACAACGGCGGCGCAAGCCAAGGAGCACCGCGAGATCGATGCGGACGGTTTTGTTCATGTGCGGCCCGCACTGCAATCGCGGCAGCCCGCCGAAGATACCACGTCTGACCTTGATCGCTGGGTCGTGGAAATAGCACGTTTCGTTGGCGGTCTTCAGCAGGCGGCGCAACGCGATCTGACGCAAGTGAACCAACTCGGATGAATGCCCTCGTGACGGGCGCGGCGGGCCTGATCGGTGCTCATTTGGTGCGCGCCCTGTTGGCTCGCGGCTGGCAGGTGCGTGCACTGGTGCGCGAAACCAGCCGGCGCGAGCCCCTGGCTGGCCTGCCGGTGGAATTTGTGGTTGGCGATGTTCTGAACGAAGCTGATCTCGACACCGCCTGCGCTGACCGCGACGCGGTCTTTCACGCTGCGGCTCATTTCGCCTATTCAGGCGTGGATACGGCGACGCTGCACGCCACGGCGGTCACCGGCACCGAGAACATGCTTGCCGCCTGCGCGCGGATGGGCGTGCCACGCGTCGTCGTGACCTCCTCCTCGGTGGTGTTCGGCCATTGCGATGCTCCAGGATGCATCGACGAGTCTGCCGGGTTGGCGAGCGGCGACGGCGAACCACCATATGTCGCGGCGAAGATCGCACAGCATCGGCACGCACTTGAGCTCGGCGCAACGCTGAAGCTCGATGTTCGGCTCGCTTGCCCGACGATGACACTTGGTCCGACCTCCGGACGTCTCGGTCCCAGCAACGGGCTTATCGTCGCGTATCTGGCCGATCCGTTCGGCTGCACGTTCCCTGGCGGCGTCAATCTCGCCGCCGCGCGCGACGTTGCAATCGGGCATGCGCTGATCGCCGAACATGGCGCGCCGGGTGAGAGTTATCTGTTCGGCTCGGAAAATCTGACTTGGCAACAGATCCATGCGGCAATCGCCGAACTGACAGGTGTCGCGCCGCCGCGCCTGGTACTCAATCAGACACTCACGTACCTTGCTGCGACTGCTGAGGAACTGCGAGCCGCCATTGGTGATCGGACACCGCTATCGACGCGCGAGCAGGCTGCGATGGTCGGGCGATACTATTGGTACTCCCACGCCAAAGCGGCCACTATCGGTTACGCACCGATTTCGGCGCGCGCTGCACTGATCGAGACGATCGCCTGGCTCGCCGCGTCGGCGCACGTTACGCGCGAAGTGAGGGCTGGCATGCACCTTGCTGCCGACATCTATCGCTTCCGCGCCGCGGCCGCCCGAGGAGAACCGGCTTGAAGACCTTCCGCAGCCTCGTCGTACTCAAGCGCCCGCATGCCGCGCTTTGGACTATCATGCGTGACCATCTGGCCGACATAGCGCCACACATCGCGGATATCGAGGAAATCCGCCAATTGGACCGGAGCGTTGACGGCGACGGCGCTGTTCATATTGTGAACCAGTGGCGCGTCCGCCATCAGGTTCCACCCGTGATCCGTTCGGTCCTGAAGACCGGTGAACTCGGCTGGATCGACCGGAACACCTGGGATGCAGGAACCTGCACCTGTTCCTGGACGATCGAACCCAACTTCCTGACCGAGTATATCGCTTGTTCAGGCCACACCATTTTTGCATCCGCGATGGCTGGGCAAGGAGCACGGGTCTTGTTCGAAGGCGGTCTCGATCTGAAGCCGGGATTACTCGGTGTATTGTCTGGCGGTATCGAGAAGCTGGTGTCGGGCTTCCTGGAATCAATCGTCACCACTGTGATTCCGCGTAACCTGCGCGGCGTCGTCGAAGCAGCGGCGGCGTTTGAATTGCCGAAGTAGCCGGCCGCGACTTACACTGTCCGGCTACCCGATCAGCACGCTGTGATGAAATCCGAGCCGCGGATCGGCGAACGGCGGCAGCCACGGCAGATAGGTCTGCAATTCGGGCATTGGAATGCGGATGCGAACCTCTCCCGCCGGATAATCGTAGATCGTGATCCAGTTCAGCCCCCGATTAGCCGTGAACAGCAGTGACTGATCAGCCGAAAGCTGGCAGGCATAGACCGAATCCAGCAGACTGAACCTGCTGACCCGCAGCGCGCCGAGAAAGTGCCGACTGTTCGTTGCGAATGACCCCCGCGCGAACATGTCGTAGAGCTGGGTGGCGACCTCCCGCGGCCGTTCCAAATGTGCGGCCAAATCAGGTTTCTCGTCGATCATCCGAAATCTGGCAAAATTGTCGAGCTCAATGGCAACGATCGACTGGCTGCCGCCGTTGCAGAAGATCAGCTCGCGATCGGACATCGTGATGTCCGAATTGATATGGGCAGGAATCTCCCGTCCCGCCGCCCAGTGACGCCGCACGCGCTTCTGCCGCGCGTCGATCTCGAAGGCGTACTCCTTGAGGAATGCCATTCCCCACTCGTGGTAATCGCGATGGTCCTGTGGCACGACGCGGAATGACACGGCATAGAACACGTCGTCCTTCGGGTGGACCGCCACATGCCAGCAGGTCGCCGGCAACGTCAGTATCGTGACCTTGTTGTCTTCGCGATCCCAGATGCCGACATGCCGCGCCTCGCCTGCCTCGCCATCGGCTGGATTGTCCATTGACCCATACACGATGTAGCGCCCGGATGCCGTCTGCTTCATCCCGTGCGGCAGCTTCACGCCGTGCCGGACCAGCCGGCGCGGATGTTCCAGATCGTTCAGCTTGAACGCGTAGAAATGCTCGCCGACCGAGGTGACGACCTCATCATCCGACAGCCAGACGACATGTGTGCTGCCCTGCAGCGACGTCCGCGCCGTTTCAAATCGCAGGGTTGATATACGGCTGATTTCCGTGAGCGTTTGCGCATCATAGAACAGCAGATGCTGCCCGGTATTGCCGAGATATCCGACGGTTCCGGACGGGTTGACCGATACCGCGTGCCCTCCGGCGATGCCGTCGTAATAGACTAACTTGTACGCGTAACGACTGTCGGCGGGGTCGAACAGGAACAGGCAGACGCCGGCCATGCCCTCCAGGCCGTTGACGCCGTTGCCGTCCAGCGCGATGTGGAACGCGTAGGGATAACCCTTCACGCGCACGGGATCGGCACACGCCGGTTGGAGCGCCGCGCGCGGCGTTCGATTTCTGGGGAGCCTGGGCAATCAGGAGACCAGTCGCGACGCTGCCAGGGCGTATACCGATATCGGATACGACACGGAGACACCGAGCGCAGTGCCGACCGCCACATCACTCGGATAGTGGTGCGCCGACGCCAGGCGTGCCCACGACATGAGCATACAGGTCGCGAACGCGAAGCTCAGGGTCTGCGGAAACTGAATGGCCAGCGGCACCAGTGCTGCGGGCAGCGTCATAGCATGGCCGCTGGGAAAGGAGTGCTGATCGAGAACCGGCAGAAGTGGCACCAGCGTGGCGTCGCGTTGATACGGCCGCGGACGTGCCACGAAACGCTTGATGATCGGGTAGACGCAATGCAGCACGAGGGCGTTCAGCATGCCGACGGCGAGGACGGGTATCGTGTCCAACCCGGCCACGAACACGGTGCCGATCCCCAATGCCGGGTAGACCCAGCCGTTTCCCAGCCAGCTAAGTGCTATTGCGGATGACCGCGCGAGCCTCGGGCGCGCGGTCTGCGCGAACCCGTGTACCAGATACAGTTCCGCCGCCGAAAGGCGTGCCAAGCTGTATCGGCCAGGAGATATCGCCTCATCCATCAGGTCGCCGTTCACCTTCACTGGCCGGAGTCGCCGGATGCCATGTTACGGCGATGCCTGGCCGGACGGAAGGCGGTTTTTGCTGCGGATGCGAAGTGAGCTGTCGGGCATCGAATGTTATACACTAACGCTGGTCCGCGCCGTAGCCGAAGCGCGGCATGTGCTGCACAGCCCCTCGGCCTCGATCGTCGCACTTGCGATGGTAAAACCGGCATCTCTCGCCGCGCGCGCGAGGACCGCGGAGACGTGGCGGTCCTGCAGCTCGATCGCCCTGCCGCAGTCGCGGCAGATCAGGAACTGTGCCGCGTGCGTATGACTCTCGCCGTCAGGGGCGGCAGTGCAGCCGGCAACGCAGCCTACGAACGCCGAAAGTCGTTCCACTCGGTGGATAAGGCCGTGTTCCAGCAGGAAATCGAGCGCGCGATAGATCGTCGGCGGCGCGGCGGCGCGGCGCGTCCGACGAAGACGGTCCAACAACTCGTAAGCGCCGGTCGGCGATGCAGCGTCCAGGACAAGGCCGAGCACGTGACGACGCAGTTCGGTCAGGTTCGCGCCGCGGCGCTCGCAGATTGTATCCGCCCGATCAAGCAGGCCTTCGGTCCGCCGCGAGAACTCCGCCGCCATTCGATCTTCTCCACGTAGACATCATGAGCAACCGATCGGGCGTTGCCAAGATTATATTATAGCATTACCTTCAGGGCGTCGACACCTGTCAAGAGTGCGAACGATGGCGAAGTTTGGCCTGTTCATGACGATTGCAGCGTTGCTTGCCGGTCCGGCTACGGCGCAGGAGTCCCCCGGCACGATTAGCATCGTGGCGGCGGAGAACTTCTATGGCGACGTGGCCCAGCAGGTGGCCGGCGGCGAGGCCACGGTGACCAGCATCCTGAGCAATCCCGGCCAGGACCCGCATCTGTTCGAAGCGAGCCCATCCGTCGCCCGGCTTCTGTCGGCCGCAACGATCGTGGTCTACAACGGCGCAGACTACGATCCGTGGATGGCGAAGCTGCTTGCCGCCTCGCGGTCGCCGAACCGCAGGATCATCATCGTGGCAAACCTCGTGCACAGGAAGTCCGGCGATAATCCGCATCTGTGGTACGACCCGCCGACAATGCCGGCCTATGCCAAGGCGCTGGCCGCCACGCTCGCCGAGCGCGACCCGGGGCACAAGGAAGACTACCAGCAGCGGCTGGGCGCTTTCCTCGCCTCGCTGCAACCGGTAGAAGCAAAGATCGCTGATCTGCACTCCAGGTTAGCCGGGACTGCTGTCACCGCCACCGAGCCGGTGTTCGGTTACATGGCCACCGCGCTCGGGTTCACGATGCGCAACGAACGGTTCCAGCTTGCGGTGATGAATGACACCGAACCCCGCGTTTCCGACGTTGCGGCGTTCGAGAACGATCTCCGCAAGCACTTGGTCCGGTTGCTGTTCTACAACAGCCAGGCGAGCAACACCGCTGCGCAGCGCCTGTTGAAGATCGCCCAGCAATCAAGGATTCCCATTGTCGGCGTCACCGAAACGGAACCGCAAGGCAAGACGTATCAGGACTGGATGGCGGGCGAACTCGACGCGGTCGCGCAGGCCCTGGCCAAGCCTGCATCGTGAGTGCCGTCGAACTCAACGGCGCGACCTTGGCCTTCGGTGACAGGACCGTACTTGCAGGCATCGACCTTGCGATCCACGACAACGAGTTCGTCGGTGTGCTCGGTCCGAACGGATCGGGCAAGACCACGCTGATGCGTGCAATTCTTGGACTGCTGTCGCCGCGCGGCGGGACGATCCGCGTGCTGGGCCGACCGGTGGCGCGCGGCAATTCGGCGGTCGGTTATATGCCGCAGACGCGCGGCGCCTTGGATAATTTGCGTCTCAGCGGCTGGGACTTCGTTGCCAGCGGCGCCAACGGTCATCGCTGGGGTCTGCCGCTGCTCCGTGGCGATGCGCGCCGCGAGGTGCAGTGGGCGCTCGACATGGTCGATGCTACAGCGCTTGCGCGACGCCCGTTGGCGGAGACCTCCGGTGGCGAGCGGCAGCGCCTGCTGCTGGCGCAGGCCCTGCTCGGCCGCCCACGCCTGCTGTTGCTGGACGAGCCGCTGATCAGCCTCGATCCGCATCATCAGCGTTCGGTGGTCGAGCTGACCCGGTCGCTCCAGAAGGAACTCGGGATCGCGGTGCTGTTCAGTGCGCATGAGATCAACCCGCTGCTTGGTGCGCTCGATCGCGTGCTTTACCTCGGCTCCGGCCACGCTGCGCTGGGCGCCGTGGACGAGGTCATCAGCGGGCCCGTGCTGTCACGGCTCTACGGTTCCGAGATCGAGGTGGTGTTCGTGAACGGCCGCATCTTTGTCATGTCGGGCGGCTACGACGTGGAGCGCGATGCTCACCAGCACGACCATGGCGAGCACCATGTTCACGTATGACTTCATGCAGAATGCGTTTGCCGCCGCGGGCATCGTCGCGGTGGTCAGCGGGTTGGTCGGGTTCTTCCTCGTGCTGCGCGCGCAGACTTTTGCCGGCCATGCGCTGTCGCATGTCGGTTTCGCGGGCGCCACCGGCGCGGTGCTGCTGGGCATTGCGCCACTCTGGGGGCTTACGGCGCTGACACTCCTGGCCGGGATCGGCATGGGCTTGCTTGGCGAGCGGCTGCATCAGCGGGATGTGGCGATCGGCATCGTGCTGGCGATGTCGCTCGGGCTTGGCCTGCTTTTCCTGCATTTCTTCACCGCCTACGCCACGCAGGCGACCGCGCTGCTGTTCGGCAACATCCTCGGCGTGGACGCTGCGACCGTCTGGACACTGCTGCTTCTTGGTACAGCCGCCGCCGCGTCGCTTGCCGCCATCTCGCGCCCGCTGCTGTTCGCCAGCCTGCAGCCTGAACTCGCCGAGGCGAAGGGTGTATCGCTGCGTCTGTTGTCCGTGCTGTTCCTGGCGATCGTCGCACTGGCGGTGGCACAGTGCGCGCAGATCGTTGGCGTGCTGCTGGTGTTCGCGCTGATGGTCGGTCCGGCCGCGGCGGCGCAACGTCTGACCACCCGGTTCTGGTGCGGCATCGCGTTGTCGGTGGCACTGGCGCTGACCGAGGCTTGGTTCGCGCTTGTGTTGGCATATGTCAGTGACTGGCCGACCAGCTTTTGGATCACCGCGTTGAGTGGTTGCGTCTATCTGGCTGCGGTACTGATGAAATACCGGTTATCGGCACCGAAACCATAGGCGCCCAACCGCGCCGCGAGCATCCCCCACGACTCATTATAGTGCGGCCGATTTTGAACTGCCGGTGTCGGCGTGCGATCTATCAGGCAGAAACCTTGTGGCATTCCTCGGCGCAGGTCTTGCACGCGGCACCGCAGGCCTTGCACTCGGCGATGTCGGGAAACTTGTCGCACTCCCTTTGGCAGGCGACGCAGACATCGGCGACGGCTTTGGCAAATGCCGGAATGTGCACGGAATTGACGGCGGCGAGGGCGTGCAAGGCGCCACAGGCGGCGACAAGCTGATAGACTGAATCGGTACAGCCGGCCATGCTGGTGTCCTTCATGGACAGCATGCCAAGGCAATGCCGGAGACAATCCTCGCCGGTCGCAACACAGCGGGCACTGGATTCCTCGAGCGCCTTGTATTTCGGCGGGTGCATGCTCGTGGCGCCGGCGCCCTGCGCCATGGCCTGGGTAGCTACGCCGATGGCAGCGGCGGCGCCGACTGCAGCGAAGAAGTCGCGACGTTCCATTGATGCCCTCCTGATGAAGTTGTGCCTACACTCACGGTAAGCGCCCTGACGGCACGTTGTTCAGTCTCGATAGCTACAACATTGCCGAGATGCTCCGGTAAAACAATATCCTAAATTGATAAACGGCTTGTTTCCGACAAAATAATCAGCTATTGGTGCTATCCTGACAGATTGAATGTTGTGCCGTGCGTGGACGGCTTCGCAGAAATGGACGGGCTGCGAACCAACGGGTGGGCCCCGTTGGCCTTACCGCTTTGATGTTCGCCGCGTGGTGTCAGGTTCTGCTGGTCGTCTCGCTTGCCCATGTGCCACAGATGCAGGCCGCCGATCCGCTGGACTGCGCCCGTATGTGTCAGTTCGATGCGGACGAAGCCGGCAATGATGGGGCACCGGCGCCGCAGAAGCAGGATCACTCCGGGCACGATTGCGTGCTGTGCGTGATGTGCGTCGGCCACGCCGCGCAAGCCGCATTGGTGTCGTCGCCGCCGGCACTTCCCGAGCGCCAGTTCACCGCACTCGCTCTGCTTGACTCTTACCGTCCGCGTGCACCGCCGGTCCAACCGGTATTCGCCGCTCAGCCCCGAGGTCCGCCTTCGCTGATCTGAGTCTGCCGTGGCGCGTTCGCGCCGGTAACCACATCAGCGGAGTATTCCTTCCATGAACTGCTTTAGGTTCCTGGCTGCGCTTGTTGGCGCGAGCCTGGGAGCCGTTCAGCCTGTGTTCGCGCACGGCTTTGCGGGTCCCCACATGTTCATCAGCACATTGCTGATAGACGATCCCAACGTGGCCGATGAGGCCAGCCTGCCGACATTTTCGTTCCTGCCGCAGCCGACCGATGGCGGACCGGCGCCCGGGCTCTACGCGTTGGAATTCGAATACGACAAACGCATCACCGAGAATTTCGGTTTCTCGTTCAGCGACGGCTATCAGTGGCTGCGCGCACCGGGCGCCAAGACGTTCCACGGCTGGGAGAATCTGACAGGGGGGCTCAAGTACAAGGTGTACGTCAGCGATGAGCACGAGTTCATGCTGTCGCTTGGGGTTTTCCAGGAATTTGCGCCCACCGGGGCCACCGGCTCGAATGGCGATGCGCTCGGCAACGACCTCACAGGCACCACCACACCGACGATCTTCTGGGGCAAGGGCTTCGGTGACCTGCCGATCGGCTATCTGCGTCCGTTCGCGCTCACCGGCGAGCTGGGTTATACGATCGCCAACAAGGGACTGAAGGTCACCGGCACCGACCCGGATACCGGTGCGGCGCTGTTCAACAATGGCAATTCGAACCAATGGAACGGCGGTTTGTCGCTGCAATACAGCATGCGCTACCTGCAGTCGCAGGTGAAGGATTTCGGCTTTCCGGAGTTCGTCAACAAGCTGACCCCGGTGGTCGAGCTCTCCTGGTCGTCGCCAGCCAGCAAGCCGAACCAGGACAGCACGCAGTACCTGTTCGGCGTCGGCGTCAATTACACGTCCGACTGGTGGGCGGTGGGCCTGGAGGCGCTGATCCCCGGCAACAAGCAGTCCGGCTCGCACATGGGCGTGATCGCGCAGTTCCATCTCTACTTCGACGATCTATTGCCCAACAGTCTCGGCAAGCCGATCGTGGATTGGTTCCACTGATGCGTACCATCTCCCTGCTCACGCTGGCGATGCTGTCTGCGGCATCGCCGGCCTTCGCACATGCCATGCTGGAGCGCGCCAGCCCGCTGGTCGGCAGCGAGGTTGCGGCCGCGCCGCATGAGATCACCCTGACCTTCACCGAAGGAGTCGAACCGCTGTTCAGTACCATCGAGCTGCGCGATGCACACGGCACCGTCGTGGCGACGGGCAAGCCGCGGACGGAGCAGGGGAACAATCGCCGGCTGATCGTCGAATTGCCGGCGCTTGGCAGCGGGAGCTACACAGTGACCTGGCATGCAACGTCGGTTGATACGCACAAGACTGAAGGGAGCTACCAGTTCACCGTGAAATAGCGCATGGGCAGCCAGGACATCATCGTGGCTCTGTTGCGCGGCGTGCATCTCGCCGCGCTGATTTCGCTGTTCGGCACGCTGCTGTTCCTCGATCTCGTGGCTCCGGCCGCGACCGCGGGGGACGCAGACGAAACCGTCCGCACGCGACGCCTCCTGTTGCACCTTGCTCGCGCCAGCGCGGCATGTGCGCTGCTTGCCGGGGTGGCGTGGCTGACCGAGGCAGGCGCCGTCATGGCTGGCACGCGCGGCGTCGCAATGGCGTTGCATGCCCTGCCGGTGGTCGGACTGCAGACGCAGTTCGGCCAGTGGGTCCTGGTGCGCCTTGCCCTGCTGATTGCAGTGCTCGCGCTGCCAACCGCAAGACGCCTGCCGCGTGCAGTCGCTGCCGTGCTGGCCGGCGCCGCTATTGTCACGCAGCCGCTCATCGGCCATGCCGGTGCGATCGGCGGGAGTTTAGGCATCGAGCTGATCGCGTCCGAAGCGCTGCATCTGCTCGCTGCCGGCGCCTGGCTGGGCGGTCTGCTGCCGCTGTTCATCGCAGTCCGCATCCTGCCGGTCGAGGCAGCAGCGGCCGCCTGTCGCAGTTTCACGCCCATCGGCCTGTCCGCCGTCCTGGTGCTGGCCGGTACCGCCGTCGTGCAGGTTGCCGAATTCATGGGTGGCATGCCTGGTCTGTTCGGCACCACGTACGGCCACATCGCACTCGTGAAGGTTGGCCTGTTCATGATGCTGCTGCTGCTGGCGGCGCTCAACCGGTTCGTGCTCACCGAACGTATTGCCGCAGATGGATCGGTCGGTGCGCGCCGCCACATGCGCCGATCGATCGCCGCGGAATCCATGCTGGGCGCGCTCGTGGTCATCACGGCCGGCTTTCTTGCCTCGGGTACACCAGGAACACATGAGCAGCCGGTGTGGCCGTTCCCCTGGCGTCCGAGCCTTGAGGCATTCAGCGATCCCGACCTGCGGCACGAGCTGATCGTCGCGCTGGTCGCAATCGTTGGGGCGATCGTCATGGCGATTGCCGGCCTCATCTGGCGCCATGTCCGATGGCCGGCTCTGGCGCTGTCGATGATCATCGTGGCGGTCTCTCTATCGCATTTGGATTTGCTGTTCGTCGCCGCCTATCCGACCAGCTTCTTCACCTCGCCCACCGAGTTCGCTGCCACTGCCATCGCACATGGCGCGAAGCTGTACGCCGCGAACTGCGTCGCCTGTCATGGCGCCGACGGCCGAGGCGACGGGCAGTCCGCGCCGTCGCTTCCGCTCCGACCCGCCGATCTTACGGCGGAACACCTTTGGGCGCACAGCGACGGCGCGCTGTTCTGGTTCATCTCGCACGGCTTCCGGACTGACGGCGGCGCCAGCGCGATGCCCGGCTTCGACGGCATTCTGTCGAGCGGTGCCCGCTGGGATCTGATCGACTACCTGCACGCGCACAATGCCGGAGAGAGCATGCGCAGTTCGGGCAGATGGCTGCATCCGTTGCCAGTGCCGCTGTTCGATGTGACATGCACAGACGGCCGGACCATCGATCTCGATGACCTGCGTGGTCGCGTGCTGCGCATCGTCGCCGCATCAGGCGACGAGCAGACCGAGCCGCTTTCGGTCGCGAATGCTGACGTGACGACGATTTTCGTGGAACCGCGGCCGACCGCACCGCCCGAGCGATCGGCATGTATCGCGAGCGAACCGGAGACATGGACAGCGTTTGCCATCCTCCTGGGACACGCGCCGGATGCATTGGTCCGTTGGCAGATCCTGGTCGATCAGAACGCCTGGTTGCGCGTCGCATGGCAGCCAGGCGCTCCCGGCGACTGGAACGACCCGCAATCGCTCGACGCCGCAATCCGCGACATAACGGCGCATCCCATCACCGGATTCGATGCGGCGGGACACGTACATCGGCACTAGTATTTCTGTACAGTGATTTTGACCGGTTGGTTGGCGCATGCACGAAGTCGAAAGCCATCGGTGACGCCGGATTATCCAGGCGCACAGCTTACCGCTACGAGGAGCTTGCCGGCTCGCGGGATGACCGCGCGCAAACGGGCGGGAAGGTTGCGGCGGAGCACTATTTCGCATCCGCCCGCGCTGATCGTCAGCCGGCGACGATAGAATGGTTGCGTGGTGCGATTCTTGCCCGGCGCTGCGGTGCCCCTTACCGTCCCCCCCGCCCGCAGTACGCTGGCCCAGGGAACAAAAGGAAAGGCCGGAGGAATGGAGCAAACCCCCGGCCTCCTCAGCTCACAACCACACAAGGCGCCGGCTCGGAGAATGCCAGCGTCGGTATTAGAAAAGCACGAGTGAATTGCCGAGGCTAAATTAATTCGCCGTGAATATAAATTAGGCCGACATCCCCAACATCACTCCATGGGTATTCGACGCTAACTGGCGCCAACCGCGCCATTGAGCACCACATGCCGAATATCGCCAGCCTCCCTATTGATCTTAATCACGAACGAATGATTTTGATCGTCTTTGCTCGCCGACATAGCTGTGTGAGGCTGACCACCGCGCGAGTACACGCGGCTGAATGCCGTCCGACGTATACCCGAACATTAGGGTAGCCCCCGAAGCACCAGTCAGGGGTGGGCATCCGGTCGACAGATCGCAGCAATTTATACCAAGCGCCCTAAGTGTTGACGCACGGCACTGGCCACACACACGTCATGGCCGGGCTTGACCCGGCCATCTGTACCTACGCGGGGCTGCGAAGATGGCCGGGTCAAGCCCGGCCATGACGGTTTTGCGGTGACACTGCGCCTGCCCGGAGAGTCAACCTTTAGGGCGCTTGGTATTAGAGCTCGGAGCTCCAAGGAAGCGATTAACCAACTGAGCCGCTCCCTCCCGGAACGATACAACCTTCAGGTCCGCGCGGTCGGCCTGTGAGGCGTCCAGGACCTGCCCTGGTTTAATAGATCATGCGACTCACGTCATCATTTCGTTTTCGTGTAAAGAATATCCCGAAACAACTGGTATGGCGACGATTCCTCTTGTGTATCTAGTCTCATAACATTACGACTCCGTTTATAACCCGTACAACAAGGACTCCAAGCATGAGCACACAGCAAAACTCACGCCTCCGCTGGAAGCGTGCGCTACTGGCCACCACCGCCGCGCTCTCGCTCGGCCAGAATGCCGCGTGGGCGACCTGCCTCAGCCCGGACGCTACCGGCAGCACGGCTTTCCCGGCCGGCGGCTACCTGATCGGCAGCCCGCAGGTGCCGATCGCGGCCAACTGGTCGCCGAACGTCTTCACCAGCACGGAAGGCTCCATCTTTATCCCTGACAGCTCGACCGCCGATCAGACCACCGGCGCACCCACGGGTGGCGGGCACAACTGGGCCTTCGACGAGGGCTCGACGCTCTGCAAGCAGGGTGATGCCGGCAGCGCAGCCGGGACCACCGGGTGGATCCTGCCGCCGAACACCTCGCCGGATTGCATCGTCATGCCGATCATCAAGAACGGCGCGGTCACCAACCTCGGCGACATCCCGTTCCAGGGTTCGGCCATCACCCCGATCTGTGATCCGACCAAGCTCAGCACCGCGCTGGCGCCCAACCCGGCCAACACTTACGCCAACCAACTCGGCTGCGCGATCGCCGCGGTCAACAACGGTGGCGTCCCTGTGGCAACCACCGCGGCCACCGCGACGTCCTACCTGTTCATGGCCGGCATCAAGGGCGGCATGTTCACCTATCAGCTGAACAACAGCGGCCCGATCGGCAAGACCGTCGGTCCGTTCAGGTACTACCGCGACCTCCCCGAAGGGCTGAAGCTGCAGTCCGCTCAGGTCAGCCCGGACGGCCAGTTTGCCTTCGCCGTCTCCGACCGCCGCAGTCAGCAGGAGGTCTGGGCGTGCATCGATCCACTGGGTAACCCCGGCGACCCCGCCAAGCCGCTCAACCCGAACTTCTCCGTGCCGGATGCCAGCTCGGTGTTCTGCGGCGGCATTGGCAACAGCGGCCTTGCCACCAACCTGGCGACGGGCTTCGGCCCTGACGGTCAGCCGTATTTCGGTGGCCAGCGCGTGGTCAACACGTTCCTGAACACCCCCGGCGGCACGCAGGGCGGCGCCTGGCCGCAGTGCATCCACTTCGGCGGCGGCGCGCCTATCGTAAACAACCAGCTGCTGACCCCTCAGCAGCTGCACGACGCGATCCTGGCTGACCTCTCCAGCTCGGCGTATCAGAAGCCGAATGCGACCGTCCCGGGCGCGCTTCAGGCCAATACCGCCAACAAGTGCGGCACGGCGACCGCCAACGCCGGCTTCACCTCGGCTCCCCAGCCCAGCGCTCTGCTTCCCCACGTCGCGGCGGACGGGACAGGATACATCTATACCGGCCCGCTGGGCGGCACGGTTGTGCAGACCCACCTGGGCAAGGACGGCGCCGGCCGGACGACCTACAAGACCCGCACCTACCTGAGCGGCATTTCGCTCAGCACCGGCCTCGGCGTCGCCGACGATCTCGGCTCGCTGATCGTCATGAGCATCTTCCCCGGCTTTGAGGGTCCGGAAGTCATCACCAAGCTGCCGCTCTGCGAAGACATGAACTAAACAGTCGCCTGCTTCGACCCTGCGATCCCGGCCTTTCCAGGCCAGGATCGCAGGCTGACCTCCACACCCAGCTTGTGATGCGCTTTGCCGGGCATATTGAGACCGTGTCACAAGCGCATAGCCCCCGTATCGAGTTCGTCGCGTTACACGTGTCAGGTCCGTGTCAGATTCCGGCGCACTGGAGCGTATTGCGGAAGCGTGTTGTAATAGAGACCAAGGCACCCTGGCGGGTGCGGCTTCGCCTGCTGCCGTTCAGAAACGGTGCTGCCTGAAGGTTGCGGGCATTTCGCGAAAAGTGCGTCGCTCGATCGTCGCGCCGCCGTGCTCCCCGGACAGGACTTCCCAGCCGTGCTCTACAAGCACCTCCGCCGCAGCCCTTCCCGCTTCGCGGGGAGCGGGTATCTTTTGAAATGCCACAGCATCGAACGCTGCCTCGCCTGCTGATCGGCCGTCTGCCGTTCTTCTATGGCTGGATCATCCTGGCCTGCGCGTGCTGCGCCGGCTTTTCGCGACAGGGCGGAGCGGTGGCGACGCTGTCGATCTTCGTGGCACCGATGACGGGCGAGTTCGGGTGGTCGCGAACCGCGCTGTCCGGCGCGGTATCGCTCGGCGGCGTGCTGGCGGCACTGTCCGCACCTGCACTTGGGCGGGCGCTGGATCGCAGCGGTGCACGCCTCGTGCTGTGCCTCGCGGTCCTGCTGACCGGCGTCGCCAACATGCTGCTCTCGCTCACCGTCGCGCTGCCGATGTTCTACCTGCTGTTCTGCATCGCACGCATGAACTTCGCCGGACCATTCGACCTCGGCATCTACGGCGCGGTGAACAACTGGTTCGTCGCGCGTCGCGCATTCGCAATCTCGATCGCAACGCTCGCTCAGATGGTGGGCCTGGTGGCGTTGCCGCTGATCGCCCAGGTCGCGATGCTGCAGCACGGCTGGCGCGCGGGATGGCTCGCCGTGGGCGCTGCCGTGCTGGCGATCGGGTTCGTGCCGAATTGGCTGCTGATGGTGCGTCGGCCGGAAGATGTCGGCCTCGCACCCGACCGCCGATCAATGCACGACACTCCGGCGGCCGTACGCGTGACGGAGCCGGTCTTCTCGCGTGCGCAGGCACTGCGAACGCCGTCCTATTGGCTGCTCTGCCTGTTTGCGCTGTTCGCCTATCCGGTGCAGGCGGGAGTCAGCCTGCATCAGGCGCCATTTCTGATCGAGCGAGGCCTGAGCCCCACGGTCGCAGCCACCATCGTCAGCACGTTCTCCATGATGTCCGGCGTCGCCAGCCTCGGCTGCGGATTCGTCCCCCGCTCCATGCCGAGCCGATATGCGCTTGCGCTGTCCGGTGTCGCGCTCAGCGTCGGGACCTTCGTCATGCTCGGCGTTGCATCGGCACTTCAAGGCTTCATTGCCGCCGCGATGTTCGGCGCGGGCATCGGCGGGCTCCTGACCCTGCTGCCGATCGTGTTTGCCGATTACTATGGGCGCAGCAACTACGGGGCGATCCGCGGCATCGCGCTTTCCGTGCAGGTCCTGGCGCAGGCCTTGGGCCCGCTGCTGTCGGGTTTCCTGCGCGACCGGACGGGCAGCTATGATCTCTCGCTGCGATGCTTCATCGTGCTGTCCTGTCTCAGCATCCTGGCGGCGCTGCTCGCGCGTGAACCACGCCAGCGCTGATCGGTGTCAGTCAAGGAGGACCGCGAATTGGCCATCAAGTATGAGAAGCGCGACGGAGTCGCCTACATCACGCTGAACAATCCGGCAAAGGCCAACATCTTCGACAAACCGACATCGGACGAGATCTCAGCCGCCTGGATCGATCTCTGGGAGGATCGCGACATCCGCTGCGCCATTCTGACGGGCGCGGGTGACAGACATTTCTGCGGTGGACACAACCTGGCGCCGCGGCCGAACATCACGGAGGGGGAGCGCGAATATCTGCGCACCCAGCGCATCTTCTGGCCGTTGGCGGGAACGGTGCACGGGCAGAAGACCGGCGTCGATGGGCGGATGGGCGACCACTATCCGCGCGTGTGGAAGCCGGTCATCGGGGCGGTGAATGGCTGGGCTGCAGGG
>DATMND010000052.1:0-44785 GCA_035569235.1 Acetobacteraceae bacterium | reverse complement strand
CGCGCGTGCCGCCGCCGCCTCGATCGGTGCGCGCGCCTACACGGAGGGCGAGCGAATCACGCTCGGCCACGGCGAGAGCGAACACGACCTCCGGCTGATGGCGCACGAGGCCACGCACGTCGTGCAGAACCGGCGCGTCGGGCACCGCGCCAAATCGCCAGTGGTGGCGCCGACCGAAATCCGCCGTGACGTCCAGCGGGCCGCGGACTCCGATACCGACGACAGCCGCACCTACCACACGCTGGATGGCCGGACGATCGAATTGCCGGACGACATGACGGCTGCGGAAGCACACAAGTTGGAGATGGATGGGGTCGCGGCCAAGCGGCACCTGGGCCAGGGACCGCCACCCAAGCCAGTTCCCGATGTCCGCAAACCGGCCGATAAGAAGGCGACCAAGACGGTCAAGCCGCCGCCCAAGGCCGTGGCAGGCCCGCACGCGAAGCACGCGACCGGTCCCCACTCGGTGGGCGTCAAAGCCCAGCTGACGCCGTTGACGAGCGGGGTTGGGCAATACCTGGTGGCCAAGGCCGCCCCCGTCCTGGCGAGGGGCGTCAGCAAGATCGGCAATCTCAGCCTGCACCAGCAGACCCACGACAATGCCGATCGGAAAGTTCACCAGGCCGAAAAGGCGGTCGTCATCCCTGAGAGCGATGGCCAGTCGAAGAGCAACTTCAGCCAGGTCGGCGCCGTCGCCGCCAAGCCGCCGCCCGAGCCCGACGAGAACAAGGCCAAGGACGAGCTGACGCAATCGCTCGCGCAGAATGTTCCGAAGAGCATCGAGGACGTCGACAACTTCAAGCGCGACATGAAGGCGCAGCACACCGGCGCCGACGTCCTGAAGGTGGTGCAGACCGATAAGAACGCCGTCGTGAGCACGTTCGGCGACATGGAGCATACCCCGCCTCCGCTGCCGCCCGAGCACGCGCCTGAAGAATTGCCTCCGCCGGAAGCGGCGCCACCGACGGGAACGATGAACCTCGGACGGGACGCCGTTGCGCCGCTGCTGCCCGAGCACACCGATGTCAGCCAGTACACCAAGGAAGCTGATGACAGGCTCCAGAAGGAGGGCGTGACACAGGAACAACTCGACATGGTCGACAGCGGCGACCTTGCCGACGCCAACAAGGAAAAGAAGGGTCTGGCGAAGGCCGCCAAGACCGAACCGCAGGCGGTGCAGAATTTCGCGAAGGATGCCACCGCGAAGGTCGATCGCGATCTGCATCAGGAGGAGCAGGCGGAGCGTGGCGGGCTGGCGGCCCACCGCAGGCAGGGGCTGCATCGAACAGGCGAACATCAGAAGGGCGCCAAGAGCGCGCTGGAAAAGAAGCGCGACGAGGTCGCCGCGACGATCAACGGCATCTACCAGACCACGCAGGACAGCGTGAAGCAGCGGCTCGCGGATCTCGAAACGCAGTCGATGAAGCGGTTCGACGATGGCAACGCGCGCGCGTCGAAGGCGTTCGAGGACAACGTCAACCGCGAACTCGATGCCTACAAGGACGATCGCTACTCGGGCGTGTTCGGCTGGGCGAGAAAAGCCAAGGACTGGCTGCTGGGCATGGATGACCTGCCGCGGGTCAAGGAGATCTTCGATACCAATCGCGATAGGTTCGTGCAGACGCTCAACAGCCTGGTCGCGGATATCAGCGCCGACAACAAGCGCGTGGTGCAGGAATGCAAGGACGCGCTGGCGAAGGCGAAGACCGACATCAAGGAATACGTCGACAAGCTTGGACCGGAACTGAAGGACATCGCCAACAAGACCGCGGGCGAGGTGAACGGCAAGCTGGACGAACTAGACGGTTTCATCAGGAAGAAGGAGGAGGAGCTACAGAAGAAACTCGCCGACAAGCAGCAGGCCGCGATCAAGGCGATCGACGACAAGATCGCCAAGATGAAGGAGGCCATGTCGGGCGCGCTGGCCAAGCTCGGGAATCTGCTGCTGTGGGCGGCGAAGAAGTTCTTTACCTGGGCGCTGGGGCAGTTCGGTTATTCGCTGTCCGACATCGAGAGCATCATCGACAAGGGTGTTGCGGTCCTGAAGGCGATCTTCACGAAGCCGATCGTGTTTGTGAAGAATTTGATCGCTGCCGCCAAGCAGGGATTCCTGAATTTCGGCAAGAACTTCCTGACGCATCTCAAGGACGCGATCTTCGACTGGCTGACCGGGTCGCTGGAAGGCATCACGCTGCCGTCGACCTGGGATCTGAAGGGCATTGCCAGCGTCGCGCTTCAGATGCTCGGCCTGACCTGGACGAACATCCGCGGGAAGTTGGTCGCGCTGATCGGCGAAAAGGCCGCGAAGACTTTGGAGACTGGCTTCGACCTGGTGGTCACGCTGGTGCGCGACGGGCCGTTGGCGGCCTGGGAAAAGATCAAGGAGATGGGCGAGGAGATCAAGCAGGCCTTCATCCAGGGTGTGCAGGACTTCATCGAGATCAAGATCGTTCAGGAAGCCATCAAAACCGTGGTCAGCCTGTTCGTGCCTGGCGCGGGCATCGTGAAGGCGATCATCGGCATCTACGACACGGTGGTGTTCTTCATCCAGAAGGCCAAGCAGATCGCCGAGTTCATCGGCAGCTTCCTCAGCAGCATTGGCGAGATCGTGGCGGGCAACATCGGCGCCGCCGCGGACGCGCTGGAGAGCGGGCTGGCGACGGGTCTGAAGCTGGTCATCAACTTCCTCGCGCGGCTGCTGCATCTGGATGGGATCACCGCGAAGATCCGCGGCGCAATCCAGAAGCTGCGGGCGAAGGTCGACGCGGTGCTGGAGCGGGTCGTGGGGTGGATTGCGGACAAGGGGAAGAAGCTGTTCTCAGCGGTGTTTGAGAAGGCTCCGCGTCGCGAACCGGGTGGTGAGCGCCGACCCGGCGATCCTGGGCGTGAGAATCTGGCCCACGCCGTCACCAGCGGGCCCGAGGCTCAGCCGACCGTAGAGGTGCCCTTCAGCATGTCCGGTGCCAGCCATACGCTGACGCTCGCACCAAATGCGCATGGCGAAGTCCAGGTGTTGATGGCATCGGGCAGAACGTTGCCGATGTGGCAGGAATTTCGTAAAGCCCACACTATTCTCGACAACCTGCGACGCTACATCCGCGAAACACTGGCCGATCCGACGGCAAGGGAATTGTTCGAGGCGGAATTCGAAGATGCGATAGACAATCTTCCGGCCGATCTCGTGGTGCGATTCACTGAAATTTACCAGACACACTTCCCGCCTGGCCGGACGACCGAACTTTCGGAAGCGGAAAAGACGCGAGCCCGACAGCAGGTGGCAGCCTTGATGAACGAAGCGCGCGCACTCGTGGCACGTGTGACGGCCTGGGCGGCCGGATTAGGCGTAGAGGGCCTGAGCGAGAAAGAGATCGAGGGGCCGGTGCAGGAGAGAGGCAATAAACTCTGGAGCACGGCCTGGCAGGCCACGAAAGCGACGGTGGAAGAGGTGATCGGAGCCCATAACTACCGGGGCGCTCCAATACAGATGCGCGGTAGTGTCCAGAAAGGCTTCCGAGGCGATCCCAAGTCAAAAACTCGCTTCGATGAGACCGATTTCGACGTGGATATGTACGTCGTCCATCCAACGGCGTACCGCGCCGCCGTTGAAGCCGACGCCAGGGTGGTGAGGGGCATGATCTTTCCGCAACCCGCTGTAAGGGATCTGATGACCACCTCCAACGCGGTGAGCGTGGCACTGGTAGCAGCCTTACCGCATGTTGCCCGCATCGGAGAATCCAACGTCGTGCTGCGGGAGCGGGTGCCCACCGGATAACAGTTGATGTGATTTGGTAAAGGAGTCGAAATGGACGATGAGGAACCCACATTCCTGACCTTTTCGTTGCGGCTGGACGCGAACGACCCGATTGAAACGGTGGCGCCTCGGGTGGGGACTGCGCTCGGCTGCGCGCTCGAACCTGGCAGTTTTGCGGGCGGGCCAGCCATGACCGGCAATGTGCTGGGAATCAAAATCGGGCTGCTGCTGTGGCGCGGCATTGATGCGGCACACGTCTTTGAGTTGCACGGGGTGCCTGATCGTGGCGCTGTACGGAACGTTCCGTGGCAGGAAATCCCGATCGATCGTGCGATCATCGATCTGCTTAGGCTGCATGGAGCTGGCCGTTGGCGGCAGGCATCTCAGGACGAAAAATTAGCTGCCGCGAAATATGACGATGATGACATTTGAGGGGATGAAATCTTGTCTGACGGGAATGTTCTGCGGGACGTCGGGCGGACCAGATGACCCGGCGTGAACGGCGATGCGCTTTCGATGCGCCGGCCGTCAGACTCCCGCGATCAACGTGGCGCCATCGACTCTGCCTACTATTTTCGCGAGCCAATCGCCGGCTGCGCCGACCGGCCACACCGTCCAAGTCACCGGCTGTTGCGCCGACCGGAACCGACGTTCAATTACGATCAGCGCGATGCCTTCTGAAATCGCCCATTTTAGCTCCTCTCCCTGCGCATCTTCGCGATGAATTTCCACTTCGGCGGTATCATGGACGCCAACGTACCATAGCTGCGGATCCATCAGGGCCTCGGGCTGCAATGCCCCGCGGTCCAGCACGATGCGCACGTGCCACTCCCGGACCTCCGTCGCCCAGGTCGCCGGAGCCGGTGGATTTGGAGGCTCCTCGCCCCGCAGTGTCGCATCCTGTGCCGCCCGATGCAGAAAGCTCAACCCCGCATACGCCTCGTAATCGGCGAAGCTACGCGCTGCGCCGCAGCCGAACTGGCCGACATGAGGGGCCGATAGAAACTGCCGCACCTTCTCCCGGCTCGTCGCATCGCGCTCGTGCCATTCGAGTTCGATGCCCTGCGCGCGCACATGGTCGTCCCAGTGCTTTGTGCGATACGATCGTGTATACTCATGCCATAGCACATGTTCAGGCGGATGGAACAATTCATAGCCGTGGGTGAACGCACGGATCGCCAGCGTGATCTCCTCGCCGTGAAAATACAGCTCGGGGTCGTAAGGCACGTCTTTCACGAATTCGCCGAGCGTGAAAAGGAAGTGACCTGACACGAACCGGGCGCGCGGTGGGCGCCGCAGTGTTGGCCAGTCGGCAATCGTGCGTGGGCGGAACAAGGGGATACCATCAGCGGTAAAGTGATCGAAATCCATCTGCATCGGTTCGCCCGCCTCCAGATCGGCGGCGGAAGGATCGAACGGCGCCACGTAGGTGCTCAGGATCGGCTTCGTCGCCCCGCTCCGGTCCGCGTGCGCGAGCAGCAGCGCGTCCCAGTACTGCACGAACCGATGATGCGAATCCAGCTGCAGATAGAAATCCTCGCCATCCCAGAGCCGCATGATCTCCGCGCGCGCCCAGCAGGCACCCCGACTGTCCTGCCAGGGCACGTCGATCACCCGCATCCGCCGATCCGCGAAATCCGGCGGTGCGGGTTCCTCGGCAGCGTGCTGCCAGCAGATGCCGAATCGCAGATCGTTTGGATAGCGCGCGCGGTTCAGGCAATCGCGGATCGTCGGCTCCAGCTCCGGGTCCCGATAGGCCGCGATGGAGACGAAGATGGTCACGATCGCACCGGTGGCGCGGACAGGCCTCGACGGAACATCCCGCGCAGCCGTCGCCGCAGAATCAGTTTGACCACAACGCCAGCCATCGCAAGCGCAACAGGGACGAGCAGAGCCCACATTGTCAGCAGCGTAGGGATCAGCAGTGCGAGTTTGGTTGTAAGCACGGTCCAGATCGTCGTCCCCGCACCGCCGGCGGTTCCCGCCGCCACCATAAATCGCGTCGCCAGCCGCTCCATAGCTACAGCCGCTGCCAGACCACCGGTCGCCGCAGCGACAGCCAGGAAGTGCGTGCTCGCCAATGCTGCCACCGAGTCGGAAGTTGTGGCGTTCAGCCAGGGCCGCAGGATATCGGTCTCCGTGTCGCCGTTGAGCCGCACGCGTGTGCGCAGCACCACACGCATCCCGTCCGGCAACATAGCCTGCGTGTCGACCATGATCCGCCGATGCGCGATGAGCTGTGCTGCATCCTTGCGGGCGGCGCGCCAACCGCCGCGGACGGACCCCCAACTGGCACGCAGGGCCGCGATATCGGTCCTGATGTCGGCAAACCATGCGATCATGGGTTCAACCGATCATGCACCGCCGCGAAGCACGACGCGTATCGCCGCGCCGGCGATCTCACGGACCGCGTCGAGCATGTACTTCCAGCAGGCGACCGAGACATCGATGCTCTGGCGGTGTATTGCGAACACCGTCTCGGATCCCGGACTGCGGAGCGCCTCCTGCACGCGTGTCGTGACGTCGCCGGTCACGTGCACGACGGTCTGCGCGACGATTTCCTCGACCCCAATGTCCCACATCTTTTGCAGTCGTATCAGATCGTCTGGGGCGATGACATAGCTGCTTGGCTGCAGCGGCGTCTCGAGCAGTTGTGCGCGCGTCTTGCCGACGAACTGTTGCATGCTGGGGTCGAAGCGCTTGAACATCTCCTTGATCGCATCCGAATTGTTGATGATCCGACCGAGCAGGACACGTTTGGACGGCGTGATGCGCGCGGCCAGCGGGGTCTGCGTGGTGCTCGCCCATTTCGCCGCCCAGCGCAGGCGATCGAACGTATCGGCTGAAACGGTCAGGTCGTCGCTGACCGATGTCGGGGCATCCAGCCAGGCGGGAATGATCGCCGCGGGGTCGCCGGCCCCCTGCCTGAAATAGCTCGGTAGATCGATGCCGAGTTCGCACAGAACGGCCGCGTACTCACCGGCAATATCAAGCAGGGCGTGCGGGGCGGGTGGCATGGGCTCGCCCGTCATGTTGTCGCGCACAATCGTATTGACCTCGATGTTGAGCAGGCTGCGGGCGGTCGCCGTCAGATCGAAAGCTGATGCCATCGCTGCCCCCGCTACAGCGGCGCGGCTGTTTGCCGCGCCCACGCCACGCGAGGTCGAACGGCAGCGCCTTCACCTGATTCACGGCGGTCGTTGGGTGGTTGGACCCTGGCGTCCGGGTTCCAAAGTTCGCGGGATTGACCGTAGGGCGGGACAGTGCATCGCCTTCCGCCGACGCGTCGCGATGTGCCGGAATGCGCTGCGCTGTTCCGCCCTAGATGAATGACCAAATCGCTGGCCAACTCCCGAACCACGACACTAGGTGCCGGCGGAACGAACGGGTCCCGCGGTCGGCGCTGGCAGCGATCCGAGCTGTTGACCGAGCTCCTTGGCGATTGTGACCAGGATCTTGACGTTGCGCTCAATGATATCCTGCGCCTGTGTGACAGATTCCTGGTGTGCGTTGCGCAGGTCCGCATGGTCGGCGCCCAGCAGCTTCTCGCTGACGATACGCGTGATATCGCCGCCCACGAGATTGATGTCTGTAACCAGTACGCCGCCAGCCGCCGCGGGCGCAGCGATCTCCAATCGCTCCAACGTGCCTGTCACGATGGCGTCTCCCACCAGCGTCACAATACGCAGATTGACCGAACGATGAATCGTGTTGCTCAGCGCTTGCCAAAAATCGGAATCGGCCATGCTGCTTCCCCCGCGGTTTCCGGCTGCTGAACAGCCGGCCAGTTTCGCAACAATTCTACGGGATGCGATCAGTCGGGACAATGCAGAAATCGCCGGTGCACGAGGACGCTGCCGAGCGGCCGCCGAATGCCTCATCGCGATGTCTGCGCGGACCGTTGCCCGGCAGTTGATAGCGGGCAAAGCTGGTCTTGCGAGGCAATGGCGTTCTCCTATCTGTTCGCAGCAGGCGGGGCGCCATAACTCGGCGGATATCCAGATGACAAGATAACCTGAGTGTGATCGTACTGGGAGTTGCGCGGGATAAGGCTTCGAATGAGGATGGCGACATTCCAACGTCGCCGGACTCACTGACGTTATCGCTGACGCATCCGCACAAGATGCGAGCGCACGCCGATTTGGCATCATGCCAACAAGGGAGGACGTCATGGCGCCACCAAAGATGGAGCCGTCTGAGACGAATCGGCCTTATGCCTCTATGGATAATTCGTCTCTTACCGATACCACGTCTCGCGATTCCGATGTTGTGTATGCCATTCGACGCGGCCCGCGGGGCGATGGAGGAATGCGACCAGGAGACTGGCTGGTTTTGTTGATTGGTGTGGCGCTCATCATTGGAACAGCATTAATGGTGCTCGGAGCTTTCTGACCGGCTGGGTTTGCAGATGCAACGGGTGATCGCCTGTTGTTGGTACGCGGCGATAAATGGGATGGGCGAGCCCCACGGCGATCACTGGGGAGTTGAATTGCGCTGTGAGTCCGCTGAGTGACTGTCGGTTGAGATATCGGATTGCGTCCTACGCATCGTTCGGTAATGGCGCGTCCCCTTCCCGCTTCGGCTGACCCGCCAGGCCAGGGTCAGTGGGCAGCTGAGTGGAACATCGGCGGGCTGCTACTCGTCGCGTGCAAGACCCTCGGCAATTGCTGGATGTCAGCGGGAGCGGCGGCCGCTGCGTTGCATTGGAAGGCGCATTATTTGTTTCGTACGGCGATCGCAAACGCGACATAAGGGTTCAGCGTCGCCGATCGAGCGGCTTCCGCATTGAAGTTCTCCGGAACGTTCTGGGCGGTGTGCGCCGATGCCTGCATCGCGACCTCCCACTTCAACGCACATGCAAGTGCCAGCAACTCGCCAGACGACCCTATCGCCGGGAAGCGGTGTGCGCATCGAGAGATCCGGTCCTCATTCCCACGCCATCTGTCATTGATCTAGATCAAGGCAGCACGTGCGAACGTGGTTCATAGGCGCACGAAAGAGGCTATTGCCGCATCACCAGTAAAGCTTACCCGACCGCCGCTTCCGCAACCAGATGACAGCCATCGATGCCACGACATTCGCGACCTCCCGTTCCGCCCGACCGCAACCCGCCGAACTGGGGGTCGGTGAATGGCTGACCAACAGCATGGGTGTCGCCACCGGGCCTTCTTGTGTCTCTTTGTCGCGGCCCTGGCATGGCTGTTCACTGCGGTCGTACCGTCCATCGCGCAGACCAGCCGGCTCCTCGAATTCCTCCCCTCCGTCGGGCCGGCCGACCTCGTCCCCGGCGCCGACCGCCTCGGTCCTCCAGAGGGGTCGCCGCCGGTCGCGCCCGCCTATGCCGGCCAACACCGCATCGGCTACGCATACCTGAACACCGATGTCGTCAGCGCCGTCGGCTATTCCGGGAAGCCAATCAACATTCTGGTCGGTCTCGACATCAAAGGCCGGATCACCGGCGCCAGGTTGGTCGAACATCACGAGCCGATCGTGCTGGTTGGCATCCCACCCGAGCGGATCACCCGGTTCATCAACGGCTATGTCGGCCGTGACGCCAGAGAGATATCGGCGGTCGGTGCGCGCCCGCCGGTTGACATCGTCAGCGGCGCCACCGTCACCGTCATGGTCATCGGCGACAGCATCATGCGATCGGCCACGCGCATCGCGCGAAAGCTGGAACTGGGCGGCGCTGCCCAGCAGGGACCGGTCAAACCCATCCGCTCGATCGATACGACACGTGACGCCATCGAGGACTGGGCGACACTGGTTGCCGACGGATCGGTGCGGCGACTGCACCTGACGGTGGGCGAGGTTTCCGACGCCTTCGCCCGTGATGGTCATTTGGATGCGGCTGCGCGGCCGGAACTGGACGACCCGACGCAGGACTTCATCGATCTGCATGTCGCCCCGGTGAGCGTACCCTCGATCGGCCGCAGCCTGCTGGGGGATGCCGGCTACGCACAGTTGCAACGTGACATGGGCCCGGATCAGCAGGCGATCGCCGTGTTTTCCAACGGGCCCTATTCCTTCAAGGGATCGGGCTACGTCCGCGGCGGTATCTTCGATCGGTTCGAGTTGCTGCAGGGCGATCAGAGTGTACGCTTCCGCGATCGGATGCACCGACGGCTGAGCGGCGCCGCGGCCGCCGGAGCGCCGGACTTCTCCGAAGCGGACCTGTTCATCGTGCCCACTGCGGCCGGCATCAACCTGGCCGAACCCTGGCGGTTGCAATTGCTGGTCCAGCGCACAACCACGGGGCGTGACAAGGCATTTCTCACGTTCGACCTTGCGTATGACCTTCCCACCAAATACCTCCGTCCGATCGCCGCCGCGCCGGTTGCCGCACAACCGGCGGCGACCCAGTCGGGCGTTTCCCAGTCTTCCGCTGGCGAACCCGGTGTGGCGCCGGAGGAACCGCTCTGGCACACGATGTGGCGCGCGAAGGCGGTGGATCTGTCGATCCTGTTTGTCGCGCTGCTCTGCCTGACCGGCATCTTCTTCTTCCAGGACTGGTTCACCGGCCATCCCGTCCTGTACGACCGGGTTCGGCTGGGCTTCATGGTATTCACCCTGCTTTGGATCGGCTGGTACGCACAGGCGCAGTTGTCGGTGGTCAACGTGCTCGCATTCGTCAGTTCGCTGCGCACCGACTTCAATTGGGACTACTTCCTGATGGCGCCGCTGATCTTCGTGCTTTGGTTCGCCACAGCGGCGTCGATCCTGTTCTGGAACCGCGGTGCATTCTGCGGCTGGCTGTGTCCGTTCGGCGCGTTGCAGGAATTGCTGAACCGCGCGGCGCGATTGGTTAAGATTCCCCAGTTGAAAATCCCGTTCGGTGTGCATCAGCGTCTGGTCGCGCTGAAATACATCGTATTCCTGCTGCTGTTCGGCATCTCCCTCAGCGCGCTGGCGACGGCGGAGCGCGCTGCCGAGGTGGAGCCGTTCAAGACCGCGATCATCCTGCGGTTTGTCCGCGATTGGCCATTCGTCCTGTATGCCGTCGCAATCCTGGCAGCGAGCCTGACGGTGGAACGCTTCTTCTGCCGCTACATGTGTCCGCTCGGCGCCGCACTGGCGATCCCTGCCAGGCTGCGGATGTTCGACTGGCTGCGCCGCTACCGGGAGTGCGGCAACCCGTGCCAGCGCTGCGCCAACGACTGCCCGGTGCAGGCGATCCATCCCGAAGGGCACATCAACCCGAACGAGTGCATCCAGTGCCTGCACTGCCAGATGCTGTATCACCACGACCACAAATGTCCGGTGATGATCCAGCGCCGCCTGAAGCGCGAGAAGTTCGTCTCTTCCGGCCCGCCGCCGACCTTTCCCCCGCCACCGCTGCCGCGACCGTCCGTCCGGCAGACCCAAGTCATATCCGAGTGACGCGTTGCAACAGGAGTTACACATGACCGAGACCACCGACGATACCGGGCGTATGGGACGCCGAGGACTGTTGGGCACGACGGCGGGGGCGGCAGCGCTTGCCGGCATTGCCGCCGGGGCAGGCTCGATGGCGCTGGCGAGCGGCGCGCTGGCACAGGCACAACGCGCTGCGCCGGCGCCGACCCCGCGCGGCGGGCAGTCAGCCGAGGTGAAGCCGGGGGACCTCGACGAATACTACGGGTTTTCATCGAGCGGACAGTCCGGCGAGATACGCATCATCGGGCTGCCGTCCTCCCGTGAGCTGATGCGCATTCCGGTGTTCAATCGCTGCAGCGCCACGGGATGGGGCCTGACGAACGAAAGCAAGAAGGTCCTGACCGAGGGCCTGCTGCCCGCGACCAAGGAATTCCTGCGCAAGCGCAGCGGTGGACAGTCCGCGGGCGATACGCTCGATTACCACAACGGCGATGCGCACCATCCGCACATGTCGTTCACCGACGGGACGTATGACGGCCGCTATCTGTGGATCAACGATAAGGCGAATTGCCGCATCGCGCGGATCCGCTGCGACGTGATGAAGACCGACAAGATCATCGAGATTCCCAACGCATCCGATATCCACGGCCTGCGTCCGCAGAAATTCCCTCGCACCGGCTATGTGTTCGCCAACAGCGAGCACGTGATCCCGATCCCGAACGACGGGACCGTGCTGGACGATCCGAAGAACTACTGGTCGGTGTTCACCGCAGTCGATGGCGACAAGATGGAAGTCGCCTGGCAGGTGCTGGTGGACGGCAATCTGGACAACTGCGACGCCGACTATCAGGGCAAGTACGCGTTCTCCACCTGCTACAACCCGAACAAGGGTGTGACGGTCGCCGAGATGACCGACCATGAGCAGGCCTGGGCGGTGATCTTCGACATCGCGGCGATCGAAGACGCGGTCAAACGCGGCGACTTCAAGGAGATGGGCGGCGTCAAGGTTGTCAACGGACGTCAAGGCTCGAAATACACCCGCTATCTACCCGTTCCCAATTCTCCGCACGGCTGCAACACCGCGCCCGACGGCATCCACGTGGTGATCGCCGGCAAGCTTTCGCCCACGGTGACAGTGATCGACGTGCGCAAGATCCCCGACCTGTTCGCCGACAAGATCAAGCCACGCGACATCGTGGTGGCGGAGCCGGAACTAGGCCTCGGCCCGTTGCATACCGCCTTCGACGGCAGGGGCAACGCTTACACCACGGTCTTCATCGACAGTCAGATGGTGAAGTGGAATATCGACAAGGCGCGCCGTGCTTTCGCCGGCGAAAAGGTCGATCCCATCATGCAGAAGCTGGATGTGCATTACCAGCCGGGCCACGACCACACGTCGATGGGCGAGACCAAGGAGGCCGATGGCAAATGGCTGATCTCGCTGAACAAGTTCTCCAAGGACCGGTTTCTGAACACCGGCGTGCTGAAACCGGAAAACGACCAACTGATCGACATTTCCGGCGACAAGATGATCCTGGTGCATGACGGCCCGAGCTTCGCGGAACCGCACGACATCTGCATCGTCCACAGCTCCAAGGTAAACCCGATCAGTGTCTGGAAGCGCGACGACCGGTCATGGGAGGATGCGCGGCAGGCGGCGGCCAAGGATGGCGTGAAGCTGGAGGAAGCGGCGAACGTCATCCGCGACGGCAACAAGGTGCGGGTCTACATGACGTCAATCGCACCGACCTACAGCCTCGACAAGTTCGAGGTGAACGAAGGCGACGAGGTCACCGTCACGGTCACCAACATGGACGATGTCGAGGACCTGACGCACGGCTTCACCATGGTGCGGCACGGTATCGCGATGGAAATCGGGCCGCAGCAGACATCATCCATCACGTTCACCGCCGACCGGCCTGGCGTGCACTGGTGGTACTGCCAGTGGTTCTGTCACGCGCTGCACATGGAAATGTCCGGCCGCATGCTGGTGCATCCGAAGCGGGTCTAATGACGATGGGCGCCCGCGCGCACGCGGCCTTGCTTGCCGCCATTCTGATCGTGGCAGGGTTGGGCTGCGCGGGCGCGGCGACCTTCGAGGTGCGGCCGGACGATCCGCTCGACGCGGCGATCGCCCGGGCCGCTCCCGGCGACACGCTGCACCTGATGGCCGGGGTGCATCACGGCAGTGTCGTGGTGGACAAGCCCGGCCTGCGTTTGGAAGGCACGGCGGACGCCATCGTCGACGGCGACGGCGCGGGCAGTACCATTGCCGTCACCGCGGCGGATGTCTTGATCCGCGGCATCACCGCGCGCGGCTCCGGCCAGAGCCTCATCGACAGGAATTCCGGCATATTCCTGGATCGCACCGCCGACCGCGCAACGGTGGAAGATGTCGTGCTGGTGGACAACCTGATCGGCGTCTATCTGGAAGGCACGCACGATGCCCTGGTGCGCCATTCGATCATCCACGGGCTTCACACGTTGCGGCGGACAGAGCGCGGGCCGTCCATCTCGATCTGGAACGCGCCAGGGTCCCGCGTCCTGGACAATGAACTGGAGGGCGGACGCGATGGCGTATTCGCCGTCTCCAGCAAGCAGAACACGATCCGCGGCAACCGCCTGCGCGGCCTGCGCTTCGCGGTGCATTTCATGTACACGAACGAAAGCGAGGTCGCGGACAACGTCTCGGTCGGCAATGACGTAGGCTACGTCATGATGTATTCCGATCGGCTGCGGCTGCATGACAACGTGTCGGATGGCGATCGCGACAACGGGCTTCTGTTCAACTACGCGAACGCCTCGACGATCGTCGGCAATGTCGTGCGGGGGTCGGAGAAGTGCGTGTTCATCTACAACGCCAACAAGAACCGCTTCACCGACAACTGGTTTGAATCGTGCGGTGTCGGGGTACACTTCACCGCCGGATCCGAGCGCAACACGATCAGCGGCAACAGTTTTGTCGCCAATAGGACGCAGGTGATGTATGTCGGCACCCGGTCGCTCGATTGGGCGAGCGAGGGGCGCGGCAACTACTGGAGCGACAATCCGGCGTTCGACCTGAATGGCGACGGCATCGCCGACACCGCATACCGTCCCAACGACATCATCGACCAGGTGGTTTGGCGCGCGCCCGCCGCAAAGCTGTTGCTCAACAGTCCCGCCGTGCAGGTGGTGCGCTGGGCCCAGGCACATTTTCCCGCCATCCATCCGGGTGGCGTGCTCGACAGCGCGCCGCTGATGCGCCCAGTGCGCCCGCCTGCCCTGTCGCAGCTGGAGCCGCCACGATGATGGAGGTCGCGCTTGCGGCACCGCCACTCGTAAGCCGGGAGGCTCCGGCACGTGTCGCGCTGATCACCCTGTCCCAAATCAGAAAGACCTTCGGCCGCCATGTTGCGGTGGACGACGTGGACCTGGACTTGGCCGAGGGCGAGTGCATCGGGCTGGTCGGACATAATGGCGCGGGCAAGAGCACCCTGATCAAGCTGATGCTGGGCCTGTTCCGGCCGACAACTGGCAGCGTGCGCGTGCTCGGCGCCGATCCGGCCGGCAGCGCCGCGGCTCCCTCGCGTGCGGCCCTTGGCTACCTGCCGGAGAATGTCGCGTTTCAGCCGTCGATGACCGGGATCGAGACGCTGTCGTTCTATGCGCGCCTGAAGCGGCAGTCGGCACGGGTGGTGCCGGAACTGCTGGACCGTGTCGGCCTTGCCGCTTCCGGCCGCCGCCGCGTCGGAACCTACTCCAAGGGCATGTGCCAGCGGCTTGGTCTCGCCCAGGCGCTGCTCGGCAATCCGCGCGCGTTACTGCTCGATGAGCCGACATCCGGACTGGATCCCGCGGCACGACAGGATCTCTACGCAATCATGCGTGGACTGCGCGATGACGGCGCATGCGTCTTGATCTCGTCGCACGCTCTGGCGGAGCTGGAGGGCCAGGCCGACCGCGTTGTCGTGATGAGCCGGGGTCGCAAGGTCGCCGACGGCACGCTTTCCACGCTTCGGCAGCTTGCGGGCATTCATCCGCTGCTTCGCATGCGGATGGATGGTGGGCGCGTCGTAGAATCCGCATGCGACGAAGCCACGCTGCCCGGCATGCTGCGCACGCTGCCGCCAGGCGCGACGGATATCGAAATTGTCCGCCCCAGCCTTGACGACATCTATGCCGCCTTCCTGCACCAGGAGGACCTGGCCTGATGCGCCAGACTTTGATCATCGCCGGCAAGGAGGTTCGCGACGGCATGCGGAACCGCTGGATCCTGGCGACCACGCTGCTGCTCGCCGCCTTCGCGCTGACGCTGGCGTTCCTGGGCGCGAGCCCGACCGGAGCAGTGAACGTGAGCCCCCTCGCAATCACCATCGTCAGCCTGTCGAGTCTGTCGATCTTTCTGCTGCCGCTGATCGCGCTGCTGCTGTCCTACGATGCGATCGTCGGCGAGGTCGACCGAGGCACGATGGCGTTGCTGCTGGCCTATCCAGTGACGCGTTGGCAGGTGGTGATCGGCAAGTTCCTCGGCCATCTCGCCATTTTGGCATTCGCCACGCTGGTCGGCTTCGGTGCGGCGGGGGTTGCGCTGTGGCTCGGCGGCGACAACGACCCGGCATCATGGCGGGCCTTCGTCGTCCTGATGCTGTCGTCGGTGGCGCTGGGCGGCGCGTTTCTCGCGGTCGGCTACGTCGTGAGCATTGCGGTGCGCGATCGCGGTACCGCTGGAGCGATCGCAATCAGCGTCTGGCTGCTGTTCGTGCTGATCTACGACATGGCGTTGTTGGGTGTTCTGGTTGCCGACCAGGGGCGCATTGTTTCGGCACGAATGCTCGATATCCTGCTGCTGCTGAATCCGGCGGACGCTTATCGGCTGCTGAACCTGACTGGCACCGAGGGAGTCAGCACGTTTGCCGGACTGGCTGGACTCGCCGGCCAAACAGGATTGTCCCTGCCATCACTGATCGGCGCGCTACTGGCCTGGATCGCGGTACCGCTCGGCGGCGCGGTCGCGTTGTTCGCGCGCCGGCCGGTGTAGGGGGCGCGCGATGCGCAGGCGTGCTTTCCTGATGATCGCGGTGGCCGCACTGGCGGGCTGCGACGACAAGCCGGACGCCGATGCCCCGTCGCCGCGTCCCATCGCGCTGGATGCCACCGGCCAGTTCTGTGGCATGACGTTGGGCGAGCATCCCGGCCCCAAAGGACAGATCTTCGTGCGTGACCGCTCCGAGCCCTACTGGTTCGCCACCGTTCGCGAAACCATAGCATTCACGCTGTTGCCGGAAATGCCGAAGGGCATTGTCGCAATCTATGTCAGCGACATGGCACGATCGACGAACCACGATCAGCCGGAAGTCTGGGTGCTGGCCAAGCAGGCATGGTTCGTGATCGGCAGCCGGCGACGCAGCGGCATGGACACGCCGGAGGCGATGCCGTTCAGCGACGAAGCCGCCGCGCAGCGCTTCGCCGCGGACAACGGCGGGCGGGTGGTGCGCCTGGCCGACACGCCCCAATCCTACATTTTGGACGGAGGGGCGTCATGAGGCCCGCAACGCGCCGGCGCTTCATCACGATCTCCGCCGCGGCTGCCGGACTGACATTGCTGTCGCCGAGGGCACGGCTGACGGAGACGCCCTTGATGCATGTCTGGCGAGGCACCGCGCTCGGCGCTGATGCGATGCTCCTGCTGCACCACCCCGATCCGGCCGCCGCGGAGGCACTGATCCAAGACTCGCTCGCGGAGGTCGCACGTCTGGAACGTCAACTCAGTCTCTACGACCCCCAGTCCGCGCTGGTGC
The DNA here is from genome assembly GCA_035569235.1 of Acetobacteraceae bacterium. Lineage (GTDB taxonomy): Bacteria > Pseudomonadota > Alphaproteobacteria > Acetobacterales > Acetobacteraceae > JAMXLO01. The sequence continues at coordinate 27,898 of DATMND010000052.1, read as the reverse complement.
AATTGAACCGCGAGGGCGTGCTGGATGATCCGCCGCTCGATCTGTTGCGGGTGATGAACGAGAGCGCGCGCTATCATGCCCTGACGGGCGGGGCGTTCGATGTCACCGTCCAGCCCTTGTGGGATCTCTACGCCGCCCACTTCGAGCGCCCGGACGCTGACCCTGCCGGACCGCCTGCATCAGCGGTGGCAGCAACTTTGACCCGTATCGGCCAGCATCGCGTGTCGCTCGCGGCCGAGCGGATCGACTTCGTGCCCGATACCGCGGTGACACTGAACGGCATCGGGCAGGGTTACATTACCGATCGCGTGGTTGCGCTCCTGCGCGCCCGCGGCATCGCCCACGCGCTGGTCGATATGGGGGAGACGCGGGCGATCGGTGGCCATCCCGATGGCGGACCGTGGCGGGTCGGGTTGGACGACCCGTTCGCACCTGGCCATGTCGCGGAGCAGATCCCGCTCGCCGACCGTGCCGTGGCAACGTCCGGCGGTTACGGGACGCTGTTCGACACCGCCGGGCGGTTCAACCATATCTTCGACCCATCCGATGGCTCGACGAGTCACACATTCGCCGCCGTTTCGGTCATTGCCCCGGAGGCGACCATGGCCGATGCGCTGTCCACGGCGTTCAGCGTCATGACGCTGCCGCGCATCACAGAGATCGTTCGCTTGCTCGGCATTGAGGCGCACCTGGCACTCCCGGACGGATCACGCGCTGTGGTTGTCTGAGCAACCTCACCAGGCGAGTGCCGCCACAAAGTCAGGATCTGCTCCAAATTAACTGCGCCAGTTGTCAGCAGACCTGCTTCTGTTGTTGTCATCCCCGCGTTCGCGGGGATGACAACAAGTGGAAGCGGCCGTATTGTAGCTGGTTCGCCTAATTCCCAGCGGGTCTTTAGCCCGAGCCGCTTCCTGACGATGGCGACCAGCACGTAGACCGACACTGCGATCCAGATCTGGGTGTTCACCGCGTTCTCGGAGGTGCCGTAGAACCGCTTGATGCAGAGATGCTGCTTGATCCACCGGAAGAAAAGCTCCACCTGCCAGCGATTCTTGTCGAGGGCGCAGATCGTCAGTTGCCGCGCAGATCAAGCAGCGTGTGCATCTTCACCGCTGCTTTGGTCGAACGGAAATGCGCCTACTGAAAGACCGGCAGGCAGAGATCGATGGTGGTCGAATCCAGCGCATAAACGGTGCTGCTCAGGTCCATGCCCAGGTTGTCACCAGCATAAAGCCGTCGGGCCTGAGCAATCAGCCGCTGGGCAAATTCGGCATGGATCCGCCAATCACGCATTTCGTTGGCATGCGTCAGCGTCGAGCGATGAACGGGCTCGCGATAGCCCACATGGTAGAGCTTGGCGGCTTGTGCCGACGGGCATGCGTCGATGTCGCGCAAGCTCTCCCGATCGGTCAACTGCGCAAAGGCCATCGCCCGGAACTGGGCGGCGCATGACAGCGTCCGCACCGCGTGATCGCCGTAATAGCGTGCGACTGTGCGGCCGAACGTGCTCCATGGCAGGAAATCCATCAGTTGCGCGAACCGTGTCTGGCGGGTGTTCATGGCCGAGTACTCCCCGACAGATCGTCGGGGAGAGCCCGCCGCATTCAAATCGACACCACCGAAAATTGCCCAGAAACCCTTATGGGTCAGAGACTTCCGGCCAACCTTGGATCAGCGAATCGGACACGACTGAGTATGCGTGAATTAGTGCTTCCCGACCTCGGCCAGGATGCAATCCAAACGATCATTCCAGGATGCAAGCCAAACGATCATTCAAGCACTCCTGCCAGTTTCCACAGATACTGGGCGATCAGGCACGCCGCCGCAGTCCGGACTTCCTCAGCATCTGGACAGCAAGCTCGCGGGCTTTCCAAAAGGGGCTATTTTGCATCGAAGCAATCGTTTCCAAAGCCTGTTCGAGTTTGCCACTCGTCGCGCACGGACCGCGACCGGCCTCCGCGCTCGGTTCCTCTCTCGCGCCTGTTGCGCCGATGCCGATGCCCTGAATTTGGCTGCTCTGCTGGAAGCCCCGCAGCTCCGTCCATGCTACGCTCGGACGAGGGATGTCTCCAGACTGCAGCCGTTCATACGTCTCGACGAGGGCCCTCGCCAATTCCTGCGCCGTGCCCGCGAAGGTGAACCGCGACGCCTGTCTCAGGCCACGCTCGATCAGCTCAGTCCGCAGACTAGGGTCGTAAAGTCTCACGATGGCATCGGCCATGTCGGTAGGGTCGTTCTCGTCCACATAGAGCGCCGCCTCGCCCACAACCTCCGGCAGCGAGGAATTGCGGCAGACGATGACTGGCGTGCCGCAGGCCATGCCTTCAATGGGAGGCATGCCGAAGCCTTCATATTTCGAAGGATACAGCAGCGCGTGGGCGCCGGCATAGGCGGCGCGCAGGTCCGCGTCACTAAGCGCCAGGCGCCGGACGTCAAGCCGGGGTGCCAGTTCGCGCAACTGCGGCTCGATATCCTGCTCACCACCGATACAGACCAACACCAGGGGGTAGTCATCGTGAAGTTGCGCCAAAGCGCGGAATGCCAGGGAGCCGTTCTTGTAGCCTCCGTATCCGGTTCTGTCGCCGACCATCACGACATACGCGTTCCGGTCCAGTCCATGGCGACGGCGGAAGGCGTTTACGTCATCGTCGGCCGGACGCGTGAAACTCGGATCGACACCGCAGTGCGTCACATATGTACTGCCGCTCGCAATAAAAGGGTGCGTCTTTTCAAGATCATTCGCGGAATTGCGCGAGATCATGCTATGCGCCGAGGCATGCAGAATCGCCCTGCGTTTCTCTTTCCACGGCTCGTCGTCCAGCGGCAATCCGAGGACTTCGGGGATCATGTCGTAGCCGACAAAAAAAGACGCGGTGTTCGTTGGCGTAGAGTAATACGTCGAAACAAAAACATCGGCATCGAGCTGACGGCAGATTGATTCGAGATAGAGGCTGTCGCGGCCCGTCTGTGAATAATCGTGCCTGGCAATTGTCCAGTAATGCACGCCGGGAATGCGAGGCGCCGTGCCGCCTCGGTCCAGCAAGACGACGTTGTCGGCAAAACCCGATGCGACCCATTCCCGCAGTATGTTCTGCCAAAGACGGCTGATACCGGTCGCAAGGTATTGCCAGAATATGCCGTCAACCAGAATACGCGGCCGTTGTACCTCCGTCTTTCCCATCGCCTCGGGCAGACGTGCGACGCCATCGAAGGTCCATTGGCTGGTTGCCGGATTGAATTTGGCTATCGGATCGACCAGGTAATGGGCCGCGTCGTCGAACATCGTGTTGTCCGACACCCAGCCGAAGAAATCCTTCAATGCGCCGGAGCCCTTGTGGGCCTGCAGCGCCCGCCATTGCGCGCGAGCACCCTTGTAGCCGTAGTAGAGTTCCTTGAACGAGAGTTGCTGCTCTGTCGCATAGGCGACATGGTGGAAGACCACGCCCGCCTGCTCCATGTCGTTCTGGGTGAAGGGCTTGATCTTTGCGATGTCGGTGGTCTTCGCCGCATCGCCTTCGCCCGCGACCAGTACAGGCGGTTCGTGCGCTGCCCAGACGGCACCCGGCTCATAGCGCCAGGTGCGCAGCCATTCCTGTTCGGGATTCTGGGCGTAGTTGTAGCGCGTACTGATGATCTTGTCAGGACCGACATAGTACCAGCACCAGTAGTAGGCCGCTGTCCTGGAGGGGTTCCGCGTGAAGAGGTCGTGGACGGTCTGGATCTGCTCAACCGTCCACAGTTCGTCGTTGTCGACCTGCCAAAGAAGGCACGGCTCCGTGATTCCGGGCAGCGGGGCGTTCACCATCTCCTTCTTGCCATCCCAAAACTCGCCGAGGGGCTTGCGGTAGATGGTGATGTTCGCCGGGAAGCGCTGCGCCACCTCGTCGAGATAGGCCGTGGTACCGTCGTTGCTGCGACCGCGATCATGGAGGCCGTCTGGTATGTGGCCGCCATTTGCCACGCTCCAGGCCGTGTCATGCTTGAGCGCAGCCACACCCTCAATCACATGCCAATGCCATGGCACGGTCAAACGGCGGAAAACGTCCTCGTGGTAGCGGATGAAAGGCTCGCCGTTGAGGACGATGGTAAAGAAGTGAATGGGAAGTGTGTCCCCGACCCGGCGTGCCGTTGCCCGACGACGAAAGACGGAATAGCCGTTCCGCAGTTCCTGGTCGTCGGCAACCAGATCGTACATCGGGTCGTTCAGCAGAGTCTGACGAACGTTGTAGCATTTGAAGGTATTGGTATCGTCAAGCAGGATAAGCCTGGCGCCCCTGATCAGCGCATACTCCACGGCACCGGTGAATTCCGATCCGTCGATCAGGACCATGTCGAAGGTGTCGATGCCGTGATCAGCCTGGATCTGCTCTATTGCGCCGGCTTCCACGCCCGATTCGCGGACATATTGAACGTCCTGGCGAAGCCAATCAAGGACCAGTGGCAGTGGAAACTTCCGCAGGCCGGACGGTACCTCGTGGTAGAAGGTCGCAACGGTTTCGGGCTTCGGGAACTGCTCGATGCTTACGGTCGAACGGTTGTAGCAGTGCACGAAGGGGTAGGATTTGTAGGTCTCCTGCAGCTTCTGGAAGCGCGGTTTGGAGATCTCGATGCAGAACAGCTTGGGGGAGCCAGGATTCTGTGCTAGGCCGGCAACAAAGGCTTCCGTGCTCCCCTCGCCTGAGGAAGAGCCTATCTCGAGAACCGCCTCCAATGTCTCGGTGGCCGAAAGATGTCGGATGATTTCATAGAAGGCGTCGGCCTTGATCTCCGGTGCAATGACCTGGCTCAAATCAGAATGATCAAGTCCTGGCCGGTTGCTCAGCATAGCGTGCTCCACGCACGCGGGAACCCCGAATTCCAGTCCGTCGGTGTCCAGCAACCGATAAGCCGCACAAGGCGGACGCGCCGCGTGTCAACTCGATCGCGTGTGTTCGCGGTCCGCCGTCCAAGAATCCAAGTGATCATCCGTATATCGGAGCCCGTCGCGGGGCTGTTGGCAAGGCCTTATTCGGCAGTGGTGAGGCCCATACCTTGCTCCGCGGTGACCAGCAACCGTGGCCTGATGAACTGATAGAGAAGCGGGCTAGGACGTCGGCCCTTGGACTAGCAATCGGCACCGGAGTCCGCTACGGTTGGCAGTCGGAGCTGCGCCGAGTTTGGAGTTGATTGCCCTGCCGCTCACCGACGCTGGCGCTCCACGGGGGTGCGGGACCGATGTATCGATGCAAGGCAATCGACGGCTGCTGTGAGCGGTCGCGTGGCGCGAGGGCGCCGGAGAGGGGAACCACGCCATGGCCAGGACCGCCCTGATCACGGGCACAACAGGGCAGGACGGCGCGTATCTTGCGGAACTGCTGATCGCCAAGGGCTATATGGTGCATGGGCTGAAGCGCCGGTCGTCCTCGTTCAACACCGAGCGGGTCGATCACCTGTATCAGGACCCGCACCGGGGCGAGCCAAGATTCCTGCTGCATTACGGCGACATGACCGACTCGACCAACCTGATCCGCCTGCTGCAGCAGATCGTTCCGGACGAGGTCTACAATCTCGCGGCGCAGAGCCATGTGCAGGTCAGCTTCGAGACGCCGGAATACACGGCCAACGCCGATGCTCTGGGCCCGCTGCGCCTGCTGGAAGCGATTCGCATCCTGGGCCTGGAGAAAACAACAAAGTTTTACCAAGCCTCGACTTCGGAACTGTATGGCCTCGTGCGGGAAGTGCCGCAGCGCGAGACCACGCCATTCTATCCGCGCAGCCCATACGGGGTGGCGAAGCTTTACGCCTACTGGATCACCGTGAACTACCGCGAAGCCTACAACATCTTTGCCAGCAACGGGATTCTGTTCAACCACGAGAGCCCGATCCGAGGCGAGACGTTCGTCACACGCAAGATTACCCGCGCGGTGGCAGCTATCCATCTGGGGCACCAACGCGAGCTATTTTTGGGCAACCTGGATTCGCGGCGCGACTGGGGCCATGCTCGCGACTACGTCGACGGCATGTGGCGGATCATACAGCATTCCCAGCCCGATGATTTTGTGCTGGCCACTGGAGAGGAGCACTCGGTGCGTGAGTTCGTGGAGTGCGCCTTTGCCGAGGTTGACCGGCAGATCGTCTGGCGCGGCGCCGGTGTGGAAGAGGTCGGCTTCGATCGGGCATCTGGCGCGGTTCTGGTGCGTGTCGATCCACGCTATTATCGCCCGACCGAGGTGCAAACCCTGCTGGGCGATGCAAGCAAGGCACGCGAGAAGCTGGGCTGGCGCCCGACGGTCAGGTTCCGTGAACTGGTCGCAGAGATGGTCGCCTCCGACCTGACCCAGCTGGCCTCGCCGGACCATGCTCGGCGAGCCGCGGCAGATTGAGGAAGGCCAGGATGTCGTTGCAAGAACTGTCGCTGGAGGGGCGACGCGTCTGGGTTGCGGGCCATCGCGGCATGGTGGGCGCCGCGCTGGTCCGACGGATGGCCGGTGAAGGCGCTGTGCTGCTGACGGTTCCGCATGCGCGGCTCGATCTGCGCCGGCAGAGGGAAACCGAAGAGTGGATCGCCGGCAACCGGCCTGAATATATCCTCATCGCGGCTGCGAAAGTCGGCGGCATCCTGGCCAACGACACATATCCAGCCCAGTTTCTCTACGATAATCTTATGATTCAGTCGAACATTGTCGAAGCTGCTCGCAAATATGGCGCGGAGAAGGTCCTACTGCTGGGTTCGTCGTGCATCTATCCCCGCTTGGCACCGCAGCCGATCCCCGAAAGCAGTTTGTTGACCGGCCCGCTGGAGGAAACCAATCAGTGGTATGCGATCGCCAAGATCGCCGGTGTCAAGCTGGCCCAGGCTTATCGGCGAGAATACGGTCTTAATCTGATCTCGGTGATGCCGACCAATCTTTATGGGCCGGCCGATGACTATGATCTTCGCAACAGCCACGTCGCTGCCGCCCTTCTCCGGCGTATCCATCAGGCGAAGGAGGAGAAGGCCGAGCGCGTGGTGATCTGGGGGTCCGGCGCGCCGTTGCGCGAATTCCTGCACGTTGATGATCTCGCCGATGCCTGCCTGTTTCTGTTGAAGACCTGGGATGATGCCGACCCGATCAATATCGGCAGTGGACAGGAGGTTTCGATAACGGAACTGGCCGGGTTGATCGCTGAAGTCGTCGGCTGGGCCGGCCGGTTTGAGTTCGATGCCAGCAAGCCAGACGGTACCCCGCGCAAACTGCTGGACACGACCCGATTGACCGCGATGGGATGGACGCCATCGATCGATCTGAAGGCCGGACTGGCGAGCGCCTATGTCGACTTCCGCGCCCGTTGGAATGCAGGCGAGTTCGCGGCCGAAGCGGTGCGACGGTAACCCTCCGGTCTGCTCAGTCTGGCGAATATGTTTCGCTGGCAGATGTCGGGCGGTTCTGCGAAATGGTTCCTTTTCCAAGCTATTTCAATGACATATCGGACCCGCAAGCTCGATCGGGTTCCGAAGGCTGGTCGATATGCCGCGCATGCACGCCCACTACCGCGAACGGCAAGGTCCCGTCCGACCACACCCGAAACTCGACACGTCTCGCCGTGTCACCCTCCGATGCAACCTCGAACGGCAGCACGTATTCAAAGATGCCAGGCGCGTCCGGCATCAGGCCGCGACGAGCGAGATAGGTGGCGTCGTTGCTCGCAACCTCCACCGCCGCGGGCGCTTCACGGCTCGCCCGATTCCCGGCCCGGACACCATCGACCTGCAATCTGAATACTGCCTCATAGCGACCTGGCGGCAGCGCGGCATAGGGACCATAGACGACATGCCCGACAGCTCCCCGACGAGCGCGAATGCCCCGCATGACGCCCCGAGGCCTGTTCAGCAGACGCTGGCGAAATGCCGTGGCCAGCCGCGCGATCCCGCCGCCGCCTTCGGCGGCTTGCCCGAGGCTCAGCCAGGGTAGCCAGTCATAATCGGCCTCGCTCGTCCGTTCGGTCGCCAACTCCTCCAGCGTCGCGCCGATCAGCGATATCGGCACCTTGCCCTCCGTGCGTAGCCTGAACTCTACCCTTAGCCAGGGCACCAGATCGATCAGCCTCTCAGAAATGGTGAACGCCAGGGAGACCGACCCCTGAGCAAGTTCGACCACTCCCACGGTCCGCAATGCGATCAGATAGGGATCGGAAAGGACGTCCAACGCGAGCGAACCCACATCCTCCTGTAGCGGCGGCCCTCCAGTTTCAAAGGCGAGCGTTAGCAGATAACGCCCGGGATCTAGGGACAGGTATGGCCCATAGACGACATGGCCCGCCTTGCCTGGAACCGCGATAATGCCACCATCTTGCCTTTTGCCTGCATCGCCGATCGCAAACAACGGAAGCAGGTCCTGCTGCTTTGCCTGCTCGTCGCGAACCATGACGAACCCCTGGCGGATGCGCGAGGCCATCGGCGAACGAGCGATACCGATATGCGTGGTTATCAGGCTCTCGAACCGGTTGTGGATCGCATTCACCGCAATGAAGCGGCGCGGCATTGCGTTGGGCTGGGCAAGCCTGGCTTCCTCGGCACGCACGGCACTTCGGAAGCCACGCGCCAGGAACAGGCTGGCCAGATCCGCCTGATCAACTTGATCCGAGGGCAGCAAACCACAGTCGAATACGAACACGTCAGCCCGCAGTCTCAACTCTCTGTCGGCGGTCCACACGCAGCCTGGCGGCAGGATTTCGCCCAGCCATGTCGCACCGACGGCAACCAGAACCGACTCGGTAAATCCCATTCGGCGGGATGCCTCGGTGAATCCCGTGAGCAGATCGCAGCGTGACCCGTACCAGCCGATCCGGATATCGCGGGGATAGCTGGCGAATATGTCCGTCAGGAACGGTAGTGCGTGCGGAACGTCGTAGGTCACGTGGTCGTACGTCGCCGCAGCATAGGTGATGTGCGACGGTTCGGACATCTCCTGCGTGATCACCGATTGGAGGCCGCTGACATAGCTGACGCTGGTGCTCTCCGTGGTCAACTCGTCGAGGGTCTGGCCGGCGAGTCCCCAGATCTCCGCCTGCTCCGGCAGCGTCGGCTGGGTGACCTGTTCGTTGAACCTTGAAAGCTCGTTCTGCACGCTGCCTGCCTGGTGGGTCGACGTGACCTGGCGCGTGTGATCGCAATGATATCCAAAGAGGTCGTCCAGCAGATCGCCGGTCCTGCCGTGCAGCAGATACAACCGGCGCGCTATGTTGGCATCCAAATGCCAGCCTAGCAGCATGCCTTCGTGGAAACCGGAAATCCGCATCAGGTCGGAGCGCAGCATAAGTTGGAAATCGCCCGGTCCGTCAAATTTCAACCACGGGTCGTGCACGTGCACAACCTCGTTCAGATGGAATGCCCGGCCCCAGGCGCCGATCGTCGCGATAGCGCCTGACGGGTCGATGCGGTCCAGCGACTCCCACAGCGACTCCGGGACCTCGAAGCGTGGCAGATGGTAGTATCCGTCCTGCAGGCCGGCGGCGATTTCCGATAGCGATCTCCCCGAGCGAGGCACAAAGATCATGTCGGTGTTGGTCGAGAGAATCCATCGGTTGGAGGGGTTCGAACGCCGAACCGCGATATTGCGCGCCACCGGTTCAAGCGCGAGCAGATGTCTGCAATCCCGGAACCGCTGATCATGCTTGGGACCGACCCGCAGTATGCGCAACAAGCCGCGCGCACGGGGCGTCAAAGTGTCCTTGATCGCCTCAGGAAATGTTGGGAAGTCGTCTGGCGTATTGCAATCGACGAACAGGATCTCGTCTTGCTCATTGGTCAAAAGCTCTGCGATGCAGTTCAGGCTCAGCGCGGCACGCTTGTGGAGGTTGTATCCATAGCTGTCATTGCGGCCATATAGAACCACTGAGAGCATCGTCGCTATCCGTCACAAAGGTGCAATTGTCGAAACGCAGCTCAGGCCGGCCATGCCACGATCGGCATGTGCCAGCCAAGCCATTGCTCCATGCCTCGGAACATCTCGTTCCGCACCGCGTGAACTAAGGCTGGAGCTTGTACTCATAAAGGGTGTATTACTCCACCACCAACGGGAAGTTGTCGAGCGGCAGCTCTCAACGGGGGCCAAGGCCGGCGCAGCGGGCGACAGGATTCCTGGCACATTCCTGCCACGGCCTGGGAGTAGATGCCTTCGCCGAATTCGACGGCTGCACGGCGACGCTGGCCATCGATCAGACCTCCCAAGGTCACCTCGCCGCTGCGTTCCTGCGGGCCGCGCGCCAGTCGGGTCACGAACCCCTGCATCTCAACGCCCCCGACCGGGGCGGTGTCCTTGAATGACCGCGCGACCTCCAGGATGAGCGGGATGCTGTTGCCACCCAGCAACATTCGCGACGGGATCGATGGAGTGGCCGTCCGACCGCGTGCCCCAAGGCTGTCATGCCACCAGATGATACTGCCTGTCGTGCGGTGTATTCCATTGCCGCTAGCCCTTCGGCCAAGGTGCGGGTGACTTTGCGCTCGTTTGGCTCGGGCGGCTTCAGATCGAGGTGTAGCCCACCCTCCGATCGGCAACGAGCCGGACTCGGCCTCACAGCTCCGTGGTCGGACCCGGATCAGGTTGCTGCTTGTGGTCACCAGGTCCTGCAGAATCTTGGATTCGGAGCGCCCCTCGATTGCTCGGTTAGCATTGGGGTTCGTCGTTCCGGTGGTGTCGGGAGTGCGGTTGGCAGAAGGTTCTTCAGAGCGCCGCAATTTTGCGCAGCGATGATGGGTAACGCGATCAGTAGGCGTCTGCTACGACAGTGGCCTGGTCACGCACGAATCACCCGACTCAGCTGATCAACGACTTCCTTGATCTCATCCAACGTGGTCGCGCGTCCAAGGCTGAAGCGAATCGACCCCGCGCCGACTTCCGACGTGACCCCCATGGCTTCGAGCACAGGCGACAATGTGATCTGACCGGAATGACAGGCAGATCCCGTTGACGCAGCGATGTCGGGCATCCGCGCCAAGATCTCGGCGCCAACGTCGCCGACAAACGAGACGTTCAGCGTATTCGGCAGCCGGTGGAGAGGATGGCCGTTGAGAAGGACCCGGTTGCTGAATGTGGCGCGTAGGCGGTCCCAGAAATGGTCACGCAGTCGCTGTATTGAGGGCATTCCGACCCACTCCCGCGCGACGTCGCACGCCTTTCCCAGCGCGGTCGCCAGCAATGCGCTCTCCGTCCCGGCGCGATGGCCCCGCTCATGGTCAGCGCCATGTATCAATGGCTCCAGGGTCACGCCGCCCCGGACGTAGAGCGCGCCTATGCCTTTCGGCGCGTAAAGCTTGTGTCCGGCGACCGAAAGGAGATCGACACCGAGACGTTCCACGATCGTCGGTATCTTGCCGACGGACTGGGCAGCATCCGTGTGGAAGCGAATGGCGTACTCTCGCGCGATCGCGCCGATCTCTTCGATTGCCTGGATTGTGCCTGTCTCATTGTTGGCATGCATGATCGTGATCAGGATAGTGCGAGGCGTGATCGCGCGACGGAGTGCTGCCGGATCGACGCGACCGACGTCATCGACGGGCAGACGGGTCACGTCGGCACCGAGCCGCTCAAGGAAGGCCAATGGCTTTAGGATTGCCGGGTGTTCGGTGAGCTGTGTGATGATTTGATTGCCCTTCTCGCGCAGGGCAAAAAAGCTGCCCTTGAGGGCAAGGTTATTGGCCTCACTGCCGCCACTGGTGAAGACAATCTCTTCGGGCACGGCGCCAAGGAGGCCGGCGACCTGTGCCCGGGCTTTTTCGAGGGCGGCTTTGGGTGGGCGGCCGGCCCAATGTCCACTCGAGGGATTGCCGAAGGCCACGTCCAGGAGTGGACGCATCGCGTCGGCAACTTTCGGATCTATTGGCGTGCTGGCATTATAGTCGAGATAGATGCCTGTCATGGCCAAGACGGGTCCTCCGAAGATCGTTGTTTATGGTTCATGATCACATCTTGTCGGCGTTCGCGCATGGGGACCGCGATGATGCCGACGATTATGATGTGAAGTGAGGCATGGTCAGCCGACAGGCAAGGTGAACCGCGTGCACGAAGGCCATATGCCAGAGCAGCCATCACGTCGAGCGCTGCTCCAAGACATCAATCTACGGCTTTCGTGCCAGGAACGGATAACCGAAGACTTCGAAGCGTCGGGCATTCTTCTCGCCACTGGCACCGCCGAAGGTGTCAATCGCCGGCCCGATCACAACATCGACGAATCCGACCGCTTCCAACAGTTGTTGCCAGGCTGCACACGGCAGACCGCCAGCAATTCAAGCTGTCCAAAGATCGACGTTGCTGACCACAGCTTCCGGCACAGGTCTGCCGTTGGCAATGTCCGCAAATTGTAGAACGCCTCCCGGTCGGAGTGCTCGGTGAATCTCTTCGAATACCATGCGCTTGTCGGCGCAGAGGTTGATCACCCCGTTGCTGATGACAACGTCCGCCCAACCATCGTCAACGGGCAGTTTTTCCGCCAATCCCTTGCGGAACGCGATATTCGGCAGACCAAGCGCAGTTGCAGTGGCTCGCGACTTTGCAAGCATCTCATCCGTCATATCGACACCGATCACGTGGCCGCCTGGCCCTACATGACGCGCCGCAACGAAGGAGTCGAGGCCGCCTGATCCCACATCGATCACCCCTCGCGCCCGCCGCAAAGAGCCGGAGCGAGAACGGATTGGCTACGCCGGCGAAGGACTCCACCGCCTCATCCGGCAAGGAATCCACCGAAGCTTGATCGTAACCGAGGCGCGCCGCCAACGGTCGTCACGTGTGAAAGTGAAAACTGCCGCGCGGGTTGACAGTCACTTCGCGGTATTTGCTGCGCACTTCCTCCCGTAACGCCTCGGCGTTGACGCCTGTCGCTGAGCTCATCGCTTGGTTTCCTTTCTCCAGTGGTGGATCAGCTTCGTGTGGCCTTGGGACATGCCTGCTACTCCAGCGTCAACCCTCGGTCGTGACACCATCGGCCACACGCTGCACCCGGTGCATGTCCGGCGTTACCTGAAAGAGCCGCAGCCAGGCGTCGATGCGCGGCGGCATGCGGACATTGCCGTGGTTGAACATCGAGGTCGCGTTGAGCAGCACCTCAAATTTCAGCACGGGGAGCGGCGGCAGGCCAAGGACGATCACCGCCGCGAGCTTGATGAGCATCGAGAGAACAATCTCGGCCGGATGAAAGCGCAGACCCGTTGTTGCATCGAACTCCAGATCTGCATGATGCATGCGATGCAGGCGCCAGAGTTGGGGCACGGCATGGAATGCCACGTGTTGGCCGTAGACGATCAGATCGAGCAGCATCACGGCCAAGAGGATGACGAGCCACGCCGGCAGGGCGATGATGTTGAACAGGCCACAGCCTTTCGCCTGTACCAGGAAGGCCATGCCCACCGCTGCGAATGGGAACAGCAGGCGCACGATGAACGTATCGAGCACCACAAGAGCCAGATTGTTGGGCCATCGGAGAGCGCGCCCAATGGCCTGCAGGCGGCGCGGCAGCAGTGCCTCCCAACCGGCCATGAGGACCAGCATGCCGAGAAACGCGCTCAACCGGATCACTGGCTCGGCTGTCATCGCCGTCTCGGGCATGCCCGCCTCTCGCACGGACTTGACCGTGCGCGATATTCAATGAAACAATTGAGTGATAGTTGGATGAGGCATAAGGCCGTGTCAAGCCGCACTGCTGCGAGCACCGTTCGGGCGGCGCTTGCCGAGATTGCCAAAGCCCTCGGCCACGAACACAGGGTCGAACTCATCGAGCAACTGGCCCAAGGGCCGCGCAGCGTCGAGGCGCTGGCCGATCGCGTCGGCCTGAGCGTGGCCAACGCCTCGCAGCACCTTCAGCACCTGCGGCGGGCCGGACTTGTCGCTGCGCGGCGCGACGGCAAACGTGTCATCTATCGGCTCGCGGACGAGGTCGAGAAGGACGTGATCGCTCTGCTGGGGGCTCTGCGCTTCGTGGCGGAGCACGCCGTGGCGTCAATGGAGCGCGTCGTCACGAGCTATTTCCGCGCGCGGGATGAGCTGGAGCCGGTGGCCGCGACCGACCTGGTCACACGATTGCGCGAGGGCAGCGTCGTGCTGCTCGATGTTCGCCCTGTCGATGAATACGACCTCGGGCATCTCCCCGGCGCGTTGAACATCCCGCTGCGCGAGTTGGAACAGCGCCTTTCCGAGCTGCCAACGGCGCACGAGATCGTCGCCTACTGCCGCGGCCCTTACTGTGTGTTGTCGTTCGAGGCCGTAGCTGCGCTGCGGGCGCGAGGGTTTCGGGTGCGCCGCCTGGAGGACGGCTTTCCCGAGTGGAAGGCCGCAGGTTTCCCGGTCGAAGGAATCGCCTGAAAAGCCGCGACATGCGGCAACGCCCCGAAGAATGGGAGCACGTCCAATGTTGGCTGGCTTCGCGAGACTATGCTCAGGCCGTGTGCATTACGTGTGGATCGTGCCGACGATCATGGTCTTCGTCACGCTGGCCAGCGTTGGTGTGCGGGCGGCGCCTGGCGCTTTGTAGGCGATATCGGCGAGTAGGAGAACGACATGGCGACCTATGACGCGATCATGATCGGAACCGGGCAGGCGGGACCAGCGCTCGCGCGGCGGCTGGCGGGCTCGGGAGAGAAAGTGGCAATCGTCGAACGCGGCCGCTTTGGCGGCACCTGTGTCAACACGGGCTGCACGCCTACCAAAACGCTGGTCGCCAGCGCCTATGCCGCACACCTCGCCCGCCGCGGCGCGGACTACGGCTTCAGCGCCGGAGAGGTCAAAGTCGATATGAAGCGCGTCAAAGCCCGGAAAGACGACGTCGTCGGCCGTTCCAATCGCGGTGTCGAGCAGTCTCTGAAGAATCTGCGGAATTGTCGCGTCTATGAAGGCCACGCGCGGTTCGTGTCGGCACGCGAAGTAGAAGTTGGCAATGAGACCCTGAACGCCGATCGCATCTTCATCAATGTGGGTGCTCGCGCGGCTGTACCCGCGATTTCCGGCCTGGACCAGGTCGACTACCTCACCAACAGCTTGATGATGGGCGTCGACTTCCTGCCGCCTCATCTGCTGGTACTCGGCGGTAGCTACATCGGCCTGGAGTTTGGCCAGATGTACCGCCGCTTCGGCAGCGAGGTCACAATCGTCGAGCTCGGACCGCGCCTGACCCCGCGTGAAGACGAGGACGTATCGGAATCTATCACCGGATTTCTGACCAAGGAAGGCATCACCGTTCGATCGAACGCGAATTGTCTCCGCGTCAGCAGGCAGGGAAGCGATATCGTCCTGACGGTCGATTGCGACGGCATTTCGGAAATCCGAGGCTCACACCTGCTGGTCGCGACCGGGCGCCGACCCAACACGGATGATCTCGGTCTCGAGCGGGCGGGCGTGCAGCAGGATGCACGTGGCTATATCACCGTCGATGACGAGCTCCGCACAAACGTCCCCGGCATCTGGGCACTTGGCGATTGTAACGGTCGGGGTGCCTTCACTCACACCGCCTGGAACGACTACGAAATCGTCGCCGCCAATCTGTTCGATGGCGATCACAGGCGGGTAAGCGATCGCATAACCGCCTATGCGCTGTACACCGATCCTCCACTGGGGCGGGTCGGAATGACCGAGGCGGAGGTGCGGAAAAGTGGCCGCCGCGCACTTGTCGGCAAGATCGCCATGGAGGATGTGTCCCGTGCATTTGAAAAGGGTGAAACCGAAGGCTTCATGAAAATGCTGATCGATGCCGACACAAAGGAAATCCTGGGGGCGTCATTTCTAGGCACAGGTGGCGACGAAGCGATTCACTGCGTGCTCGACGTCATGTATGCGAAGGCGCCGTACACGGTGATTGAGCGTGCCATGCACATCCATCCCACGGTCGCGGAATTCATCCCCTCAACGCTGGGTGACCTCGCGCCGATTCCAGCCGAGTCGAGGCATGACAAGAGTGGAGATTAGCGTGAAGAGCTTGGACAATCTCGACTAGGATGAACCCGCTGCGGCTGCTGCGAGTGGGAGTGGAACGCTGACGCCCAGAGTGGGCAACGAGAACTGGCTTGCCAGGAAGCCGACTGCCTGAGATGACGCGCGGTCGGCCCTTCAATTTCCGAGCAGAGCGCGAGAATCCGTGCAGAACAGTCAAACCCCTGTCGTCAAGGATCTAGTGCTCGTGGGTGGCGGGCACAGCCACATCGCGGTGCTGAAACGCTTCGGCATGCGCCCGATGCCGGGCGTGCGCCTGAGCATGATCTGCCGGGAGATGGACACGCCGTATTCCGGTATGCTGCCGGGGCTGATCGCTGGCCACTACGGCCACGACGAGGCGCATATCGACCTCGGTCCACTATGCCGCTTCGCCGGTGCGCGTCTGTATCATGACGAAGCGATCGGCCTCGATTTGATCGGTCAGGCGATCCAATGCCGCGGCCGGCCGCCCGTGCGATACGACATCGTCTCGTTCAACATCGGCTCGACCCCGCGAACCTCCGACATTCCTGGTGCAACCGGCAACGTCGTGCCGGTGAAGCCGATCAACCAGTTCATCGCGCACTGGCAGTCCATGATCGACCGCATCCTCGCACGCAACAATGGCGTGCGCATTGGCGTGGTCGGCACGGGTGCCGGTGGCGTCGAGATCCTGCTGGCGGTGCAACACCGGCTGCGCCAGATCCTGCGAGATCGCGAGCGCACCGATGACCACATCGAATACCATCTGTTTGGCGATACCGGCACGGTGCTGCCGGATCACAGTCCGCGTGCGCGCCGGGCCTTCGAACGGACGCTGCGCGAGCGGCGGGTGCGGGTGCGGGCGGGGGAGGCAGTCACCGAGGTCTCGCGGGGACGGCTGGTGACGTCGCGGGGCGTGGAATATGCGCTGGACGAGATTCTGTGGGTGACCGCCGCGGGCGCCGCGCCGTGGCTGGCTGCATCGGGATTGCGTGTTGATGCGCAGGGCTTCATCGCGGTCAACGATGCACTGCAATCGCTGTCGCATCCGGCGGTGTTCGCCGCCGGTGACATCGCCTCGGTTGAAAACCACCCGCGGCCCAAGTCGGGCGTATTCGCGGTACGCCAGGGTCCGCCGCTCGCCGACAACCTGCGCCACGCTTTGCAAGGAGGCGCGTTGCAGCCATTCCGGCCGCAACGGCATTTCCTCAGTCTGATCTCTACCGGCGACAAATACGCGGTTGCTTCACGCGGCAACTGGGCGATGGAAGGCCGGGCGATGTGGCGGTGGAAGGACTGGATCGATCGCCGCTTCATGCGGGAATACAACGTGCTGCCGGAGATGGCGCAGGCGCAGCAACCGGTGGTGGCCAGCGGCGTTGCCGACGCTGCGGCGATCAAGGAGATTTCGGCGATCGCCATGCGCTGTGGCGGCTGCGGTGCCAAGGTCGGCAGCACGGTGCTGGACCGCGCGCTCAGCCAGCTGCAACCTGTGCGGCGGGCGGACATCCTGATCGGCCTCGATGCGCCGGACGATGCCGCGGTGGCCGCGGTGCCGCCGGGGAAGGTGATGGTGCATACGGTCGACTACTTCCGCGCCTTCATCGACGACCCGTATGTCTTTGGCCAGATCGCTGCCAACCACAGCCTGGGCGACATCTTCGCCATGGGCGGCGAGCCGCAATCGGCGCTCGCCATCGCCACCATTCCATTCGGCCTGGAAGCGAAGGTGGAAGACCAGTTGTCGCAGCTCATGTCGGGCGCGCTGAAGGTGCTGAACGAGGCTGATACGGCGCTGGTCGGCGGCCATACCAGCGAGGGAGCCGAGCTGGCCATGGGTTTCGCGGTGAATGGTCTGGCCGACCGGGAGCGGCTGCTGCGCAAAGGGGGCATGCAGCCGGGCGACCGGCTGATCCTGACCAAGCCGATCGGCACCGGCACCTTGTTCGCCGCCGATATGCGGATGAAGGCGAAGGGCCGCTGGATCGATGGCGCGCTCACGTCGATGGTGCAGTCCAACTATGCGGCGGCGCGCTGCCTGCACGATCACAGCGCGACAGCCTGCACCGACGTGACCGGGTTCGGCCTGCTGGGCCACCTTGTCGAGATGACCAAGCCCTCCGGCGTCGATGTCGAGCTGCTGCTCGGCGCGATACCGCTCCTGGATGGTGCGCTGGATACCGTTCGTCTTGGCATTCTGAGTTCGCTGCAACCACAAAATGTGCGGCTGCGGCGTGCGATTCGCGGTATTGCAGCATTCGCCCAGGACGAACGTCTGCCGCTGATCTTTGATCCGCAGACCGCGGGTGGGCTGCTGGCGAGCATCCCTGCTGACCGGACGGATGCCTGTCTCGCCGAACTAAAGCGGCTTGGCTATGGCAATGCTGCGATCATCGGCACCGTCAGGCCGCTGAGCGATCGGTTGGAGCCTGTCGTACTGCGCCAGTGAGTTCCTGCAACGCGTCGTGCCAGGACTGCTGCTCACGCGCCGGCTCGAACAGCGGGGCGCGAGCGGCGCAATGGCGGCGCAGTTCGGCCAGAAATGCAACGTCGGTTTCGGCTCGATGCAACAGAGCGGCCAGAGCCTCTGTGTCGCCCACCGGGAAGTATCCGGGATAATCGCGTCCGAGCAATCCGACCGAGCCATCGATCCTGGAGGCGAGTACCGTAACGCCTGCCACCAGTGCTTCGGAAACAACATTAGCGCCGCCCTCCATGATGGAGCTCAGCACCATCAGCGGCGCGCGTGCCATGGCGCGCCGCACAGCCCATCCCGGAACCTCGCCCCGCCACTGATAGCGGTGATTCTCCGCCATCTCGGCGTGCGCCGCTGCGGACCACCGTTCGCCGTGCGCCATGCCGAGATGCACGACGCGGATCTGCGACTCAACCGGCAGCAGGCGCGACGCCTGAGCCGTGCGCAAAGAATCTTTCTCTTCGCGCAGATGACCGACCACCAGCACCTCGAAAGCGCTGCACAGCGGTGGCAGGCGGCGTGGCAGGGGCGGTACCGACTGATAGATCACGCGCAGTTTGCCGTGCATCTCCTCGGGGATCGCGTCGCTCACCAGATCGTGCAGACCCACCAGCATATCGGCCACTCGCATCGAACCGAGGGTCACAGCGGGGTCGCTGTGCTGGAAGCGATAGATGTCGGTGCCGCCGAGGCCGACGATGAGCGGCTGCCGCGGATAGCGTGCGCGCCATGCGCGTACGCTGTTGGCGCTGCGCCAAGCGTGCAATGCAATCATCACATCTGCCGGCGAATTGTCGTAGCGCGTCGCCAGTTCCACGCGATGGCCGAGGCTGCGCAGCAAACGCGCCCAGCGCACCGCAGTGGTGCGATTGCCGGTGCGCGTGTCTTTTGGTGCAGGGGTTATCAGGCTAATCTTCATGTTGCCGCACCGTGCGACACGGCATTCTTGGCAAGGGAACGCGCATGACCGAACCGTTGTCCTCCGCTCGCCTCACGGATTATCTGGCGGATGCCCGCGCCCGTACGCACGAGCTGGTGCACGGTCTGGATGCCACGCAGCTTATGGGTCCGCGCCGCGACATCGTCAATCCGCTGCTCTGGGAGATCGGCCACGTCGGCTGGTTCCATGAGTATTTCGCACTGCGGCGGCTGGATGGCGGGTCACCGCGCCTGGCCAATGCCGATGCGTTGTACGACTCATCGACCGTACCGCACGATGTGCGATGGGAGCTGCCGTTGCCGTCACTGCAAGGGACGCTGGACTATATGGCACGCGTGCAGGATGCGATGGTGCAGCGGCTCGATCGCAGCATCGCAAACGAGGACGAGACTTCGCTGTATCTGATGACGATCTACCACGAGGACATGCACGACGAGGCCTTCACCTATTCGCGTCAGACGCTCGGGTATCCGGCACCGGTATTTGCCGTGGCTCAGGATGCCGCAGCGGAGGTCGAAGCCGGCCCTCTGCCGGGAGACGTTGCCGTTCCCGGCGGCGTTCTGCAGCTTGGTTCGCCGCCGGCGGCGCCGTTTGTGTTCGACAACGAGAAATGGGCCCATCCGGTGGAGGTGGCGCCGTTCCGCATCGCGCGTGCACCGGTGACCAACGCCGAATTCCTGAGCTTCGTGACCGAGGGCGGATACCAGCGCCACGAGTTCTGGAGCGAAGAGGGCTGGCGTTGGCGGGAGGGTGCCCGCGCGGAGCATCCGCTTTACTGGGTGCAAGAGCATGACGGCTGGGGACAACGCTGGTTCGATCGCACGCAGCCATTGCAGCCACATCGACCGATCATCCACGTCAATTGGCACGAGGCGGGAGCCTGGTGCCGCTGGGCCGGGCGGCGCCTGCCGACCGAAGCCGAATGGGAGGCTGCCGCAGCGACGGAACCAACGCCGGCGGGTCGCATGGCAGCGCGCAAACGCCGCTACCCCTGGGGAGATGAACGGCCCGCGGCACATCAGGCCAACCTGGACGGCCGCGCGATCGGTGTAGTGGACGTTGCGGCAATGCCCGCGGGCGACAGCGCCTGGGGGTGCCGGCAGATGCTCGGCAATGTGTGGGAGTGGACTGCCACAACATTCGAGCCGTTCCCCGGCTTCTCGCGCGACGCCTATGAGGACTACTCGGCGCCTTGGTTCAGCACGCGCAAGGTGTTGCGCGGCGGTGCATGGGCGACGCGCGGCCGGATGATCACCAACACACATCGCAACTTCTTCACTCCCGACCGGCGCGATGTCATGGCCGGCTTCCGCACCTGTGCGCTCTGATGCGGCGCGACTATTCGGACGGCTGGCGCATGGCCATATAGTCCGGGTCGCCCTCGATCGGCTTGCGCGGCAGATCATCGTGCACTGCGAGCCACGGCACCTGGCTTTCGATGCCCCAGTGCATCTCAGGCCGTACGGCGTCGGGACGGTCAAGACTGCCGATCGCAATCGCAATCCATTCCGAGCGCAGGTAGCGGAATGTCAGGGGCGTGCCGCACGCGCCGCAGAACCCACGTTCGGCATACGGGGTCGAACGGTAGAGTTGTGGCGTGCCGCGGGTGAAGGATAGGGCGGATATGGGCAAGGAGCCGAACACCGCGAACACATTGCCGAACGCAAGCTGGCACAGTCGGCAATGGCAGTAGTGCACATCGCACGGCGGCTCTGTGCACTCGTATCGGATGGCATTGCACAGGCAACCGCCGGTGAGTCTTCCTGACGACGCAGACATGGGTCATCTCCCATATGGCTGACATAACGATCGGCAGCAGTGAGAGCCGTGGTCGGGGCATCTTTGCCGCGCGCCGCTTCGAACCCGGTGAAACAATCGAAGTCTGCCCGGTGATCGCCTTGTCCGAAGCGGATGCCCGGACGCTCGATGGCACCGGGCTCTCTGATTACTACTTCGGTTGGGGCAAGGACGGAATGGCGGCTGCCATCGTCCTCGGGTACGGCTCCTTGTACAACCATTCGCCGTCACCGAATGCGGTGCATCAGAAGCATGAAGCGGCTGGCGTTATGTCCGTCGTTGCCGCGAGACGTATCGAGCGTAGGGAAGAGATCTTCATCCGATACACCACCGGTACGGGTGGCGACACGCAGCAGATGTGGTTCGAGGTCAGGTAGGCCCGCGAGCCCCTACGCCATCACCGCCGCCCACCCCAGGCGGCGCCTTGTCCAATCGCTCAACGCGTCGGCCAGCAGGATGATGGCCCAGGTGATCAACACATACGCCATCATCTGGTCATAGAAGAACAACTGCTGCGCGTTGTAGAGCGCCTGGCCGATGCCGCCCGCACCGATCATGCCGACCACGCTCGCAGCGCGCAGGTTCCACTCCAACCGGAACAATGTATGGATCCCCATCGGCCCTGACGCCAATGGCAGGGTCGCGTAACAGGCAACGGCCAGGCGCGGCGCCCCGGTCGCCTCCAGTGCCTGCACCGGCGCACGCCGCACATTCTCGCACGCCTCGGCGTACAGCTTGCCGAGCACGCCCGCGGAATGCAGCCCCAGTGCGAGGACGCCAGCGATCGGCCCGACACCGACCAGCGTCACCAGCACCAGCCCCCAGATCACCTCAGGCACCGCACGCAGCGTCTCCAGCAGCATGCGCGTGGCCGCAGCGACCGGTGCCGGGACCAGGTTGCGCGCGGCGATCAGTCCCAGCGGCATCGCCAGCGCCGCGGCCAGCAGCGTGCCCGCACCGGCGATGAACACGGTCTCCAGCAGTAATCGCGGCAGCGCTTGTAGCGCGGGCAACGGCAATGTCGGCGGGAACATGGCGCCAATTGTCGTGGCGGCATGGCGCAGCGCGATGGTCTCCGGCCAATAGGTCCAGAGCGCGGCCAGCCCGAACGGGATCAACAGCAGGGTCGCGCGGGGATGCCGTCGCAGCAGCCAGCTCAGACTGTCAAGCACGCTGACCAGTATCACCAGCAGGATGATCAGCGTCGTCGCGCGGCCGTAGTCGAATGCGTTGATCGTGCCGACCAGTTCGGCGCCCAGGCCGCCGCCGCCGACCGCGCCGACGATGACAGCTGCGCGCACGGCGCACTCGAACGAATAGCAGCCCATCGACACCAGATTGGTCACAGTGATCGGCAGCAACCCGTAGAACGCCACCATCAGCCGTGTCGCGCCAACGCTGCGCAGCGCCTCGATAGGTCGCCAGTCGGCGGCGAGAAACAGGTCGGCGAACACCTTGCCGAGCATCGCTGCGTAGAAGATGGCGAGTGCCAGCATGCCAGCGGCGGGTCCGATGCCGACGACAACGACACAGAGGATGGCCAGCGTCAGGTCAGGGATCGCCCGCAGCCCCGACAGCAGCGAGTACAGCAGGCGTGCGCCGCGCACCTGCGCGCCGATCAGCATTGCCAGCGGCAGGCCAACAACGCACGCGATCAGCATACCGCCGGCCGCCATGCCGACGGTCTGCAGCAGCGGTACGGTCAGCGCCGCCAGGTAGGACAGCGACAGATCCGGCGGGAAGAACCCTGCGACCAGGCTGGCCACCGGCGCGGCCTATGACGCCGTAGCGAACTGCATCGCTGGCCTGGCGCTCTCGCTCAGCACTCCGTCCTGCAGTTGTACGATCCGGTCGAAGTAGCGCTCCGCCAGGTCGTGCTGGTGCAGCGAGCACAGCAATGCGATCCGCCCCTCGCCCGCGAGCCGGCACAGCAAAGACAGGATGTGTTGCGACAGGTCCGGATCGAGCGAGGCGACCGGCTCGTCCGCCAGCATTACCAAAGGCTGTTGCACCAGCGCCCGCGCAATTGCGACGCGTTGCTGCTGTCCGCCCGACAGTTCGCCAGTGCGCGCCCGCAGCTTCTCCGCCACACCGACGCGCTCCAGCGCCGAGCTTGCCTCGTCCAACTCGGCGCGCAACGGCCAGAACAGGAAGCGCAGTGCGCGCAGCGTGGACCAGCGGCCCAGCGCACCCGCCATCACGTTGTGATAGACGCGCATGCGCTCCACCAGGTCGTGTTGCTGTGCAATCACGCCGATGCCGCGTCGCAGGGTGCGCAGGTGTCCGCCACGCGCCTGGAGGATGTCGGCGCCGGCGACCAGGATGCGGCCGGCCTCGATCGGCACGAAGCCGCTGATCGCGCGGAACAGCGTGGTCTTGCCGGAGCCGCTGGGGCCGATGATGGCGACGCGTTCGCCGGCGCCGACAGACAACGAGACGTCGCACAATACGGCCGCGGCACCTCGCCGGTAGCGGACGGTCAGGTTCTCGATCGACAGCATCGACGGCGGGTCAGAACAACTTCAGGTCCGTGGCGACGCGCCGCAACGTGTCATATTGATCGTCTGTCGCGGGGACGAATTTCTGGCCACGCAGGATGCTCATGATCCTGTCGTCGCGACCGGGCAGCAGAGCCAGGAAGGCTTCGCCGAACTTGTCACGAACGGCCGCATCGACCTGCTTCCGCGCCACCCAGACGTAATCGACGAAGGGCGGGGTGGTGAAGAACACGCGGACCTTCGCACCGTCGAGCTTCGCATCCTTCAGCATGGCTTGATAGACGCTTTCGTCGAGGGCACCGGCCTCGACCGCGCCGGCCTCGACGGCCTTCGCGGTTGCTGGATGGCTGCCAGTATAGCGGAATTTCAGGTCCTTGCTGACATCGATCCCGGCGCGTTGCAAGACCTCGAACGGCATCAGATGGCCGCTGGTGGAATTGATGTCGCCGAAAGCAAACGTACGGCCCTTGAGGTCCTGCAGTGTCTGAATGGATGAGCCCGACTGTGCGATGAACAGGGCGTGAAACTCCCGGTCGGCCTCGCGCTGAACGATTGGCACGACCCCGTAACGCGCGTGCGCCTTAATGTAGGTCAACCCACCCAGGTAGGCGAAATCGAGCGTGTCGTTTCCGAGTGCCTCAACTGTGGCGTTGTAGTTGGTGGGAATGATGAGCTCCACGGATCGCCCCATCGCCTTCGCCAGATAGTCCCGTAACGGCGCCTTTTCCTCGACCGAGACCTGGGTCGAGCCGGCGTCTGGGATCATGCCGACGCGAATGCTGTCGCGCGCGGTTGCCCCTGGGCCGGCGATGGCCGCAACCAGCAACAGCACTGCGAGCGTAATCAGGTGAGCTGGCGTTTGCGGTGATGGCATCGGAGTTCCTCTCTGGCCGATGGCAAAACGAAGGTACGACTGTCGCTCGTCATGACCGAGGACTGCAAAGTTGGAGGGCACTGTAGAGGACACTAACCCCAAAGCAATGACCAGCGCCTCGCGCATTCCTGCATCGCTGCCGCAAGGACGATGCCCGGGTAGGGCTCGGAAATGTACTCACCATCTCCGGGGTCAAGTTGAGCTTGTGTGAGCGAACGTCTGGTCTGATAGCCCGGCACGGAATTAAGGCGAGCAAAGGACTGGCTGTTGTCGCGAGTATTACCGCTGGCAGCCGGCTTCTGCGAGCTCTCTGTCCGCGCCCCCCAACCCCGAATCTAACAGTGCCTTTCGAAATATTGTTCTATGTCAGTGCGTTCCGGCCGCGCGTCGAACTCTAAGCCCCCGGCGCCTCGCACCGATGCTGTTCGACGACACTGACAAAGAGACCACCGAAGCACTGCGCAAAAGCGTCATCGCGCAGGCGCAGCGCTCTCCCGCCGCAGTCAAAAAGCAGACGACGGGCCTGACCGAAGACGGCCTGCCGGTGCACAGCTTCCGCTCGCTGCTGGCCGATCTCGCGACCTTGGCGCGTAACACCATCATCACCGCGGTCACACCACACTATCCGCTTATCGTGGTGACCAGGCCAACACCGATCCAGCAGAAGGCCTTCGATCTCCTCGGCATCAAGTGTAGCCAGTAGCGCAGCGTCCCACCGGCAGATTGTTCTTACAATTCAACCGATTGTGCGCTAACCAATCAGGAATCTCGGCTTAATAGGCTGGCGCTGAACTTTTCTCCGCCACGCCAACAGGCAGGTTGATCAAATGCCAGATGCGCAGTGTCGCGGACGCCCGCTGCATGAGCCGACGGATCAGCGGTGTGGCAAGGATTGGGTCGATGCGGTGGTCGTCGGGAGGGACGCGCTGTGGGTCGTGCCGTGGAGATCATGATCTTTCTCCCGGCGAGGCGGGAATTTTCACCCCGTGGCGTGCGATGCATAGCGTTCGGCGTGGCCATCCTGGTCGGTGGTTGCGTGTATCCTTATGGTTACCATCGCTATCCTTATCCGCCGCCATACTCTGCGCCACTGTATCCGCCTACGTATCAACAGCTGCCGCCGATCACAACATATCCGTCACAACCGACTACGATGGAGCCACCGGACGCGTATCAACCGCCGCCCGAGCCATTACCGCCACCGGATATCGGCCAATCACCGGACCAGGCGCAGCCCAATACAGGACAACAGGAGCCTGAGCGGCTATACCCGGAGCCGAACAACGGACCGCCGCCGGGCAGTCACACGATCCTGCATCCGTTTCCGGATATGCGTTCGCCTTGAGCCATGGTTGGTTGCAGCGATCCCGCATCTCGCCCGTCACACCTGGGACGCATTCCCGTGCTCGACCACGGCGGTCGGATCGAAGTCCGCGCGCGCGAGCTGGGCCGGATCGAACAGGACGAAGCGGGCAAGTGCCGCGGCGGCGGCCACCCCGACCAGGCCGACGTCGCGCTCTCCATGTACGATCTGACCAACGTGTATGGCGATCTCGACTTCTGGTTCTTGGCGCGCTCCCGGATGCTGCTCTGCGTCGGACTGCCGCTGATCTTCCTGCCTATCATCGCCGCATCCTGCGACGGCATTCCATCCAGCAAGACCGACCAGGCCTCGGCGCTGATCAACGCGGCGCGCAATACCGGGGGGTCGATCGGCATATCGGTGTTTGCCAACGTGCTGGTGCATCGCGAGCAGTTCCATCAGAACCGGCTCGTAGAGCATGCGATCCCGTCGAGCGTGCAATATCAGGCGACGCTGCAGCACGTGACGCACTATTTGGTGGAGCACGGCAGCTCACTGCTCCAGGCGCAGCAGCAGGCCATCGACTGGATCGGGCAGCAGGTGCAGGCGCAGACGTCCTTCCTGGCCTACATGGACGCTTTCTGGGTGCTGATGCTGATCTCGCTCACAGCGGTGCCGCTCGGGCTCGCCCTGCGGAAGGTCAAGCTCGGCGGCGCCGTGCCGGTAGGGCATTGAATGTCGCGATGGTGTCAAATCAGTCACCTCAACATTTAGTGGCTGTTCTGGTCCTTGAGAAGCACGACAAAGTGATAGCCCGCAACCGCATGGCGTCTCGCGCGCACGCTCCGCCGGGCTGAATTTGCAGTGCAGAATGCGCGGCTCAAGACATGCGGAGAAGACACGAATGACGAAAACGATCCCAGTGCCCGTGAAAGTTGCGGTGTCGTTGATCGTAAACGGCATCGAGACGCAGCTCAGGGTGGCGCCGTGGACGACCCTGCTCGATACGCTGCGTGACCATCTGGGCCTGACCGGCACCAAGAAGGGCTGCGATCACGGCCAATGCGGCGCGTGCACGGTGCTGGTGGACGGGCGGCGGATCAATTCGTGCCTCACGCTCGCCGTCATGCGGGACGGTGCCAAAGTGACCACCATTGAGGGCCTGGCGGCGAACGGCGCGCTGCATGCGCTGCAGCAGGCGTTCATCGATCACGACGCGTTCCAGTGCGGCTACTGCACACCAGGACAGATCTGTTCTGCGGCCGGCCTGATCGCCGAGGGCCAGGCGGCGAGCGCCGACGAGATCCGCGAACTCATGAGCGGCAACATCTGCCGCTGCGGTGCCTATCCCAACATTGTGCGGGCGATCCAACAGGCGATGGGGCAATCATGATCGCTTTCCAATACGCGCGAGCCAACGACGTTGCCGATGCGGTGCGCCAGATTTCTGCCGAACCGACGGCGAAATTCATCGCAGGCGGCACCAACCTGATCGACCTGATGAAGGAGGACGTCGAACGTCCATCACGTTTGATCGACATCTCGCGGTTACCGCTCAAGACCGTCGAGGAGACCGCTGACGGAGGATTGCGGATCGGTGCGCTCGTGCCGAATTCCGACCTTGCCTATCATCCGCTGGTCGCGCAACGCTACCCGATTCTGGCGAGCGCGATCCTGGCAGGGGCGTCGGCGCAGTTGCGCAACATGGCGTCGACCGGCGGCAATCTATTGCAGCGCACGCGCTGCTATTATTTCTACGACGTCGCGACCCCTTGCAACAAACGCACGCCTGGCAGCGGCTGCTCCGCCATCGCCGGCCTCAACCGGATGCACGCGATTCTCGGCACGAGCGAAGCCTGCATTGCGACGCATCCGTCCGACATGTGCGTCGCGCTGGCAGCGCTCGAAGCTACGGTCCACGTGGCGGGACCGGCCGGCACGCGCGCGATCGCATTTGCCGATTTCCATCGCCTGCCAGAGAAGACGCCGGAGCGTGACACCAACCTCCAGCCGAACGAGATCGTCACGGCGGTGGAGCTTCCGGCGCAGGGCTTTGCGGCGAATTACACCTACCTGAAGATACGTGATCGCCTCTCCTATGCGTTCGC
>DATMND010000051.1:0-4476 GCA_035569235.1 Acetobacteraceae bacterium | reverse complement strand
ATGCCGGGGAAGGCCGCGAGCTTCTGATTGATGGCTTCGATCAATCCGGCCTTATTGCGATAGGCGCCGGTCCACTGCGAGTAGGGCTTCAAGTCGACGTAGAATTCCACGTTGAAAAATCCGGTGGGATCGGTGCCGTCGTCGGGGCGGCCGAGTTCCGAGGCGACCGTGGTGACCTCCGGGAAGGACGCCAAGATCTGCCGCACCTGGGGTGCGATCTTCGCCGACTCGTCGAACGAGATCGTGTACGGCATGGTCGCGCGCACCCAGAGCGCGCCCTCATCGAGGTGCGGCATGAACTCGGCGCCGATGCGCGGGATCAGCAGCAGCGAACCCAAGAGCAGCAGCGCGGACGCCAGCGTCGTCCCATAAGGATGCGCGAGACAAAAGTCGAGCCCGCGCGTGTAGGCGGATTTGATGGCTTCGAGCGCGGCGTTGCGCCGCTCGTGCACGCCATTGCGCATGAACCAGGCACACAGCACCGGCAGCAACGTGAGGGTGACCAGCAGCGAGCCCACCAGCGCAAACACCATGGTGTCCGCCATCGGCTTGAACAGAGTGCCGGAGGGCCCGGACAGGACGTAGATCGGCAGGAAGCCGGCCACGATCACGGCGACCGAGTAGAACAGCGGCCGGTCCACTTCGGCGGCCGCCTCGAGAATGATCTGCACCACGCTGACCGAGGAGTTCTTGCGAGCGACGATCTGGCGGAAGATGTTTTCCACCATCACCACGCCCCCGTCCACCAGGATGCCGAAGTCCACCGCGCCGATCGACAAGAGATTGGCGGAGGCGTGCTGCAGGTCCAGGCAGATGAACGCAAACAGCAGCGCGAGCGGAATGCTGGCGGCGACGATCAGGCCGGCACGGAAGTCGTACAGAAAAAAGATCAGCACCACGACCACGAGCAGTATCCCGCGCAGCAGATTGCGTTTCACGACCTCGGTGGTGAGCGAGACCAAATTACTGCGGTCGTAGAACGGATGGACCTTGACGTCCTTGGGCAGGATCTCTTCGTTGAGTTCCTTGGTCTTCGCTTCGACTCCCCGCAGGACGTCCTGAGTCTTCTCGCCGGTGCGCAGCAAGATCACGCCCTCCACGGCATCGTCTTGGGTTCCGAAGCCGAACTCGCCGAGACGCGGCGCGATGCCGATCTCCACCCGGCCCACGTCCTTGACCAGGACCGGCACGCCATCGTGCACCGCAAGCACCACGTTGCCGATATCCTCCAGCGCCGCGATGCGGCCCAGGCCACGCACGTAGTAGAACTGCCCGCCTTGCGAATAAAAGCCGCCCCCGGCATTGTCGTTGTTTGCCGTCAGCGCACTTTCCACCTGCACCACGGACAGGCCCACCGAGGCGACGCGGACGGGATCGAGCAGCACCTGATACTGCATCGTGCCGCCGCCAAAGCCCGAATCATCCGCCACGCCGGGAACGGACCTGTACTGCGGTTCCACCACCCAGTCCTCGAAGGTCTTGAGTTCCATCGGCGAGCGGTCCGGGCTCTGCAGGACGTAGCGGTAGATCAGCCCGGATGGCGCGGACATGGGCGACAGGGTCGGGCTGACGCCGGCCGGCAAAGTGAGTTCCGAGAAGCGATTGAAGACCTGCTGGCGCGCGAAATAGTTGTCGGTGCCGTTCTGAAAAGTGAGGATGACGTCGGACAGGCCGTACAGCGAGATGGAGCGGATGGTGCTCAAGCGCGGAATGCCGTTCATCTCGCGTTCGACGGGCACCGTAATCAGGCGCTCGATTTCTTCGGCGGCGCGGCCGGGCCACTGCGTGATGACCTGGACCATGGGCGGAGCCAGGTCCGGATACGCATCCACGGGCAGGCGCCGCAGCGAGTAGGTTCCGACGCCGATGAGCAGCAGCATCATCAAAACGACGAGAAATCGCTGCCGCAGCGAGGAAGCAACGATGCGATTCATCATCGACCCCGTACGCGGTGCGGAAGGGGCGGCGGGCAGCTCTTCGCTCATTGATTCTGCATGAACTGAAGAAACAGAGCTCCGTCCACCACGATCTTGTCGCCCCCTGAAAGGCCTTCGGCGATGTCGTAGGCATCGCCCGTGCGGCTGCCCAAGGTGACGTGTCGCCGCGTCAAGCTTCCATCGGCTTGGAGTTGGTACACGAAGGGCAGATTTTCATCATCGCGCAAAATCGCCGACACCGGAATCAACAGTCCGCGGCTCTCCTGGCGGGCCTTCAGGCGGACGCGCACATACATTTGCTTTTTGAGCAGGTCGCCCGGATTGTCGACCACCACCCGCACCGCCACCGCGCGGGTATCGGGGTTCACCAGCGCCGCGATGTTGTCCACCTTGCCGGAAAAGGCTTTCGAGCCGATGCCGCTGTTCACCTCCGCCGCATCGCCGACACTCACCGCGGCGAGATCCGCGCCGAAAATCTGCGCCATTACCCAGACGCGCGACAGGTTCGCCACCGTGAAGCACGGCGTCGCGCCCGCTTCGAGCAGTTGACCGGGGGTCACCAATCTCTCCACCACGGTGCCGGCGACCGGCGCACGAATCATGCCCTCGACGCGTGCCACCTTGCGCCCGGCCTGAATCTCCTTGATGGTCTCGGCCGGCAGCTGCAGCGATACGAGTTCCTGCAGCGCCGCGTCGCGGTCCGCCTCGGCGTTGGCGGCGTCGGTCTCAGCCTGCGCCGCCTCGCGCTGCGAGACACCATTGTGCGCGAGCAGATCCTGATCGAGATCCGCCAGCTTGCGGTTGGTGTGGGCGGTGGCGAGCGCCTTTTGATAGGCGCTGATCGCTGCGGCAAAATCCGGCGAATCCACCGCGGCCAAGGCATCGCCCTTCTTCACCTGCTGACCGAGAGACACGAGCAGCCGCGACACCGGACCGGAGAACGGCGCCAATACACCGGTGGCCTGTTCGTTGTCGAAATCGACCACGCCGGTGGTATCGATGGTCCTGTGGAAGGCGGCGCTCTGGACGTCATAAATCTGAATGTGCCCGCGCTGCGCGTCGCTCAAGCGCACATTGCCGAGATCGGCCGGCGCCGCCGGGCGGGTCTCGTCGGCCTTTCCGGAACAGCCGCACAGCCAGGCGGCCGCGATGAGAGCCGTTGCCAGCCAGAGGCGAAATTCCGTGCGTTGCCGACCCTGCGACACCCCTGCGAGCGATCTATTTTGCATATTTTCCCGTGGTCAAATCGCTGCGGTTCCACCAACCGCCTCCCAAGGCCTGAAACAAGGCCGCCGTGTCGGCGTAGCGGCTTGCTTGTGCCTGCACCAGCGTAATCTGGCTCTGTTGATCGGCCTGTTCGGCGTTCAGCAGCGACAAATAGTTGGCGTAGCCGTCGCGCCATTGACGCTGCGCCAGATCGCGCGTGACTTTGGCCGCATCGGCGGCGGTCTTGGCCGCCTTCAAGGACTCGGCGTCCTGTTCGAGCGCCGTCAAGGTGTCGGCGACATTCTGAAAGGCGGCCAGCACGGTGCTGCGATACTGTTCCGCAGCCTGAGTATAGGCCGCCTTGGCGGCGCGTTCTTGGTGCAACAGCTGGCCGCCCTCAAACAGCGGCGCAGTGGCATCGACGCCCACGCCCCAAAATCCCGTGCCGCCGGAGAACAACCGGCTGAAGACGGCGGCGGAACTGCCCGCGTTGGCCGTCAGCGGAAAACTCGGCAGCCGGTTCGCAATGGCGATGCCGATCTTTGCGCTGGCATCGTGCAGGTTGGCTTCGGCCTGCAGCACATCAGGACGCTGCGCCACCAAGGCGGACGGCAGGCTCACGGGCAGTTCCTCCGGCAATTGCAGCGTCGCGAGGTCCAAGGATTCGTCGGGCGCCTCGCTCGGAAACCTCCCGGTCAGCGCTGCGAGCAGGTCGTGCAGCTGCGCCAGCTGCTTCACCAGCGGCGGCAGCGTCGCGGCGAGCTGCGCGAGCTGCGATTCCTGCGCCGACACGTCCAACTGACTGGCGTAGCCTTTGCTCAATTGATAGCGCAGGATCTGCAACGCCTCGGTACTGCTGGCGATGAGCCGGCGAGTCGCGTCGACCTGCATCTGCAGCGAGCCCGCCTGAATCGCGGTGACCACCACATTGGACGTCAAGGTGGTGTAAGTCGCCAGCATCTGAAAACGCACGCCTTGTTCCTGCGCCTGCAAGGATTCCACGGTGCGCCGGTTTAGACCGAACACATCCGGCAGGTAGGAGACGGTGACCTCGGGTGTGAACAGATTGAAAAGAAAGGTGTTCGAATTGAGCGTCG
Source organism: Acetobacteraceae bacterium (assembly GCA_035569235.1). Lineage (GTDB taxonomy): Bacteria > Pseudomonadota > Alphaproteobacteria > Acetobacterales > Acetobacteraceae > JAMXLO01. The sequence continues at coordinate 236 of DATMND010000051.1, read as the reverse complement.
GGGAGATCTGCCCCGATTGGCGTTGCCGCGTGGCCGAAAAATCCGCGACCACGCTTGGATAGTAAACCCCGCGCTGCGCGAGGACGTTTTCGCGCGCCACGGACAGGGCCGCCTGCGCCGCTTTCAAATCCGGATTGCGCTCCAGGGATTGATCGATCAGCGCATTCAGGGCGGCGGAATGAAACAGCCTCCACCAGTCGGCAGCCAGGTCGCCGCCTTTGGCAAAGCGTTGGGCG
>DATMND010000050.1:0-19069 GCA_035569235.1 Acetobacteraceae bacterium | reverse complement strand
GGATACCTGGGACAATCTTTGGCTGCAGCGTTCGGCGGCACATCCGTGGTGCGGCATGCGCAATATGGCGGCGCTCATCGGTAGTGGCCTGCTCGATCGTTTCCCGCGATTGCGGCTGGGCTGTCTCGAGGCCGGCCACGGCTGGCTGCCTTTCTGGATGGCGCGTCTGGACGAGCACATGGAGACGATTCGTGCCGCGCTGCCGCCGAACCTGAAACACCATCCCAGCGAGTACGTGATGGGCGGCCGCTATTACCAGAGTATCGAAATGTCGGAGGGCGAGAAGGTCACCAACATGGTCGCCGATATCGTCGGCGAGCACGTGCTGATGTACGCATCCGATTACCCCCACGGCGAGAGCGCCTTCCCCGAAGCGACCAACATCGTGCTGCGCTGGGAGAACATGTCGGAGGCTCGCAAGCGTAAGATGTTCTGGGAAAACCCGATACGGTTCTACGCCCGCTGCGGCCTGTGATCATACCGGCACCCGCATTGCCGCTCGGCCGTTTGCGTGCGCGGGATTTCGTTGGTGTCTGGCAGGGGTAGCCGGAATGTGCGGCATCGCGGATGAAACAAGCTGTGAACGCGCCGTGCGGCGGGCCTGGCGCGACCTGTGCGGCCTTGGCGCCAACGCGGTCAGCACGTTTCATGCATGCACGACGCTTTACCTCATTCGGCATCCGGCCGCGTCGCTGCATGAAGCGCGCGACCTGGTCGCCGAATGGCCCGACCAGGATGCCCACAAGACATAGCGCACCGGAACGGCAAGATTCCGCGGCGAAACAACGCCGCGGCCTTCGGGAGGACCCTGCGATGAACCGACGAAGAGTACTCGCAATCCCGGCAATTGCGGCGCTGTCCAGCCTGCGCGGCCATCGCGCGATTGCCGCCGACAAGATCCGGGTCGGCATGCTGAAACCGAACATCGTCACCGTGATATGCTGGATCGCGGTCAAGACCGGCGCGTTCGCCAACAACGGTCTCAACGTGGTGGAGTATCCGTTCCCATCCGGTCAGACCGCGGCCGGGATCGAGCAGCTTCTGCGTAACGGCCTGGATTTCTACCTGGGCGCCAGCGGCGAGGTGGCACATGCCAACTCGCGCTATCTCGAGGCGAGCAAGCCGCTGCCGATAGCACTGGTCGAAGGCGGCATCGCCAGCGGCACTTTCTTCGTGCTTCGCAACGACCTCAAGGGCAGGTCGCTCGATGACCTGCGCGCCATGAAGCTGCGCATCGGCCTGTCCAATCCATCCTCCTTCCACCTCATCCTGTTCCGCGCCTTCCTGCGCACCAGGAATATGACGACGAAGGATTTCAACTGGGACTTCCTGACACTCGGCGGCCCGGAAATGTTGCCGGCACTGGTCAGCCACCAACTCGATGGGTTCATGCACGATGCGTTGACCGCGACGCTGGCGTTGCAAGCCAATGCAGGCTTCGAGTTCATGAGCAGCGGTCGTGGCGACATGGGACAGGAAGCCAAGCTGGTGCCAGGCACCGGTGTCTGCGGCAACATGGCATTCATGAAGGCGAATCCGGACGTAACGCGGCGCTTTGCGCAATCGCTGCGCGATGCCAGCACCGCCTACCAGTCAGCTTCGAAGACGGAAATGGTGTCGATCATGAGCGAGTGGTCGCGCCAGGATCCAGCGGTCATCGAGGCCATGTACCCTCGCTTCGACCCGCGTGTCGGCCTGACCGAGGCCGCCGCGCAGGCATGGTGGAACATCCTGGGACAGGCGATGCTGGCGCGCGGCGAGATTTCGCCGAATATGACGATGAGCGACGTGTTCGACCTGGACTACCTGCAACAGAAATCATGAACACGATCGAACACATCGGCGTCGCGCCCGCCGAAGACCTCGCAGCGCCTTACAGCCGCACGCAGCAGGACTTCGCGCAGCATGTGAAGCTGCGCAATCGCCGGACCCGGCTGCGCCGCTTCATCCGCGGCATGGCTGGAATCCTATCGATCCTGTTGGTGTGGCAGATCATGTCGCAGATCTTCGATCTGGATCTGCTGCTGCCTCCGCCGCTGACCGTGCTGCGCAATGTCGTCGTCACGCTGACGGTCTCCAATAGCCAATGGCTGTACGGTCCGAACATATACGTGCATCTTTCGCACAGTTTCCTGCGCGCCATGACCGGATTTTTGTTTGCAGCCGTCGTTGCAATCCCGCTTGGTCTGATGCTCGGTCGCATTACCACACTGCGGGAATTCATGATGCCGGCAGTGCAGGCGGTTTATCCGATTCCGGGCATTGCATGGATTCCACTTGCCATCCTTTGGTTCGGTCTCGGCGATACGGCCGTCGTGTTCGTCGTGTTCGCGACGGTGTTCTTTCCATTGTTGTTCAACGCGGAGGCCGGTGCGCGGCTGATCAGCCCGACGGTGCTCGACGCCGGCCGATGCTTCGGCGCTCGCGGCTTTTCGTTGTTCTTCCGCGTGGTGCTGCCTGCCACGGTGCCGTACATCATCACCGGCCTGCGCATCAGCCTGGGCGGAGCCTGGCGCATGATTGTCGCGGGCGAGATGCTCGCTTCGCAGGATGGTATCGGCTACCTGCTGATGGAATCGCGATTTCAGTTCCGCGCCGTCGATCTGATGACGGCGATGATTCTGGTGGCCATCGTCGGTTATGCCACCGAGAAGCTTATTGTCGGCACGATCGAAAAGCGCACGATCGAGAAATGGGAAGTGCAACCGTGCTGACGGCCTGGCTGCTCCTAAACGCGGTCTCCCAGCCCGATGGTGGCCACCACCCAATGGTCATTTTGGGGTCACCATTTGCTAGGCAGCTGGCACACCCCGCCTCGCGCAGTGGGTGACCATGCGGGATCCGCGCAACCGCCACGCCGAGGTCGTGTCCCGAACGACCGCGCGAATATGTAATATTTAGCGCCACCAGTACCGCGTTGCTGGCAACCTGTCCCGCGGCGTCACTCATGTTGGCGCCTCCCACTCCTTACCTGCAACGATCCGGAACCGCCTCCGCCCTTGCCCGGCCCCCTACCTGCTCCTATAGGCGCCGGCATTCAAGGAGAAGACATGGCTGGTCCAGACGCGCTCACCATCGACAACCCCGTGCTCGCCCACCAGGCGGAGATCCTGGCGCGGCCGTCCACCCAGGCATGGCACATGGCCAACGCCATTCGCGCGCTCGCCATCGATGGGGTGGAAGCGGCGAAATCCGGCCATCCCGGCATGCCGATGGGCATGGCGGACGTTGCCACCGCGCTCTGGACGCGCTTCCACAAGTTCGACGCCGCCGACCCGCGCTGGCCGGACCGCGACCGCTTCATCCTGTCGGCCGGCCATGGCTCCCTGCTGCTCTACGCGCTGCTTTACCTGACCGGCCACGAGGGCATGGGCATCGGCGAGATCAAGCGCTTCCGCCAGCTCGATTCCCCGGCCGCCGGCCATCCGGAGTTCGGCGAGCATCCCGGCATTGAGACCACCACCGGCCCGCTCGGCCAAGGGTTCGCCACGGCGATCGGCATGGCGCTGGCCGAACGCCTGCTCGCCGCGCGGTTCGGCCGCTCGCTGGTCGATCACCGCACCTGGGTGATCGCCTCCGACGGCGACATGATGGAGGGGATCAGCCACGAGGCTGCCGCGATCGCCGGCCATCTGTGCCTCTCGAAGCTGACCGTCCTTTATGATGACAACCACATCTCGATCGATGGCGACACGGCGCTGGCCTACTCGGACGACGTGCTGAAGCGTTTTTCCGCCTATGGCTGGGCGGCCAAGCGGATCGACGGCCATGATCCGCAGGAGATCAATGCAGCGCTGTCCTTCGCGGTCCGTTCGAAGAAGCCGACCGTGATCGCATGCCGCACGATCATCGGTCTCGGCGCCCCCACCAAGGCCGGCACGGCGGCCACTCACGGCTCGCCGCTGGGTGCGCAGGAGGCAGCGGCGGCGAAGGCGGCCCTCGGCTGGCACGAGCCGGCGTTCATCGTGCCGGACGATCTGCTCGAGCGCTGGCGCGCCGCCGGGAGCCGCGGCGCCACCAGCCGCCGCGCGTGGCTCAAGCGGTTGGCGCATAATGCGATGCGTGGCGAGTTCGAGCGCGTGATGGCCGGGCGGCTGCCGGACAACTGGCACGAGGCGGTGGCTGCTCTGAAACAGGAGATCGCCGAAACGAAGCCGCGGATGGCGACGCGCCAGGCCAGCCAGAAGGCGCTGGACGCACTGGTGCCGGCGACCCCCGAACTGGTTGGCGGGTCGGCTGACTTGACCGGTTCGAACCTCACGTTCGTCAAGACCATGGGCACGGTCAGTGCCGGCAACTTCTCCGGCCGCTACATTCACTTCGGCGTGCGCGAGCACGGCATGGCCGCCGCCGCCAACGGTATGGCGGTGCATGGCGGCCTGATCCCCTACACCGGGACCTTCTTCGTCTTCACCGACTACATGCGCCCGGCGATCCGCATCGGTGCGATCATGCGCGCGCACGTGATCCACGTCCTGACCCATGACTCCATCGGCCTCGGCGAGGACGGTCCGACGCACCAGCCGATCGAGCACTTGGCCAGCCTCCGCGCCATGCCGCATCTCCATGTGTTCCGCCCAGCCGAGGCGATGGAGACCGCCGAATGCTGGGAACTGGCGATCCGCCGGACGGATGGGCCAAGCCTGCTGGTGCTGACCCGCCAGGCGCTGCCGACGATGCGGACCGACACCGCCGAGAACCGCTGCGCGCGGGGCGGCTATGTGCTCGCCGAGGCGGACGGCCCGCGCCAGGCAACGCTGATCGCGACCGGTTCGGAGGTTTCGATCGCCATGGCGGCCCGGGAGAGCCTCGCCGGCGAGGGCATCGGGGTCGCTGTCGTGTCACTTCCGTGTTGGGAGCTGTTCTCGCAGCAAGACGAAGCGTATCGTGCTGGCGTGCTGGGCGGCGTGCCGCGCATTGGCATCGAGGCCGCCGGCGGGTTTGGCTGGGAGCGCTGGCTCGGCAGCGACGGGGTTTTCATCGGCATGACCGGCTTCGGAGCCTCCGCGCCTTATGAAGATCTTTACAAACACTTCGGTATCACGCCCGAAGCCATCGTGGCGGCCGTCCGCAAGCGGCTCGGCTGAGGAGCTGAACGACAACAGAGAAGGAATGCACGCATGGCCGTGAAGGTTGCCATCAACGGATTTGGACGCATCGGACGCCTCGTGCTGCGGGCCATGGTGGAAAGCGGCCGCGACGATCTTGTGCCGGTCGCGATCAACGACCTCGGCAGCACCGAGGCCAATGCGCACCTGTTCCTGTACGACAGCGTGCACGGCCGCTTCCCCGGCCAACTCGAGATATCGGGTGACACGATCACAATCCGCTATGGCGGGCGGGTCTGGGGACCGATCAAGGTGTCCGCCGAACGCGATCCGAACAAGCTGCCGTATGCCGGCGTCGACGTGGCGATGGAGTGCACCGGCATCTTCAACAGCAAGGACAAGGCATCGGCGCTGATCAAGGCCGGCGCGCGCAAGGTGCTGATCTCGGCGCCCGGCGACGGCGTGGACGCAACCGTGGTGTATGGCGTGAACCACAAGATAATCACTAAGGACATGACGGTGGTCTCCAACGCCTCGTGCACCACGAACTGCCTGGCGCCGATGGCCAAGGTGCTGCACGAAAGCTTCGGCATCGAGCGCGGCTATATGGTCACCATCCATGCCTATACCGGTGACCAGAACACCGTGGACACGCTGCACAAGGACCTGCACCGCGCGCGTGCCGCCGCGGTTTCCGCCATCCCGACATCGACCGGCGCCGCGCGCGCGGTTGGGCTGGTGCTGCCGGAGCTGAAGGGCAAGCTGGACGGCACCGCGATCCGCATCCCGACGCCGAACGTCTCGCTGGTCTCGCTGGACGTGAACCTGAAGAAGCCGGCGACCAAGGATCAGATCAATGCGGTGATGCAGGATGCGGCGAAGGGCGAGCTGAAGGGCATCATGGACTACAACACGGCCCCGCTGGTCAGCGTCGATTTCAACCATTGCCCGGCCTCCTGCACCTTCGATGCGACGCAGACGGCGGTGGTGGATGGGGCGTTGGCCCGGGTGCTGGGTTGGTACGACAACGAGTGGGGCTTCTCCAACCGGATGTCCGACACGGCGGCCTTGTTCGGCAGCCTGTAGAGCAACGCCACGCGTCATGGCCGGCCTGATCCTCGGGTCAAGCCCGAGGACGGCCATGACGGAAAGCAGGGAATTCCGGCCATGGCCTTCCGTACCCTCGACCGCCTGGACGTCGCCGACAAGCGTGTGCTGCTTCGCGCCGACCTCAACGTCCCGGTGCGCGACGGCCGGATCTCCGACATGACCCGGCTCGAGCGTCTGACGCCGACGATCCGCGAGTTGGTCGGCAAGGGCGCCAAGGTGATCGTGTGCAGCCATTTCGACCGGCCGAAGGGCAGGCGGGTGCCTGAGATGTCGCTCGGGCCGATCGCTATCGCGCTGGGCGAGGTGCTGGGCCAGCGCGTGCGCTTCGCCGAAGACTGTGTGGGCATCGTGGCGCAGCAGGCGATCGATCGCATGGCGCGCGGCGACGTGCTGGTGCTGGAGAACACCCGCTACCACGCGGAGGAGGAGAAGAACGGTCCGGCCTTCGCCGCCGAACTGGCGAAGCTCGCCGACGTCTACGTGAATGATGCGTTCTCGGCCGCCCACCGTGCGCATGCCAGCACCGAGGGCGTGGCACATCTGCTGCCCGCCTATGCCGGGCGGCTGATGCAGGCGGAACTGGAGGCGCTGGACGCGGCTCTGGGGACGCCTGTGCGTCCTGTCGCGGCGATCGTCGGCGGGGCCAAGGTCTCCACCAAGCTCGATCTGCTGGGCAATCTGGTCGCTAAGGTGAACGCGCTGGTGATCGGCGGCGCGATGGCCAACACGTTCCTGTCGGCACAGGGCGTCGCGGTCGGCCGATCGCTGCAGGAGGCCGAGATGCACGCCACCGCGCTGGAGATCCTGGCGCGTGCGAAGGCGGCTGGCTGCGAGGTGCTGCTGCCAACCGACGCGGTGGTGGCGAACGAGCTGAAACCCGGGGTGGCCACGCGGACTGTGCCAATCGGCGCGGTGCCCGAGGATGCGATGATCCTGGATGTCGGCCCCGCCAGCGTGGACGCGCTGATTGGCCATCTTGCCGGCTGGAAGACGCTGGTCTGGAACGGCCCTCTGGGTGCGTTCGAGACGCCGCCCTTCGATGCCGCAACCATGGCATTCGCCAAGGCGGTGGCGGACGCGACAGGGAAGGGCGCGCTGCGCAGTGTTGCGGGCGGTGGCGACACCGTCTCGGCGCTGCGGCACGCCGGCGTGATCAATAGGATGAGCTATGTCTCGACCGCGGGGGGTGCTTTTCTTGAATGGATGGAGGGCAAGACCCTGCCGGGGGTTGCCGCGCTGGGATGAGGCCTAAGCCGGGCTGACGATCGCCACAGATTCGACGGTGGCGACAAGTCCGCCATCTTCCCCCGAGGCGTGTTGCCCCTGGGCGGACTTATCGCCAAGTTGGGGTTGGATAAGGCCCAAGCGGACAAGGCGGCATGAGCGACCTGTACGACAGCGACATCGTGATCTGGTCCGAACGCCAGGCTGAACTGCTGCGCCGCGTGGCGGCTGGTGAGCCGGTGAACGAAGCGCCCGACTGGCCGAACATCATCGAGGAGATCGAGAGCGTGGGCAGCGAGCAATGCCACGCCGTCGAGTCGCTGCTGCTGCGGGCACTCATCCACATGCTGAAGGCGGAGGCGTGGCCGCTGTCGCGCGACGTGCCGCACTGGCAAGCCGAGGCGCGGGTGTTCCGCGCCCAGGCGCGCCGCCGGTTCGTGCCCTCCATGCGCCAGAGGATCGACTTTGCCGGTATCTACGCCGACGCTCTGCGGGGTCTGCCGGACACGATCGACGGCGAGGCGCCGCTGCCGGTGCCCGATGTCTGTCCGGTCACGGTGGACGATCTGCTGAGCGAGGATTGAGGCAGCATGAGACAGGCGCAACGCTCCGCGCTGGCTGTACCGCGTTAGTCGCGTTGCGAGCCTACTTGGCAGGGCCTGACATCTTCCTTACCGACGCCGGCCAATGGGCGGAGCGCAAGAAGAGAATCTGCGCGCATCACGGCCTCGTCGGCATTTCCCCCCTCGACCATCCGTCCGACGAGCCGCCCTGGGGGGCATTGCCCGATTGGCGGCGCATCGCGTCGCGCAACGAGGCGCTCATCCGCTCCTGTGCCCTCATGATCGCCAACCTGACGCCGTTCCGCGGCCCGAGCGCCGATGTCGGCACGGTTTACGAAGTCGGCTTCATGCGCGCGCTCGGCCGGCCGGTCTTCGGCTACGCGACGACCGCGACGCCGTTCACCCAGCGCATGCTGGATTTTGCCGCCGCGCTCGGTGGCGCAACAACCGGCGCCGACGGCTTCAGCCGCGACGCCGATGGCATGCTGATCGAACAGTTCGACCTGTTCGACAACCTGATGATCGAGGCAGGCATCCTCGGCTCCGGCGGCGTTCTCGTGGTGGAGGAAATCCCGACGGCGCAACGCTGGACCGACCTCACGGTCTTCGAGCGCTGCGTGCGCGCAGCCGTGGCTGCGTGCGCTCAACCGACGGGAAGCTGATCCGCGTCCGCCTCGCGTAGCCGCCGAAAGCGGCGGCGGCACGACGCCCGTCAGACCTTCCGCACGCCCCAGAACAGCGGGATCGCGCATTTCACGATATCAGTGACGTTATTGCGGAAGGCAGTGGGCTGGAACACCTGACCCAACGGAACGAACGGCACCGTCTCGAACGCGCGGCGTTGGATCTGCTCGCAGATCGCCCGCTGTGCGTTCAGATCGGGAGCGTCGAACCATTGCTGGCGCATCGCCTCCATTTCCGGATCGGTCGGCCAGCCGAACCAGCCGCCCTTGCCGTTGCCGCGCAGCGGATAGGAACTGCCGGGATTGGACACCGTCAGTCCACCCCAGAGCGTGCAGAAGCTGTTCCAACCGCCTTTGTCGGGCGGCGCGGTGTTGGCGCGGCGTGACACCACCGAACCCCAGTCCATCGCCATGAACTCGACATTCAGCCCGACTTCCTGAAACAGGCTGCGCGTCACCTGCGTGATCTGCGCGAGCGCCGGCTGATCGGTGGGCGACATCAACAGGACTGGCTCGCCGCTGTACCCGGACTCCGCCACCAGCTTCCGGGCCAGTGTCATGTCACGCGGACTGGACAGCACTTCGAGCCCCGCCGTGTTCGCCATCGGGGTTCCGTCGGTGAAGAAGCCGACCGGAAAGCGTCCCAGGTCGGTCTGCTCGCCGACGATGGTCTGCACGAAGGTTCGCTGGTCCACCGCCGGCAGGATCGCGCGCAGCAGCTTCGGATTGTCGAACGGCGGATACAGATGGTTGAACGCCAGCACGCCGAGCCAGCCGAACGGGTCGAACACCTTGACCTGCACGCCGTCCGCCATCTTCAGCATCGGCACGAGGTCGATCAACGGCAGTTCCACCCAATCCACTTCGCCGGTCTGCAGGGCGGCCGCCGATGTGGCGGGGTCGGGCTGCACGATCCACTCGACCCGGTCGAAGTTCACCACCTTGCCGCCGGAGAAATACGCCGGCTTCTCCGGCCGAGGCACGTATTTGTCGAACTTCGCCCAGGCGGCCGATGCGCCGGACACCCATTCGCTGGTCAGGAAGCGATACGGCCCGGAGCCTACATATTCCTTGATCTGCTCGGACGGCGGGGTGCGCGCCATCCGTTCCGGCATCATGAAGCAGTTGCGTGCGCCGAGCGCGTAGAGCATCTGGCGGAAAGGCTGCTTCAGACGGATCTGGAAGCGTCTGTCGTCGAGCGGCTGCATCTCCTCGGTGAGCGATGCGAGCTGCTGGCCGAACGGATCCTTCGCCGCCCAGCGCGTGAGCGAGGTCGTGCAATCGATCGCGCGCACCGCCTCATTGTCGTGGAACAGCAGCCCGTCGCGCAGCGTGAAGGTCCAGGTGAGTTCGTCGGACGAGACCTCGTGGCCGGCGCACATCTGCGGCTGCGATTCGACCGCATCGTCGATCCCGTAGAGCGTGTCGAACACCATGTAGCCGTGGTTGATGGCGACCGTGGCGGTGGTCCAGACCGGGTCCGGGTTCGCCAGATTGGCCTGCGGCACGAAGCGCAGCGTCTTCGCCGAGCCTTGCGCGATGGCCGGCCGGCCCAGACCGACGCTGCCGAGTGCCGCCCCCGCAGCGGCGCCCTTGAGGATGTCCCTGCGTCGCATCGCCACGTCTCCCTGCATGCGGGCCATTCATGGTGCGCCTGCCCGGCATAGGGCTATCTGACCACAGGCGACTGGTCTAGGGTCCGCCCCCGCCATGAGCCCGACATCCGATCCCGCCCCCGGCCCGTCCGGCGGTGTCCGACCGCCCTCGTTCATCTATGGCATCATCGGGCTGTTGGTCGCGGTGCTGCTGCTGGCCACCGGGGCGTTCGTCTGGCTGACCCGCGACGGCACGGCCTCGCTGATTGGGGGTTCGTTCACGCTGGAGGACGGCAACGGCAAGCAACTCACCGACCGCGACTTCCGCGGCAAGTATCTGCTGGTCTACTTCGGCTACACCTTCTGTCCGGATGTGTGTCCCACCACGCTGACCGAGGCGGCGGACGCGCTGGATCGCCTTGGACCCAAGGCCGACAGGCTCCAGCCGCTGTTCATCACGGTTGATCCGAAGCGCGACACGCCGGCCGTCGTGAAACAGTATGCCGCGGCGTTCAGCCCTCGTTTGATCGGCCTGACCGGTTCGCCGGAACAGATCGCGCAGGTGGCCAAGGAATATCGCGTCTATTACGCGGAACATCGCACCGGCCCGGGTCCTGGCGACTACACGATGGACCACAGCTCGATCCTTTACCTGATGGGGCCGGACGGAAGGTTCATCGCGCCGATCCGCGCGGACGAGACCGGCGCCGAGATGGCGGCCGAGATCGCAAGGTTCATGTCGTGACCGGAAGGCAATTCGGGAGGGTTCGGCGAATGCGTCGTCTGTTTCTGGCTGCGATCATGCTCGCCATTCCGGTCCAGGGTTTCGCAGAAGCGAATGGCATCAAATTGGAAGATGCATGGTCGCGCGCGGCGGCGGCAGGCCGCGTCGGGGTCGTGTATCTCACCATCACCGACACGGGCGCGGCCGATCGGTTGACCGCCGTCGCGTCACCGGTTGCCGCGAGCGCCGGCCTGCACGAATCCTACGACGACCACGGTGTGGCGAAGATGCGCAGCGTCGCGGCGCTGCCGGTGGAGCCTGGCAAGCCGGTGTCGCTGGCGCCGGGCGGTTATCACATCATGCTGACAGGCCTGAAGCAGCCGCTGCACCAGGGCGACGAATTTCCGGTCACGCTGACCTTCGATAAGGCCGGTGCGGTGACCACGACGGTCACGGTGCGGAAGGCCGGCGCCAGCATGCCGATGGGCCACGAAACGATGGGCGGCATGCAGATGCACGACATGCCAATGCAGGGTGGTCAGCGTCAGTGATGCCAGCCGCCGCCGTGCCAACCGCCGCCCCAGCCTCCGCCGAAGCCGATGGCGACCGAGGGAGCGAAGAATGCCGGTCCGTAGAAGCCGGGGTAGGCATACGGCCAGGCAGGATACGGGTAGGCAGGGTAGGGGTACGACGCGAACCCCGATGGCGGTGCCTGCACGCTATTTCCGTGAGCATACATGCACTGGGTATAGCTGACGTCGTAGAGTTGCTGGACACTGCCGTAGGCTGCGGCGGCGTTGTTGGTGCCGACCGCGCTGCCGGCCAACAGGCCGGTGGCCCCGCCGATGACCGCGCCGGCACCGGCCGCGCCACCGAGTGACCCGATGGCGGCGCCCAGGCCGGCACCCAGCGCCGTCCCGACGACAGCACTGCCGACCCCGCTCTGCGTGGCAGCAACGGACGGCGATGCCCCGCCCGTTTGCTGCCAGGCGAATTGCCGGCAGGCGGCATCGTCCTGCTGGAAGGCCTCGAAATTCTTGCCCTGGCCGGGCAAGGCCATGACCGACGGCCCGGTGGGCGGCGGCACGGCGCAGGCGCCCAGGGACAACGTGGCTGCAAGGGCAATCGGCAGTGCGGCGCGGCGCATCGGTGGAGTTCCTTATGGCGGCAGTGGGCGCTGCCCACTACCTTATACCAAATCGGCGTCGGCGCGATGAAAGACATGACATCGTCGGTCCATGTACCGGATCGACAATGGCTGAGCCAAAGGACAGAGGCTGGGCCAAAGGACTGAGGCTGGGCCAAAGGACTGAGGCTGGGCCAGCGGCTCAATTCGGGCCGTCTGGTCATTGTTAATGCAATATCTACTGCACTGCGGTATAATTCCTCCCCATGGAAAACCAGACCGGCCGCTCTCCGCTCGTGCACCCGCGGCCACACGACAAGTATCTGCACCTGATCGTATCGGCGCAGAAGCTGCCCCCGGTAACGACCGCGGTTGCGCATCCGTGCGACGAGGTCTCACTCGAAGGTGCGGTGGAAGCGCATAAACTGCGCCTGATCGAGCCTATCCTGGTCGGTCCGCCGGCGCGGATCCACGATATCGCCGCGCGTTTCAACATCGACATCACGGGCCTGCCCATCGTGGAGGCCATACACAGCCATGACTCGGCCGCCAAGGCTGTGGCGCTGGTGCGGGAGGGAAAGGCCGGAGCCCTGATGAAGGGTAGCCTGCACACCGATGAGTTAATGTGTGCCGTCGTCGCCCGCGATACCGGAATCCGCACCGAACGACGGCTCAGCCATTGCTTCATGATGGATGTGCCTGGCCACGAGGATCCGCTGATCATCACCGATGCCGCGGTGAACATCGCACCGACGCTGGGGGATAAGATCGACATCGTGCAGAACGCGATCGATCTCGCCCATGCCGCGGGTTTCCCCGAGGTCCGTGTGGCGATCCTGTCGGCGATGGAAACTGTCAATCCGAAGGTGCCGTCAACGATAGAGGCGGCGGCCCTGTGCAAGATGGCGGATCGCGGTCAGATCAGCGGCGCAGTACTGGATGGCCCGCTGGCTCTCGACAATGCCATCAGCCCCGAGGCCGCCTCGATCAAACATATCGTCTCGGCCGTCGCGGGCAGGGCCAACGTGCTGTTGGTGCCGGACCTCGAGGCCGGGAACATGCTGGCCAAGAGCCTGTCCTTCCTGGGCGGCGCCGACAGCGCCGGCATCGTCCTCGGCGCCCGCGTGCCGATCATTCTGACCAGCCGGGCAGACACGCTGATGGCGCGCCTTGCCTCCTGCGCACTTGCCTCGCTGGTTGCGGAGATGCGCAGGCAAAGTGCCGCCGGGTCGATTCGCTGACCGCCACCCCTCTGTCGTCATCCCCGCGAAAGCGGGGACCCAGGCAAACAGTACCGTGCCGCGCGCCAAGGTCCCTGCTTTCGCGGGGATGACGACAGGGATCGCTCGGGTCCTAACGCCTGCGAGCCAGTCGGCGGGCCGTTCGCAACAGCAGCTGGCGGTCTTCCGGCACGCATTCGCGATACAGCCGCAGTATCGCGAGTTCATCGCCGCTGCCGACCTGGGCCGATGCGAACTTGGCGCGCCCGTTCATCAGATATTCGACGCCCACACCCAGTGCGGAAGCGACGCGGGTGAGGTTGGTCGTCACCTGGCCCGCCCGCCCGGTCTCCCATTGGGCCACGGCGCTGCGCGACACGCCAACCGCCTCTGCCAACTGATCCTGCGTCCAGCCTTGCTCCTCGCGGGCGGTCCGGATGCGTGTGCCGATGTCTCGAGGATTGCTCATCCGCGCAGACTACGTGAGTTTGCCTAACAAGGCCAGTTCGCGGCGCAACACGCGGGACCGGCGTAGCGCGATTTACGGCCTTTCCCTGCCCGATCGAGGCGATGTGGCGCAATGAGTTATTATAGTTGACATTATGAGTTATTATAATTACCCTAGTTGCTGTCCTGTTCGGGAGGTGGCCATGCCCAGGAAGCACGTCTGGACCGATGCGCAGGACACGCAGATCAGGCGGCTGCGCATCGAAGGGGCTTCCTGGGATACCATCGCCGCCACCCTCGGAATTACCCGTTGGACGGTCATAGAGCGCGGCCACCGGATCGGGGCGGAGCGCCCGCCGCACGAGATCCTCCCACCACCCGAAGACCCTGCTCGCGATCCGCTGCGGGCAGGGCACCCGCGAAGCTGGAGGGTGATCACCGCGGGGACGGTGCTGGAAAACGTTCCCTACGGACTGCCGGCCTTCCCCGCCGATCACCGAAGGCATCCTCGATGAGCACCGCCGATGATGTACGCCTGTTCGACGCGGAACTGGTGATCTATCGGCTGGAGGAAGCCGGCGCCGCCCTGCTGGCTCTCCCTGGCACCGGCTGGTCAACCAGGCTTCGTGGTTCGTCACTCGAAATCGTCCGAACCGCCATCGAGAGCTACGGTTGGGCCACCAACCGCATCCGTCCGCCCGTTCCATCGGCTGCGCGGATCACCCGTATGGACGAGGCGATGTCGTGGATTCCGCTGATCCCGATCGACCGGTATGTGCTGCGACGTATCGTCGGAGCCCGCAGCCTGGTGCATCCGATTACCGAGCGGCACCTTTATCCGTGGCGCCGTCTTGCGACCGCGCTCGGCGCCGACCACAAGGCCGTGCAGCGCTGGCACGTACAGGGGATCGACCTGATCGTCTCGGCACTGAACGGTCGGTGACCATCGCAATAACGTCGTCATGCCGGCGCGTGCGACGGCCCCTGATCAACGGGTGCCCGGCGGTTGCCTCGCGACTTACCGCCGTACTAAGCTTGGTTCAACCATAAGCGGGAGGACGGCCATGACGAAGCGCAGACAATTCCTGCAGGGCTCGCTGACCGGCGCCGCCGCTGCGCTGGCAGCGTTCGGCATAAACCCGGCGCTGGCGCAGGAGGTGGCCAAGGTGGCGGGCCGCTCCGACAAGCCGCTGAAGGCTGCCTTTTCCAATGCCGGCCTGCAGGCGACGTGGTGCGCGCAGGGAAAACAGGCAGCCGAATACTGGGGCAAGCTCTTCAACGTGGATGTAACCTGGTTCGACGGCGAGCTTGCCGCGCAGAAGCAGCGCGCGGCGATCGACAACATGGCCTCGCAGAAGTGGGATTTCGCCGCCATTCAGGCCTTTGGCATCGGCACGCTGACGGCGCCGGTGAACAAGATGATCGAGAGCGGCATGCCGGTCATCGACATGGACACGCTGATCGCGCCGCTCGATACGATCAACGTGCACAGCTTCCTGGCACCCGACAACGAGTTCATGGGCGCGTCCGTCACGCAGTCGCTGGTCGATGCGATCAACGGCGAGGGGACGATGATCATGACCCAGGGCGCCCTCGGTCACACCGGCGCCCAGGGCCGCGCCCGCGGGTTTGAATCCGTCATCAAGAAGTACCCGAAGATCCAGGTGCTGGACACCCAGCCCGCGGACTGGGACGTGACCAAGGTGGCGCGAATCTGGGAGACGCTGCTGACCAAGTACCCGAAGATCAGCGCCGCCTACTTCCACAACGACGACATGGCGCTCGCCGCATACAACGTAATGAAGACGCATGGCCGCACCGAGATTCTGATCGGCGGGTGCGACGCCATGCCGCCCGCGCTTGCCGCGGTGACCGACGGACGAATGCACGCCACGGTGCGGAACCCGTCCTGCCGCATCCACGGCGGCGCGATCGTTGCCGGCGTCGCGGCGGTGGTCGCGGGCGAAAAGACCGGTGCGGGCGGCATTCCGAAGAACATCGTCACCGATGGTCCGGTCGTCACCAAGGCGAACGCACCCGGAATGATGTGGATGGAGACACACTTCCTGATCTGACCCGTTCGTGACGCCGCCCCTGCTGGAGCTTTCCGGGATCACCAAGGCGTTCGGTGGCGTATCGGCGCTGCTTGCCGTGGATTTCTCACTGACGCCCGGCGAGATCCACGGATTGGTCGGCGAGAACGGCGCGGGCAAATCAACACTGATGAAGATCATCGCCGGCGTGCATCCCGACTATCAGGGTGAGATGCGCCTGAATGGGCGGCACGCGCGTTTTGCCTCGCCGCGGGAAGCGCGGGCGGCTGGGATCGGCATGGTGCATCAGGAACTGTCCGCCGTACGCGACCTATCAGTGGCGGAAAACGTTCACCTCGGCACGCAGCCGGTCAATCGGCTCGGCCTGATCGCCTGGCGGGCGATGCGGAACGGCGCCGCCGAACATCTGCAAAGCCTCGGCATCGATGTCGATCCGCGCACGGACATGGGCGCGCTGCCGCTTGGGATGCAGCAGCTTGTGGAGTTGGCGCGCGTGCTGTTCTCGGGGGCACGCATCATCATCCTGGACGAGCCGACATCGGCACTCTCGCCGCCCGAGGTCGAGCGGCTGTTCGCGCTGTTGCGCCGGCTGCGCGAGGCCGGCCGCAGCATCGTGTTCATCTCGCACTTCCTCGACGACGTGTTGGCGATCTGCGACCGCGTCACCGTGTTCCGCAACGGCCAGGCGGTCGCGACCGAACCATGCGGCGCCGTGGACAAACGCTGGGTGATCGACCGCATGATCGGCGCAGGACACGAGGGGCTGGAGGAAAGCTACCTCTCGGAAATTCCGCTGCACAGCCGGCCGGATGCGACCGTTGTCCTGGAGTTGGACGGGCTGACCCGCGCGGGAGCCTATCGTGATGTGTCGCTGTGCGTGCGCGAAGGCGAGGTGCTGGGGATCTACGGGTTCCTCGGTTCAGGTCAGCTCGAACTTGCGCGCACGTTGTTCGGCCGGCTGCCGGCGGAGCGGGGGCGGATCGCGCTCGATGGTCGGACGATGCGGCTTTCTTCCACGTCGCGAGCGCGGCGCGCGGGGATGGCGTTCCTGCCGGAAAGCCGCCGGATGATGCTGTTCGCCGCCGAACCGGTGTTCAAGAACGTGACGATCGCCATCCTGGATCGCATCCACCGCTTGTGGCTGCGCCCGGGAGTGGAGCGCGGCATCGCCGAGCGACAGGTCGAGCGGCTGCGCATCCGCCCGCCGCGCGTCGGCCGCCTGCTCGGTACGCTTTCCGGAGGGAATCAGCAGAAGGTCGCGCTGGCGAAATGGCTCACCCATCTGCCGCGCGTGCTGGTGCTGAGCGAGCCGACACGTGGGATGGATGTGGCTGCGAAGGACGACGTGGTGCAGATCGTGCGCGGACTGCGTGAGCAGGGCATCGGCATCGTGGTGGTCTCGACCGAGCCGGAAACGGTGCTCTCGCTCGCCGACCGCATCCTGGTGATGAAGAAAGGCAGCGTGGTCCGGGAATTCGCCGACGAGCCGGTCAGCAAGGACCGCTTGCTGGCGGCCGCATGAGGGGCGTGACGGACTGGCTGCACGGGCAGCTTCGCAACGTCGCACCCTTTGCAACGCTGCTTGTGCTGGTGAGCTTTTTCTGGGCGGCGAGTGACTCCTTCGCGACGCTCGGCAACCTCGAGAACATTCTGACGCAGATCTCGGTGACCGGTATCATCGCCGTCGGGCTCACCTTCGTGATCCTGTGCGCCGAGATCGACCTGTCGGTGGCGAGCATCGCCAACGCGACGGGCATCGTGGTGGCGTATTTCACCGCGCAGGATGCCAGTGTAACGATCGCCAATGTCCCCCTGCCGGGCTGGGCGGCGATCCTAATCGCGCTCGCGGCATGTTTCGCGCTGGGGGCGGTGAACGCCTTCGGGCTCACGCGGATCGGCATTCCGAGCTTCATCATGACACTTGCGATGCTGCAGATCGCGGCGGGCATCTGCGCGCTGCTGGTGCGTGGGCAGATCGCCTACGCGGTGCCGCCGCTGATCGGGACGCTGGGTTCGCGCTCGCTCGGGCCGGTGCCGTGGATCGTGATCGTCGCCGCGCTGTTCCTGCTGGTGGGCCATGTCGTGCTCACCTACACGCGGTTCGGCCGCTACGTGTACATGACCGGCGGCAACCGCGAGGCGGCGGAATATTCCGGCGTCAATGTCCGGGCGATCCTGTCGGCGGTGATGATCATCTCGGCGGTGTGCTCGGGTGTCGCCGGGATGCTCGGGGTGGCGTACTTCGGCAGCGCGCAGCAGAACGAGTTCGATACCTACCTGCTCGACAGCATCTCCGCGGTGGTGGTGGGCGGCACGAGCCTGTTCGGCGGGCAGGGCGGCATCGGCAACACGATCATCGGGCTGTTCGTGCTGGGCGTGCTGAACAACGGGCTCGACCACATCAACATCGACAGCTTCCTGAAGATCCTGATCCGCGGCCTGATCCTGCTCGTAGCGCTGGTGATCAATGTTTACGCGCAGCGGATGCGGACGGTGCAGGAGGGGTAGCGATCCGAACGGCAGCAAGGTCAAAGATTGATCTCGGCGCTGATGCGGTCCGCGGTCGTCCGGACTTCGCCCCCGGACCGGTCGAGCAGTCCGGCCTGCTCCAGCGCGGCAACATCCGCATGGACGCGGCGATATTGACGGCCGAGCGCCCGCGCCAACGCGGACACCGAAGGCTCGGGATGATTGTGGAGGTGCCGGAGCAGACGGTAGCGCTCGCCGGTCATGACCCGCGCCAGGCCGTCCCCGCGATGTGCGCCAAAACCAGGCTGGCTTCGGTATCGAATGCGTGCAGCAATTGGGCCGCTTTGCGGTCGGTGAAATTGTCGAAGCTTCGCCTGAGCGTTTTTCCATCCAGTGATATGGTGCGCCGCAACGGATCGGTAGCATCGTCCGCAGACCGGCGGCGTGGCGGCGGAGCGCCCGCTCGACGTCCTGTGGATTGAGGCCCTGAAGGATGTAGCGGATGGCGGCATGGGCGGGCGCGCGCCTCCAGCGCAGACCGAAGGCGGTGTTCAGCCGGTGGCAAGGACGGCAACTGCTTTATCGAGGGCAGCGATTTCTCAGCGATCAGCCGGCTGGGGGCCAAGTTCCATCACAGTGATACCACCGCGCTACTGCATCAGCTATGCGAACGGTGGATATACTCGACCTGCCTATGCTTTGCACTGCCCGACGAAGACCGCAAGCGCAGTCACTTTCAATATCAGTACTCCGTGTTTCAATTGGAATTGAGCCGCAACCTACTGTTCTGGCGCGGCACAACAATG
>DATMND010000049.1:0-6046 GCA_035569235.1 Acetobacteraceae bacterium | reverse complement strand
CTATTACCCCGAAGAGGGCTGGCTGGACCCGCTTGTCTACATTGCTGCCATGCTGGGGGCGGCACGCTCGCGCGGCGCTGCTGTGATCACTGGGGCTCGTGTCGCGGAAACCATTCTGCGCGGCGGTCGCATGGCCGCGGTGAAGACTGCGGACGGGCGGTTGTTCGAGGCTGACATGGTGGTGAACTGCGCCGGCCGCTGGGCGAACGATCCGGTGTCGGACGCCGGTCTGCATCTGCCTCTGGCACCAACCGTCGGCTTCCTCGTGTTCACCCCGCCGGTTGCCGCCCGCGTCGGCCGCGTCGTGCACTCGCCGATCATCCAGGCAAGGCCGGATGGCGCCGGACGCCTTGTGCTGCACTGGAACGCAACGGACGCGACACTCGCGTTCGATCCGCGGCCGAGTGCTGCGATGCTGGAGGCGCGCGATCTGGTGCAGCGTGCGCGCAGGCTGCTGCCATGGATCGGCGACGTGGAGCCGGAGGCGGCGCGCATGGCGATCCGCCCCATTCCCGGCGATTCGTTTTCCGCCGTCGGCCCGGTGCCGCGGGTCGAGGGCTACTACCTCGCGATCACGCACAGCGGCGTGACGATGTCGCCTTTCCTGGGTGCCGCGGTGGCCGAGGAGGTCATGCACGGCCGCCCGAGATCGGAACTGGCCGAATTCAGGCCAGCCCGGTTCTTCAACTGAGATTGTGTGCGCTGACGGCTCTCAAGAGGTCACTATCCGGATAGCCTGACGACAAAGATCAGAATGATCATATAAAAGACATATAAATGGTTGCACGGCATGCTTTCTGCACCGTGTCCAGGGTAGCGAAGCGACCATCTGACCGAGCGTTCATGACCCATTCCGAAGCCCGGGCCATTCGCCCGGCACACTCACTCGTGCGCCCCGTTGTCGCCGCCACCAGTATGGTCCTTCTGCTGGGCGTGCTCGCCATCGTTCTGTTCGTCATGCTGCGCACGCCGCTGAAGGACGACGTCGCATGGCTGCTCTACGTCGCGCGGCGCTGGCTCGCCGGACGGGAGCTCTACGTCGACGTGGTCGAGGTCAACCCACCGCTGATTGTGTGGATCTCGGCGATACCGATCCGGCTCGCGAGCGTGCTGGGTATCGACGCCCAGTACACCGCCATACCGTTCTTCGTTGCCGCCGTGCTCGGCT
Organism: Acetobacteraceae bacterium; assembly: GCA_035569235.1. Classification (GTDB taxonomy): domain Bacteria; phylum Pseudomonadota; class Alphaproteobacteria; order Acetobacterales; family Acetobacteraceae; genus JAMXLO01. The sequence goes on along the minus strand of DATMND010000049.1, from coordinate 4,878 downwards.
GCGCGTGGTGGACGGCCTCGCTTCTGCAGGGCAGCAGCAGGCTGTTCGAGGATCGCGTGCCGGTATTCGCTGCCATCGGCACCGTGCTGCTCGTGGTCCCGGCCGGCGACCTCGGGCAGCGCGAACACCTGCTGGTCGCCGCGATCCTGCCCTATCTCGTCCTGTTCGCCCGATCGCTCGATGGCGAACGGCCGGCCCTGCGCGCATCACTGATCGCAGGCGTGCTGGCCGGCCTCGGCTGCGCGCTGAAGCCCCGTTATGTCGGTGTGTTCATCGTGCTCGAGGGCCTGGCGCTGCTCCGCGGCCTGAGCCCGGTCCGCACCCAATCGATTGCTGCCGGGGCCGCACTGCTGGTCTATGCCGGACTGATCGCACTGATCTGCCCCGCCTATCTGCGCCGTGCGGTGCCGCTTGCGCTGGCCCTGTACGGTGCGAGCGACTCGCCGTTCCGCCACCTGCTGATCGACAGTCTGCGGCTGATGTTTGGCCAGACGGTCGCGCTGCTGCTGTGGTGGAATCGGCGGCGGCGCATGCCTGAGGCCAACCTGATGCTGACCCTCGTCGTGTTCGCGATAACCAGCACGGCGATATGCTTCATGGATGGCAAGGATTGGTTCTACCACCGATTGCCGGCGACGATCGCGACCCTGTTGGCGCTGCTATGCTGGGCCGCATCGGTTCTGTTCCACCGGCGCGCTTCCTCCCGGACCGCATTCCTGCCGGCGGTGCTCGCCGGCGTCGGTGTCGTCGTGTTCCTGGTCGCGGCCTTTCAACGCCTGGAGCCGCAGGTCGTTCTGGCGGTGGAGCCGGACCAGATGACGGTGGTCAAGCTCGAGCGCCTCATCCGACAGCAGAAGGCGCGCACCTATATCGCCTTTTCCGAGTGGATCGCGCTCGGCTTTCCGGTGGTGAACAGCACCGGCGTGACCTGGGCGTCGCGGTTCGATTCCATGTGGGCGCTGAATGGCGAACTCTGGCGCGCACACTTCGATGCATCGGCTGCGAAGGAATGGCCGGTCCGCCACTGGGTGGCACACGACTTCATCATGGGCTGCCCGGACATCGCAGTGGTCGATACGCGGGAAGGCGTGGTCAACTATGTCGGCTTGCTGAGTGCGTCCGACCCGGCGTTTGCCCGTGCCTGGTCGCGCTACCGCCAGATCGCGGCGTTCGATGGCCTTGAGGTTTATCGCCGCGCCGCGACGGGATGCATCGATCCCTGGGTCGCAGCGGAGGCTCCACAGGCCATCGACGCGCGCTAGGCGGAGGCCTCCGTCAAGCAGCCTGCTGCAACTCCATTCCGCCGGCTGCCTCGCGTTGTCCAGCATTGCGGCGGCGGCGTGCACCAGCGCGGGTGCAGCTGTCGACCCCACTTCAACGCTTCCTCAATCGTTTGACCCTACCGTGGCATGCGGAGGTGCGGCGGGATGCTGCTCGACACCGTGCGGAAGCTGCTCGGATGGCACGCGGCGGCAACCCAGGCGCCGTTCGCCGTGCCGCCGACGTTGCTTGTGCCCGAGATCGCACTCGTCGAGGACGACGATCCGGTGTGGCCGAGCGCGCGTATCGGGATAGTCGAGGCGCTGTGGGGCGAGGGCTTCCTGTCGCCCGGCGGAGAGGCGGAGACGCTGCGTCTCGCCAAGCCGATGGGATTGTCAGCCGCATCGAGCCTGCTTTTGCTGGGCACCGGCAGCGGCGGGCCGACCCGCTGCATCGCCACCAACCTCGGTGTCTGGGTGACCGGCTTCGAGGCCAATCCCCGGCTGGCGTCGCTGGCGAACGAGCGCAGCGTCCGTGCCGGGCTTGGGCGGCGGGCTCAGGTTGAAACCTGGGATCCGCTCGCGCCGAAGTTCCCGCCGCACTACTACCACCACGGCATCGCGCTGGAGCCGTTGCGCGGCGCCAGGCCGGAACCGACGCTGGCCGCGATATCGCTCGCCCTGAAGCCCGGTGGGCAACTTGTGCTTGTGGAACTCGTGGCGGACGCGAAGCTCGATGCGAACGACCCGATGACCGCCACCTGGGCGCGTCTCGATCACCGCCCGCCCGATGTCCCGAGCGAGCTGACGATCACCAGGGTTCTCGGCCGGCTTGGCTTCGATGTGAGGATCGTCGAGGACATCTCCCGCCGTCACATGCAGCAATCGGTGGCGGGGTGGCGTACCGCGGTCCGCGCGATGGAGGACACCCGCCCGGCGCTGCACGAACTGGCATTGGTTGTGCGCGAGGCGGAACTGTGGCTGGCGCGCTTCCGCCTGATGCGGGCAGGCAGACTGCGCCTGGTGCGCTGGCACGCGATCGGGCGCGGCGGGATCGAGCCGCCTCCGGGTTGACAGCCGCGCCTGCCGCCCCTATCCACCGCCGCTCTTCACGAGGCGCCGTCATGAGAGTCCGCAACAGCCTGAAGGCCGCGAAGGCCCGCGACAAGAACTGCCGCGTGGTGCGTCGCCGCGGGCGCGTCTACGTGATCAACAAGAAGAACCCGCGGATGAAGTGCCGCCAGGGCTGAGCCTTTCGGCCCCATCGCGCGCCGTCTAGTGTTGCGACCCTGCCTCAGCAGCAAGGTCGCCACATGATCCCGCCCAAGGACCAGCTCGTCATCTGCTTTGCGCATGCCGCGTATCAGATGAAGGCGTGCTTCGATGTGCTGAACACCGGCATTGCCAGCTTCGAGGTGCGCGAGCGCGACGAGTTCGAACGCCGTGCGCCCGAAGCCGATGTGATCGTCGTATCCGGCATGTGGCACAACGGGCTGATCCCGTTGGCGACGAGACTGCGGTTCATCCAGTCGATCGGCTCGGGCACCGACCAGTTCGACAAGGCGGCGCTCGCGGCGCGTGGGGTGCGCCTTGCGAGTGCGGCCGGCGTGAATGCGCGGGCGGTGGCGGAGCATGCGATGTCGCTGATCCTGGCCCTGGCACGGCGGCTGCCCGAGGCGCGCGATAATCAGGCGCGGCACGTCTGGCGCGGCATGATCGGTGACCTGACGCAGCGCGAGGACGAGCTGACCGGCAAGACGGTGCTGATCATCGGGCTTGGGCGCATCGGCGGCCGGCTGGCGCAGCTGGCCAAGGCGTTCGACATGACCGTGGTCGGCTTCCGCCGAGACCCGGCGGTGGGGGCTGGGGCGGCGGACTCCGTTCATGGACTTGCCGAGCTGCCGGCGTTGCTGCCGCGGGCTGACTTCGTTGTGCTGACCTGTCCGCTGGTGCCGGAGACCCGCGGTGTGATCGACGCGAACGCGCTCGCGCTGCTGCGGCCCTCGGCTTTCGTGGTCAATGCCGCGCGCGGCGGGTGCGTGGTCGAGTCCGCGCTGATCGAGGCGCTGCGGGCCGGTCGGATCGCCGGGGCGGCGCTCGATGTGACGGATCCGGAGCCGGCGGAGGAATTTTCTCCGTTGTGGACGCTGCCGAACGTGTTCATCACGCCGCACACCGGCGGCGAGACCCGCAAATGCGAGGCGAACGTCAACGACATCCTGGTGGAGAATCTCGAGCGGATGTGGCGCGGCGAGACGGCGCTGCGCAACCAGGTGGTGTGAGGGATGGGCGGCGTCTCTTCAGCGTCTCGTTGTTCTGTGGCGGAGACGTTGTCCCACTTGGTGAGCGCGCAGTTCAGGCAACGGCAGTCATTCGCTTCCAAGGTCTGCGGGGTCAAAGCGCGCGGCTAATGATCTCGGTCGGTGCGATCAGGCCCCGCTCCAGGTTGTCAATCATGTTCATCACCTTCCCGGGGGCAGACGGGCCCATCAAGTTATGCAAGCCAAGCGGCGGCGGCCCGCCACCCTCCGCGGCGCGTGCGCGCAACTGCCGAAAGAACTCAATGGCGAAGTCGCGGCGACTGCGTTCCTTTTGGACAGCAAATCCGGCGCTCTCTAACAACCTCCGATAGGTGGCCGCACTTTCGACAAAGCTGGTATCAGGGCTCGATGCCCAGGGAACCGGGAAGCTAAGATCATCTCCGCTCCCCTCCCGCATGACATCATAGACCGCGAAGAGGCCCCCAGGTTTGAGCACGCGGTGCACCTCGGCAAATAGCCTTCCCTTGTCCTGCACGTTCATGCCGACGTGCAACATGTAGGCACCATCGAAAGCATGAGGCGCGAATGGTATCGCAAGGGCGCTGCCCTGCTTATAGGAAACCTGGCTTTCCAACCCCACTCGCCTCGCAAGGAGTTCGGCCGTGCGGACGTATTCTTGCGTCAAGTCGATGCCGCTCACCTGGCACCGACGTTCGTGCGCGAAGTAGCGCGACGCTCCACCTAGTCCGCACCCAATGTCGAGAAGTTGCCAGCCCGGCTTAAACTCCAACTGCGCTGCGAGATCGGCCGTTGCTTGTCGTCCGCCGATATGGAACTCGTCTACAGGTGCCAGGTCGGCGGGCGCCAGGTTTGCAAGGTCTTTGCCGGAAGCGGACAACGCGCCAAAGATCGCCTGGTCCAGTGAGCCGTGCGCGTAGTGCTGAACAACAGAATCTTCAATTTCCATGCCACGTCTCCCCCAGCCCATGTAGCTAACGAAGCATATCCGCGTGGTCTGAGTTTGGGAAAGGCTGCCAAGTGGAGGCCACGCCGACATCCGCCCCTTGCCGTGAGGGGCAGGACGCGACACTGAGAGCCTCGACCTCGGTGATTCGTGTCTCTGCGACGTCTCGTTTTTCTGCGGCGGAGACGTTGTCCCACGCGGTGAGGGATACGCGCCGGCCCATGGCGATCGCACTGCATGTCGATGCAGCGGCCTAGGCGCTCGGCCGAGCTATGACGATGGGGCACGCGGTGGCGCATGGCCGCCGGCGTGTGCCGGCAGGGCAACCGCATTCCTTGCGTGATGGTCCGCCGTGTCGAGTGCCTGGACGGCCGGACTGGTGCCGGTGACGCGC
>DATMND010000048.1:0-12906 GCA_035569235.1 Acetobacteraceae bacterium | reverse complement strand
CCTGCTGATGGGCGCCTACTCGCGGCACGACAAGGACGCGGTACATCGCGATCTGGAGCTCTGCTACACCTACTTCCCGGTGCTGAAGGAACGCTGGAACCAGCGCGCCGGCCTGTTGTCGGGCGGCGAGCAGCAGATGCTATCGATCAGTCGCGCGCTGATGGGACGGCCGAAACTGCTGCTGCTCGACGAACCCTCGCTTGGCCTGTCGCCGATCCTGGTCACGCAGATCTTCCGCATCATACGCCGCATCAACGAAGAGCAGGGCGTGGCGATCCTGCTGGTGGAGCAGAACGCACATATGGCGCTGCAGACGGCCGCGTTCGGCTACGTGCTGGAGGTCGGGCGCATCGTGCTGGCGGACAATTGTGTGAAGCTGATGCAGACCGACGCGATCAAGGAGTTCTACCTCGGCCAGAAGGAAACTGGCATCCGCGGACAGCGGCGATGGAAGAGGAAGCGGCTGTGGCACTGAACCCGGGCACAATTCCCGCCATGGTCGTCGATCGTGCCGCCGCGCACGGCGCAGAGGTCATCCTGCGCAAGAAGGACCACGGCATCTGGAAGGCGGTGACCTGGTCCGAACTTGACGTGCACTCGCGCGAGGTCGGCATGGGGCTGAAGGCAATCGGCTTTGGGCCTGGCGACATCGCCTGCGTGCTCGCCGAGACACGTCCCGAATGGGTGTTTGTCGATCTGGGAATTCTCGGCGCGTGCGGGGTATGTGGCGGCATCGATCCGGCCGACGAACCGGAACAGATCGGCCAGGCGTTGCAGCAATCCGGCTGTCGCGTGCTGTTCGTTGAGAACGACGAGCAGCTCGACAAGGTGCTGCTGGTACGCGACCGCTGCCCGACGCTGCAACGCATCGTCATCTTCGACATGAAGGGATTGCGCGATTTCGCCGACCCGCTGTGCGAGAGCTTTCAGGCATTCATCGCACGCGGTGTCGAGCATGACCGCGCACATTCAGATGCCTGGCACGTCGGCATCGGCGCGATCACCGCCGAACAGCCGGCGGTGCTGCTGTTTCCGCACGGCGGCATTGCAGGCAAGGGTCGCGTGCTGACGCATGGCGATGTGCTGCATCTGATCGCCAATGCGCGCTCGCTGCTGAAGCCACACGCCGGCGACGAACGTCTGGCGCTCCTGCCGATGTGCCATGTGATGGAGCGGGTCTTCGGTTTGTATCTCGCGCTCGATGCGCGCGCGGTCAGCAACTACCTGGAGAACCCGGACACGGTGATGGAGAACCTGCAGGAGGTGCAGCCCACGATGCTGGGGACCGACCCTCGGTTCTGGGAGCTGTTGCACGCGCGGGCGACCAACGCCGCCTCCGGCGCCACGCGGCTACAGCGCCTGCTGTATCGCGGCGCGATCGCGACGGCGCAGCGCGGCGGATTGCAGGCGTCACTGGCGCGGCTCGGTGTGCTGCGAGCGGTGCGGCGGGAACTCGGGCTAAACCGGCTGCGGCACGCCTATATCGGCGCTGCGTCGCTGCCATCGGAGATCGGCCGCTGGGCAAAGGCGCTCGGCATCGCCATCCAGCAGATCGACGGCCAGGCGACACGGGGGACTCCCGTGGATGCTCGCTATCGTGCCTTGATGGAAGTAGCTTACGGCACCTGAGGGAAGGAACTGAACATGCGTAGCAGGCTCTTGGCGGCGGCACTTGTCACCGCGCTTATTGCGCCCGCCATGGCGGCGGACAGCGTTCGTGGCGTGACCGACAACGAGATCGTCATCGGCACCTATACCGACCTGTCCGGCGTGACGGCGATGTGGGGCGTCAATAATACCAACGCCTGGCGCATGGTGTTCGATGACGTGAATTCCGAAGGCGGCATCAACAGCCGCAAAATCAAGTACATCGTCGAGGACAATCAGTACCAGATTCCGCGTTCGGTGCAGGCGGCCAACAAGCTGATCAACCGCGATGGCGTGTTCATGATGGTCGCAAACGGCGGCACGCCGATGAACAACGCAACGATGCCGGATCAACTTGCCAAGGGCGTGCCGAACATCTTTCCGCTGACCTCAGCGCGTTCGATGTACGAGCCGCTGCATCACTTGAAGTTCGGCTTTGCCGCCTCGTACTACGACCAGATGCGATCCGGCGTGAAGCTGTTCGTCGAACAGCACCACAACAAGGCGATCTGCGCGATGTCGCAGGACACCGACTTCGGCCGTGACGTGATGGCCGGCGCGAAGGACCAGCTCGCGGCGATGGATCTGAAGCTGGTGGCGGAGACTTTGCACAAGCCGACGGATACCGACTTCAGCGCTTCGGTTGCGCGGCTGCGCGAGGCCAATTGCGATCTGATCCTGCTTGGCACCATCACCCGCGACACCATTCAAATCGTTTCCGCGGTGCGCAAGATCGGCTGGCAGGTCGAGATGCTTGGTCAGGCGGCGAGCTACGACGAGGCGGTCGCGGAAGTGCCGGGTGGCGTGACGGAAGGATTTTACTCGATGACGCCGGTGCTGTTCGTTGCGGCCAGCGATCCGAGCCCGGCGGTGAAGGAGTTTGCCGAGAAGTACAAGAAGCAGTTCGGCAAGGAGCCGAACTTCGCGGCGCAGGTTGGCTACACGGCCGGACAGCTTGTGGTGCTGGCACTGCAGAAGGCCGGCAAGGACCTGACGACGGACAGTTTTGTCGCCGGGATGGAGAGCATCAAGGACTGGCACGACATCTTCGGCTCGCCGGCGATGAGCTTCAGCGACACCAAGCATCAGGGATCGAACGAATCGTTCCTCTGCGTGGTGAAGAACGGGCACTGGGTGCCGGTCAGCCCGACGCCGGTCGCGTACTGACGCGTCAGGCCGTAGGCCAAGGCCTTCTTGGGGCGTGACCCGCGGGCTCCCTGTCGTCATCCACCTCTTGTCGTCATCCCCGCGAAAGCGGGGACCCAGACCGCAACTGGGTCCCCGCTTTCGCGGGGATGACGAAAAGGGGGGCGAAACGTCACCGTCAACTCCCGTTCCCACCGACCGCCGGGGCAAGTTCACCCGGCACCAGCTCGCCTGACTTCCCCTCCTCGCGACGAAACACGAGGCGGCGCTCGTGGAAGGCGGCGACCGACGGGCGGTGGGCGATCGAAACCAGCGTCGTGTTCGGCAGCCGAGCCTTCAGCGTGCGATACAGTTCGGCCTCGGCTTCCGGATCCAGGCTGGCGGTCGCCTCGTCCAGGAACAGCCAGTCCGGCTTCGCCAGCAGCGCACGTGCCAGCGCGACGCGCTGCTGCTCGCCACCGGACAGTTGCTGGGGCCAGTTCTCGTCGTCGTCGAGCCGGGCAACGAGTTGCGGCAAACCGGCATCCTGGAGTGCTTGCCCGATCTCCTCACGGCTGTGCAGGTCGTGCGGATGCGGGTAGCTGATCACGTGTCGCAGCGAGCCAAGCGGAATATAGGGCCGCTGCGGCAGGAACAGGCAGCGCTCGACCGGACGCTCCACCCGTCCGTTGCCGAACGGCCATATCCCCGCGATCCCGCGGAACAGCGTTGACTTGCCGGAACCCGAGCGGCCGGTGACGACGACGGAATGGCCGGGTTCGAGCAGCAGATCCACGTCGGTCAGCAGCTTCGCCCCGTTCGGCAGCTCGAGCGTCACGTCGTGCAGCTGCACCGAACCGTCCGGTGCATCGGCCAGCGCGAGGCCGGTGCCGAACGCGGCGCGCGCCGCGACGACGGCACGATGGAACGTGGTGAGTCGCTGGACGATCGCGAACCATTGGGCCAGGTCGGGATAGCGGGTGATGAACCAGGACAATGCGTCCTGCACCCGGCCGAATGCGCCGGCAGTCTGGGTGAGCCCACCGAGCGGTATCTGACCCGAGAAGAAGCGGGGCGCGGCGACGATGAAGGGGAAGATCACCGCCACCTGCTCGTAGCCCGCGGTCAGCGCGTTCAGCATCTTGGTGCGCTGCATGATCGCCCACCAGTTGCCGATCACGCTGCCGAAGCGGTGGCCGAGCGTGGTCTTTTCCTCCGCCTCGCCCGAATATAGCGCGATCCCTTCCATGTTCTCGCGCACACGCACCAGGCTGTAGCGGAAATCAGCCTCCACGCGCTGCTGACGGAACCGCAGCGCGGCCAGCGGGCGGCCCACCAGATGCGTCAGCCAGGTGCCGAGGATCGCGTAGGCCAGCGCCACCCAGACCATGTAGCCGGGGATGGCGATGCCGAGCAGCGTGATCGTCCCGGACAGCGACCAGAGAATGCCGAGGAAGCTCACCAGGGTTACCACATTCGCAATGATGCTGATGCCCAGTGTCAGCGTGTTGTCGACAAAATCACGAATATCCTCGGCGATGCGCTGGTCCGGATTGTCCGTGCCGATGGCCGCGCGATCGGTTGTCAGGCTGATGCGGTAATAGGCGCGATCGGCGAGCCACTCATCCAGGAAACGGACGGTCAGCCAGCGGCGCCAGCGGATCTGCAGCCACTGCGAGAGATAGGTGAAGTAGACCGCGACCAGGATGTAGACGGCCGCGATCTCGCAGAACCCGGGCATGAGGCCGCTCGGCGTCTGGCGCCACACGAACAGCAGCTCGAAGAAGGCGGTGAAGTCCTTGTCCTGCAAGGAGTTGAAGAATTCCCGGTTCCAGAAGCTCAGGACGACCGTCATCCCGACCAACAGCAGCCGAAGCGCGAGGATCGAGGCAAGCAGCCCCCAGGCGGACCACTTCTCCTCCGAACGATAGTAGGGTCTGGCCAGATGCCAGGCGTCGCGCAGGAATGATCTGAGACCTCGCATGGAAATCTATCTTTCGCGGGATTGATTGATCTTGGTCTGCAGGGCGGCAAGCCACGTGTTCAGGCGCTGGCGGTTCACGCCGAGATCAGACCGGCCATACACGCTGCGCGAATACAGCACGAGCGTGCTGCTGTCCGCGCCGGCATCGCTTACCTGCGCGGTGACGAGGTCCGGGAAGTTGAAGACCGCGCTGCGCACCACCCAATGGGTCTGGCGCTCCGCCGCGTAATCGGCGGCGAGGAAGGTGCGTGGCTGCGCTGCCGCGACGGCACGCACTGCCTCATAGAGCCGGGCCGCCGGCATTGGGTAGGTCGGCGTCACCACATCGGGCGGCGGCGCGAACCCGGCCGGTCCGGCCAGGGCGGTGTTGGGACTGGCCGGGCGCTCGATCCTTTGCATGTCGATTGGCTGCGGCTGCGGCAGTCCCTGCGCCCCGGACGCGGCGCAGGCAGGCAGCACGAAGCCGATCAGCCAGGCGAGCGGCGTCATTCTGCGGCACTGTGAGGCGTCTGCATCGGCTGCTCATGGCGCGGATCGGCTCTCGCGGCAAGTTACCGAGGCGTTAGCGGCCAGCGGGAGCCTACCGGCCACCAACCTCTGCTTACGGCCTGTTCACCCACTTGTGGTGATATCGCGCCACACAGACAACGGCGGTGCCAGCCATGGAAATCGCGACGACCTCCCCTCCTCCGGATCATTGCTGCCTCGTGCACCGCGTCTTCGGGATGTTCGGCGATCCGCTGTTCCGGCGGGCGGAGAGCGACGGCACGCCGGTCATGGCGGTGCACATGGGCGAGAAGGAGGCGGCCATCCCGCTGAGTGCACTGCGGCGGGAGTTCGGCATCGAGGTGGGCTCCGATGACGGGCGGATGCTCGAACTGATCGCGCAGGCGCTCGACTTCGTCGCGGGACTGCGCATCGGCGACCCGTTGCCGCCCGAGATCCTCAGCGGCGAGGCGAGCTGGGAGCCGGACGAGGTGCACTTGCAGATCGCCAATGCGCGGCTGCAATGGCAGCTGGTGACGTGGCTGAACTCCGGCACCGGCGCCGATGCGGAGCATCTCGACGCGGAATATCTGTTGCAGGTGGCGGATGACCCGGCGCGGCGGCAACAGGTTCAGCAAGCTCTTGCAAAGGCGGCGGAGGTGCTCGGACTGCCGGACCGCGCGGCCGTGATCGGACTGGTTGAGGAACTGGCGCGGGAGCTCGCCTACATCGAGGCACTGCGCGACCGGCTGCTGCGCCGCGCCAAGGTGATGGCGGATAAGTTGAACCGCATCGCGAAGGCGTTTCGTGGCGATGCCTCACACCTCGAGACGCTGACGCAGGTGCGCCGTCTGGCGGCGACGGCACTGAAGCAGATCAGCCACCACTTCGATGAGCTGGACGCACAGACGGGTGAGGTGATGTCGGCCCTGCGCAACGCCGACAGCCAGCGTACATTCATCCGGTCGCACCGTGACTGGCTGTATCGCACGCAGCGCGCATGGCAGTCGCTGCTGGCGGAGTGGGAAGGGGCCGGCATCGGCTTCGACGAGGGCGTGCTTCAGCTACTGAATCGCACCTACCAGTTCCTCGCCGTGCGCTTCATGCCAGTGACCGAGTGGGCCGCCACGACCCGCCCGACTCAAAAGAAGGACACGACCCGGCGAATGGTGTGGTGAAGCATGGTGGCGCCGACGAAAAAAGCCAGCACATCCCCTGCGACAATCACTCCCTGCTCAGCTTGCTCACCGCACGGTCGAACTGCGCGAGGTAGATGTTTTCATCGGCATCCAGCCAGATGCCGTGCACGTTGAAGGCTCCGTCAAACGGCTCATCGCGACCGAGGTGGATCAGCTTGCGACGGTCCTTGGTCCAGATCGATACACCATCGGCGCCGGCGACGTAGATCGTCTCGCGTCCGAACGCGAGATCGCTCGGCATGACGAAGCCGGTCCAAACCGCCAGGAGTTCGCCGGTCGCTGCGAAGATCTGGATACGGTGATTTTCGCGATCGCACACGTAAAGCCGATCCTCGGCGTCGGCGGTGATGAAATGCACCAGAGCGAATTGTCCGGGTCCGTCGCCCGGTTCGCCCCAGGAATGTATCAGCTCGCCATCGGGTGAGAAGCAATGCACCCGGCGGTTGCCATAGCCGTCCGACACGAACAGCTCGCCGGTCGATGCGATGGCCACTCCGGTCGGCATGTTGAATGGCTTGCCGTACAGTGTGGGGCTTGCTGCGCCTGGACTGCCGAGCGTGCGCAACTTCGTGCCATCTGGCGTGTGCTGCGTGACCGTGTGCAGGCCGCTATCGGCGATCCAGACATGTCCGGCTGGGTCGATGGTCAATCCGTGCACGAAACTCGAAAACTCGCCTTCGCCCCAGGAACTGACGAACCGCCCCTCGGCATCGAACACCATCACCGGATGCGCCGCGCGGGACAGCACATAGACGTCGCCATTGGCGGCGACGGCACCCTTCACGCAGGTCTGCGGCGGGCCGGACTGGCCCACCTCACCAAAGTTCCACCAGCGCGGCGGCTTCGCCCAATTGCGGCGGAAGCGATAGCGATAATCGCCTGAACCGATATCGTGGTCCTGATCGGCGAGTTCGTTCATGGCGTGCCCTCCTTTGTCGCGGGGGCCGAAGCCGGCGCCTGGCTCCGCGAGATATTCATCTTCATCTGGCGTGTTGATCCGGCCAAGGATGGCATTCCGGTGCGGAAATCGACCGAATTCGCGGATCACGTCGCGATGACTGCGAGTCGGCCCCATCCTGTGCTCGTCTACCGCGCCGCGCCGCGCCTCCATCAAGCGCGCCGCGTCTTCCTGGTCGGCGAGATCTTCGGAATGCACGAGCGGCATGTAGAAAAACATGCGCTCGACCGGGCCGACCTGCTGATCGAAGCCGCAGGCGAGCGCAGCGCGCGCAACCGCACGTGCCCTGGCGTCGGCGGCGTAGGTCTCCGCTGAGCCGCGATGCAGATTGCGAGACATCTGGTCGAGCACGATCAGCAACGCGAGCGCCCCGCGCGGCGTCTCGGCCCAGCGGTCCAGCCTGCCCAGCTTCGCCTCGCGCAATGCGTCAACGAAGCGATTGCATCCGGAATCGAATGCGATGTTCTTCTGGAACCAGATTTTGCGACGCACCGAAGGATCGCCGGCGAACCAGAATCTCAGTACGTCCTCAGGTGACGTCATACCAGCGCACGCTCCAGCAAGCGGACGGAATGGATCGCCTCGCGTCCACCCAGGTCACGGATCTGATGACGGCAGGAAGTTCCATCGGCAACAATGATATCGTCGGCCGAGGCACTGCGCACAGCCGGCAGCAGCCCGGCCTCGGCCATTGCGCGCGAAACCTCCTGCGTCTCGGCCTGATAGCCGAACGCGCCCGCCATCCCGCAGCACGATGACGCGATCGGCTTCACCTTCAGCTCCGGAATGCGCTTCAGCATCTCGAGCGCCGCGGGGAATGCGCCGAAGGATTTCTGATGGCAGTGGCTGTGCACGAACGTCGTCGCGGCGATGGCTTTGAGCTGCATGTCCGGCTTCTCGCGCGCCAGGAACTCGCTGAGCAGGAAGGCGCGATCGGCCAGCGTGTCTGTGGTGGGGCCAGGCAGCAGCGACCGGAACTCGTCGCGCAACGTGAACAGGCAGGACGGCTCCAGCCCGATCACCGGCATCGTGCCGTCCAGAGCTTCCAGCATTCGTCGCGCTTCGTCGCGCGCCTGCTCGACCATGCCCACGGCCAGAAACGTCCTGCCGCAGCAAAGTGGACGACCGCGTTGATCGGGCAGCCGCACGTGGTAGCCGGCAGCAGTCAGCACCCGCAGCGCGGCACGCAGGTTTTCAGGTTCGAACCACCGATTGAACGTGTCGACAAGCAACAACACTTCGCCACGCTGCTGCGAGGGGGCGAACGCCGTGGCCTCGTTGTCGCGGAAGGCGTCGCGCCGCCAGACGGGCAATGCGCGCGCCGCGGCAAGGCCAAGGTGGCGTTCGCCAAGCCGGCGAAGCGGAGGGAGCCGATTGCGCAGGTTGGCAAGCGGCGCGATCCGCGCCATCCGATCCGCATAATGCGGCAGCCCGGCAATCAGCCGATCGCGCCAGTAAGGACCATTGCGGTCGAGCCGTGCCGCCAGCACCTCGATCTTCATCTTCGCCATGTCAACGCCGGTCGGACATTCGCGTCTGCACGCCTTGCAGGAGACGCACAGCGACATCGCATCGGCGACCGCATCCGATGCCATCGCGCCGACGCCGAGCTGACCGGTGAGCGCCAGCCGCAGCGTGTTGGCGCGCCCGCGCGTCAGGTGCGTTTCGTCGCGCGTGACGCGATAGGACGGGCACATCACGCCGGCGTCGAACGCGCGGCAGGCGCCGTTGTTGTTGCACATCTCGACCGCGCCCAGCAGGCCGCCCAACGCTCCGGGATGGTCCGACCAGTCGAGCTTCGGCGCGAAGTGGGGGATTGGCGCGTAGCTCCAGCCGTAGCGGAACAGCGTTCTGTCATCCATGCGCGGCGGGCGGACGATGCGGCCCGGGTTCAGCATGTTGTTCGGATCGAACGCGTCCTTCACCGCCTCGAACGCGCGGACGATGCGCGCGCCCAACATGGTTTCGTGGAATTCACTGCGCGCCAGGCCATCGCCATGTTCACCGCTGTGCGAGCCCTTGTACTCGCGCACCAGGGAAAAACACTCCTCGGCCACGGACCGCATCGTGGCGACGTCCTTGGGATCCTTCATGTTGAGTACGGGACGCACATGCAGGCAGCCAACCGAGGCGTGGGCGTACCAGGTGCCCTTGGCGCCGTGGCGCTCGAACACCGCGTTGAGGCGTTCGGTGTAGTCAGCGAGATCCTCCAGATCGACCGCGCAGTCCTCGATGAACGACACGGGTTTCCCGTCGCCCTTCATCGACATCATGATGTTGAGGCCCGCCTCGCGCACCGCGGCAATATCGGCCTGGAACCTCGCATCCGCCGCTCGCACCACCGAGTCCGGATGACCGAGATCGCTCATCAGTTCCTCGAGCTGATCCAGCTTCGCGACAAGCGGCGCATCGTCTTGCCCGTGGAACTCGACGATCAGCAGGCTGTCGGGCTCGCCGATCAGCATCCGGTCGATCGTGGCGCCGAAGATCGGAATGCCGCGGCCGAGGTCGATCATCGTGCGGTCAATCAGCTCCACCGCCTCGGGATCAAGCCCCACGATATGCTGCGCGGCCTCCATCGCGTGGCGGAACGTCGGGAACTGGCAGATGCCGAGCAGCTTGCGCGGTTTGATCGGATGCAGCGCCAGCTCCAGAGCGGCCGAGAAGGCGAGCGTGCCTTCCGATCCGACCAGCAGCCGCGCGAGGTTCTCCTCACCGGCGAGGCGTGCGACCGGGGTCAGCACCTCGATGTTGTAGCCGCCGACACGGCGAAGCTGGGAGGGGAAGCGGGCAGCGATCTCTTCCGCCTCCGCTGCACCAAGCGAGCGCAGGCGCTGGATGAGTTCGGCGATGCGGGGGGGAATATCGGCGCCGATGTTGTCCGGCAGCAGGCCGAACTTGTGCTGCGTGCCATCGGCCAGGATCGCGTCGATCGCGCGCACATTATCCGCCATCAGTCCGTAGCGGATGGACTTCGAGCCGCAGGAATTGTTGCCCGCCATGCCGCCAATGGTGCAGCGCGCGTGTGTCGAGGGATCGACCGGAAAGAACAGCCCGTGGTCACGCAGCGCGGCGTTCAGCTGGCCCAGCACCAGACCGGGTTCGACCAACACGGTGCGCGCATCGGGGTCGATGTGCAGGATACGGCGCAGGTGCTTCGAACAGTCGATCACCAGCGCGTGGTTCACCGTCTGGCCGCACTGGCTCGTGCCGCCGCCGCGCGGCAGCACGGGGATGCCTTCCTCGCGGGCAATCGACAGCGTCGCGGCGACATCGCCGATCTCTTCCGGCACGATCACGCCGATCGGTTGGATCTGATAGATCGATGCATCGGTGGCGTAGCGGCCGCGATCGGCACGGTCGAACAGCACCGCGCCTCGGATTTCACTCCGCAGCCGGTTTGCCAGACGGGAACCGCCCACTGGGGTCGCGATATCGCTCACCGACCGACCATCGGTGGGTGCTTGCTCGCCGTGTTCATGCAAACTCCCGCGCTCTGCCTGAGCGGCGTACGTAACATGCAGGGAGGACCGGGTCACGCCCAGGGCATTCTGGGGGAGGCCGGAAACCGACGGGCCGGGTTCGGCATCCGCGCAGGCTTGAGCCCAATCACCCTTTATATCCGGAATAATCCATCACTACCGCGATTTAATCTTCTCCCGAACGATTGGTTTCGGGGAAAATCGATCGTCCACAGGAATATTTCGTCGGCAAATGTGTCTATATCGGAACAAGAACATCGTTGAACGCGGCCAAGCTGCCGGGGTGAGAAAAGGATAACGGCGGTGCCAGAATGATCCGGTCAGCTAGCGAAACGACCCGCTAAATCATCTATAAACTATGGGATTAGAAGGATTGTAGCGCACAGGCCGTCGCAGGTCGAGTGCGTGCTTCCCGATGCCCGCACCAAACAGTCCGCAACCAAACCAGAAGGTAACCCTGACAATGACGACTTTTACCTGGATTCCCGTCCCCGGTCGTTTCGGCCCCGCCACCCAACTTGGGACAGCGGCGAACTGGCAGATCCCCAACCCAATCGCGTCAGTCCCCCTCACGCGAGCCGCGTCAGTCGCCCCCACGATAGCTGACACGCTGGTATTCGCCGGCAACGCCGGCGGCATGCTCAACGGAGCGGGCCTGGGCCTGGATGCAGCTTTCACCGGTCTCGGGACCTGGAACCTGAACGGAGCTCTGCTGACCCTGGCTGGCGGCAGCTTCATCAACGGGACGGTGATGGCGCAAGGCGGGGCACAGATCAAGTCCAACGGCATCTCGCTCGACAGCGCCGGGCCGGCGGGCCTCCCCCTGGCCGCGTCGGCGGGCAACCTGACTGTGACCGGCAGCACTACAAGCTGGGTGAACACCGGGTCTCTCGAAGTTGGTGTCCTGGCCGCAACGCCGGCCCAGGTCAGCAAAGTAACCGTCACCGCGGGCGCAACCCTGTCCTCCGGCGCTGACATCGTCGGTGTCAACGCCGGCAGCAATGGCGCCATTTCGGTCACGGCCGGCCTCACGTCCCTCGGGACAACGGTCGGCGGCACCCTGACCGACACTGGCCTGACGATCGGCCAGAGCGGCACCGGGGCGCTCACCGTCAGCGGGGCCGGGAGCAAGGTGACCACGACGGGCGTCAGCGTCATTGGGTTGAATGCCGGAAGCGTCGGCACAGCGACCGTCAGCGGCGGCGGCGCCTGGACGACCACGGGGGCGCTGACTATCGGTGACGCCGGCTCGGGCACGCTGACTGTCGGCACCGGTTCGAGTGTCTCCGCTGGTTCCATGACGGTCGGCAATTTCGGCGCCATCACCCTTGCGGGCGGCACTTTATCCTTGTCCAGCCCCTTGCCCAGTTTGCTGAGGGTCCACGCGACGATGTCGGGCTTCGGGACTGTGAATGGAAGCATCACCGACAACGGCACAATCAGCGCAACAGGTGGAGTGTTGACGCTGTCCGGCCCTGTCGGCGGTATCGGACAGCTTAACATTGGTGTCGGCGCGACGCTCGATGTGAACACAACCGGGACCGCCGACACGATCTCGTTCCAGGACAGCACCGGTACCCTGGTTGCGGGGCAGGCCGGCACGGTCGGAGCCATCATCTCCGGCTTCGTTGCAGGTGATACAATCGACCTGAGTTCATTGAAGTTCGCACCGGGCGCGACGGCAACGATCGCCGGGGGCGTGCTGACGGTGACGAGCGGTGCAGCCAAGGAGACGCTGTCGCTTACCGGCTTCGGCAATGGCAGTTC
Organism: Acetobacteraceae bacterium; assembly: GCA_035569235.1. Classification (GTDB taxonomy): domain Bacteria; phylum Pseudomonadota; class Alphaproteobacteria; order Acetobacterales; family Acetobacteraceae; genus JAMXLO01. Next base: position 258 of record DATMND010000048.1, on the reverse strand, counting down.
CTTCAGCGTGACCGCGGATACAAGCGGCACCGGGACATATGTTGGCGTTGTGACTGCTACGCCAGGGGGACTGATCGCCGGCACCGCCAACAATGACACGCTGACTGCTCCCGCAACCGGCGCCGACTACACGCTGCTGGGCCGCGGCGGCAACGACACGCTGATCGGCGGAACCGGCAACGACACGCTGAACGGTGGCGCCGGCATCGACACCATGACGGGCGGGGCCGGCAACGACACCTACTTCGTGGACAATGC
>DATMND010000047.1:0-13957 GCA_035569235.1 Acetobacteraceae bacterium | reverse complement strand
CCGTCCCGGCACGCTTCCGCGAAACGGATCGGTCGCGATGGCCGCAACTCAACGGGTGGAGATGTCGATGCAGCGCAACAGGCTGTCACGCAGACACGTAATGCAAGGTGCGGCCGGCATCGGCGCCGCCACCATCATGCACTGGCCGGCCAACGCCGCGGAATTCACCTACAAGCTCGGCTCATCGTCGCCGATGGAGCACCCGGCGATGGCGCGCCAGCAGGAGGCCGCCAACAAGATCAAGCAGGACAGCAACGGCCGGTTGGAGATCACCATCTATCCCAACAGCGTCCTCGGCGGTGACACGGCGATGATCGCTCAGGCGATCTCCGGCGCGATGGAGATGTACAACCTGCCGGTCGATCTGCTGGCGTCGCGCAATCCGGTCTGCGGCCTGGCCGGCGTCGGCTTTGCGTTCCCCGACTACGACCGTGTCTGGGCCGCGATGGACGGCGAGTTCGGCGACATGCTGCGTGCCGCCGCTGAACAGATCGGCCTGCTGTGCATGCCAAAGGGCTACGATCATGGTTTCCGCCAGATCACCACGCGCACCAAGCCGATCACGAACCCCGACGACCTTCGCGGCTTCAAGATCCGCCTGCCCGTCGCACCCTATCTGATCTCGCTGTTTCGCCATCTCGGCGCCTCGCCGACCGCGATCAACTTCAACGAGGTGTACAGCGCGTTGCAGACCGGCATCGTGGACGGGCAGGAGAACCCGCTCGTGCTGATCGATACCGCCAAGCTGTATGAGGTGCAGAAATACTGTTCCCAGACCAACCATGTCTGGTCCGGCTTCCATACCTCGTTCAACGTGGCCGCGTGGAAGAGGCTGCCGCCGGATCTGCAGGAGGTCTGCCAACGCAACTTCACCGCCGCGGCGATCGCCCAGCGTGACGACTTCGTCGCCATGACGAAGATCGAGCAGCAGAACCTGACCGCCAAGGGACTGACGTTCAACGCGCCCGACACGAAGCCGTTCCGCGACGTGCTGGCCAAGAGCGGCTTCTACCCCGACATGAAGAAGACCGCCGGCGACAAGGCCTGGGCGCTGCTCGAGAAGTACGTCGGCCCGCTCACAGCATGAGCATCGACGCGCCGGAACTGGCGGCGTCTATCGTCGGCACGGACGCGCCAGGATGGACCGGATTGCGCCGCGGCGCGCTGCTGGTCGACCAGACGATCGGCCTGCTGTGCGAGGGGATCGGCGCGCTGCTCGTGGCCGCCGAGGTCGTGATCCTGTTCGCCGGTGTGGTCTCGCGCTATCTGCTCGACAGCCCGCTGTTCTGGACCGACGAGCTCGCCAACTTCCTGTTCCTGTGGCTGTCGATGCTGGGCATGGTGGTGGCGCTGCGGCGCAGCGACCACATGCGGCTGACCACGCTCGCCAACTGGCTGCCGGCGCACATTGCAGCGTGGTTCGCCGCGGTCGCCTCGCTGGTGGTGATCGTCTTTGTGCTCGAAATCCTGATGCCGGCCGCGCAGTATCTGGACCAGCAGCGCTACGTCGAACTGATATCTCTACAGATCTCCGACGGCTGGCGCGTCGTCGCCATCCTGGTCGGCATGGCGCTCGCGGCCACTATTGCGCTGCTGCGCCTGCTGGAAACCACGACGCTGCGCAGCTTCGGCCTGGCGCTGCTCACGGTGGGCGGCATCGCCGCGCTGCTGTGGATCGGCCAGCCGCTGCTGCTCGGCATGGGGTTTGGCAGCCTGATCGTGTTCTTCGTCATCATCGTCGCCGCCTGCGTCGGCATCGGCGTGCCGATCGCCTTCGCGTTCGGCATCGCCACCATGTCATATCTCGGCCTCACCAGCAGCATGCCGCTCTCCGTCGTGGTGAACCGCATGGACGAGGGCATGTCGAATCTGCTGCTGCTGTCGGTGCCGATGTTCGTGTTTCTCGGCTTGCTGATGGAGATGACCGGCATCGCGCGCGTGATGGTGGCGTTCCTGGCCGCGCTGGTCGGTCACGTGCGCGGCGGCCTGTCCTACGTGCTGCTCGGCGCGATGTACTTGGTGTCCGGCATCTCGGGCTCGAAGGCCGCCGACATGGCGGCGGTGGCGCCGGTACTGTTCCCCGAGATGCGGCGCCGTGGCTCGCATCCCGGCGAGCTTGCCGCGCTGCTGGCGAGTTCCAGCGCGATGTCGGAGACGATCCCGCCCAGCCTGGTGCTGATCACCATCGGCTCGGTGACCAACGTATCGATCACCGCGCTGTTCACCGGCGGGCTGCTGCCGGCGGCGGTTGCGGCGATCGCGCTTGTGGTGGTGAGCTGGTACCGCTCGCGCCACATGGACATCGGCGGCGGCGCGCGCGCGCCGGTCTCGGTGATGCTGCGCACGTTCGTCATCGCGGTTCCCGGGCTGACCCTGCCGTTCGTGATCCGCGCCGCGGTGATCGACGGCGTCGCGACCGCGACCGAGGTTTCCACCGTCGGCGTGGTTTACACCGCGCTGCTCGGGCTGCTGGTGTATCGGCAATTCGACTGGCGGCGCATCTATCCGCTGCTGGTCGATACCCTGTCGCTGACCGGCGCGGTGATGCTGATCATCGGCACCGCGACGGCGATGGCCTGGGCACTGACGCAGTCGGGTTTTTCCCAGTGGCTGGTCGCGACGATGGCGTCCGTGCCCGGCGGCAAGGGCGGCTTCCTCGCCATCACCGCGGTGGCGTTCGTCATTCTCGGCAGCGTGCTGGAGGGGATTCCCGCCATCGTGCTGTTCGGGCCATTGCTGTTCCCGGTCGCCAAGGCGATGGGCGTGCACGAGGTGCACTACGCGCTAGTGATCATCCTGGCGATGGGCATCGGCCTGTTCGCGCCGCCGTTCGGCGTGGGGTTCTACGGCGCGTGCGCGATCGGGCGCGTATCGCCGGACGATGCGCTGTGGCGGATGTGGCCGTATCTGGCGGGACTGGCGGTGGCGCTGGCGATTGTCGTGGCGGTGCCGTGGTTGTCGATCGGGTTCTTGTGAGGGCGTGCGACGCAGGAGTGCGCCTTGGCTGTAGCGGCGCCCAATGCGCATCCATTGTCCGTCAAGGTCTGCTCCGCGCCCATCGCGGTCGTTCCAGGTCGCCTCGCCGTAAGGCGAATGCGGACGTTCGCCCAGATATCGCGCTCCCCCGGCAGGCCTGACGGCGGACCACAAATGGCATTATTTTGTCGGAGCACGTGCCACAACGGTGCCAGATTGGGCAGTTCGTCCAACCTGCCGCGATGAATCTGAGCCACGGCGTTTCGTTGCTCACCCGGATGAAAGAAGTGTCGGTGCTCCGGATTTCGTCACCTATCGGGCACAGTAGTCCCAGTACCCTTGCGTGTGGGCTGGGCTCGACCAGAACCAGCACAACGCCGGTGACGGCGGGGGTGGTGGGTTCGTGACCGCGATCATCGTCCCAAGCGCGACGCCCGCGACGACGGCGCCGTAATAGGGTGCCGCGACCCATGGCCTGACGACGGCGCCGGCATAAACCGGACCGCCATAGACGGGCGCACGATACGCCGTTCCACCGTACGGACCGACGGCAGCAGCACCACCGTACGGGCCTCGAACAGCCGCAGCCCCATTCGGGCCATAGGCGGCACCGGCGCCCGCGGGACCGCGGTAGGCGGTACCGCCATTGGGACCTTGCGCGTAGCCGGCGCCCATCGGGCCGCGTGCCGCGCTGGCGCCATTGGGACCTTGCGCGTAGCCCGCGCCTCTTGGACCGGTAGTGGCGGTGCCGCCGCGTGGACCGGTCACACTTCCCCAGCCGAATGCCTGCAATGGAACCGCAAAGCCAATCAAAGCAGCGAGCGAGATTCGAATGAAACTGTTCATTGTGGAGCTCCTGTATGCTGCGCGCTGAGAGCAGTGCCGAAGTCGATCTCCTTGGCACCATTTGGCGGAGCGAATACAAAGTCCGCAGCGGCCGGTTGCACGGTGAAGTCCCAGTCGGCCATCTCGGCGGTGAAATTAGGCTTGCCGGGCGACGCGTTGTCGATGACGATCAGTCTTCGCGGCACGCCACGGTCGGCCTCAAGCCAAAGTTCCAGTTCGATGCCTGGCGGTTGGGAAAACACCAGGTGGCGACATGGCACACCGTCGATCGTCACCCGGTTGACCTCGAGGCCCGACGTGACGCCATACAAGAATGCCTTGTCAGGCGCGTCGGTAAGGAAGTCGGCCAAAGGAAAGTCGAGCCCGAAGCGACCCATTACAACGTGCATCATCATCGTGATGGTGTCGGGAACCGGCAGCGTCGCGTACGTGCTGCCGGCGGCGTCGAGCGCGAGGACGACAGTCTTGCCGTCGTAGAACAGCTTGCGCGCACCATCATCGCCGTTAGCGTCGATCAGCAACCGATCCGGTCGACGAACCGTGATCTTGAAGTCGTGCTCGATATGCAGCAGCATACCGTTCTCGTTTGCATACGCCCGGATCGTTCTGGCCCGAAACGAGAATTCCTTGGCGAGCAGCGCCTTGCCCATCTGCGCCACTGCGGCGCGTGCGTCTTCACTGATCGTGGGTTTCGGCGGTGTGGCGGCGGCCGCCAGTGAGGCACCGAGCATCGCCAGACCCATGGCAACGCCAACGTAAAGGCCTGTGAGACGCGTCGCCATCATGCGTTTCATGTTCTTCTCCAGCGGTTCCCGACTATGGAGCTCAGTCTTGATACCTTGGCATCGCCCCGCCCAAATCCATCTTGGTCACAAGGGCATCGCGGCAAGGCTCAGCATGAGTCCCTCATGCTTCGCCTTCAGGGCAAGTCAGTAGCGACCCTGGGCGTAGGCACCGGGAAACTGCGCGATGTTGTTGAGCTTGTATACCTCTCCCGACGCGCTGATGGTGGAAGCGCCGATGCCGCCGATACTCAGCCCCGCCACCGCCGGGCTGGCTGCCTTTCGCAGCCAGCTTGTTGCGGTTTCTGCTTGGGGTCCGAGGTCAGTCCGTCTCAGACCAGTTTGGTCGCGACCTCGATGTTGCCGTGGGTGGCACGCGAGTAGGGGCATACGAGGTGCGTCGCCTCGATCAGCCGCTCGGCGACCTCACGCTCTACGCCGGGCAAGCTGACATCGAGGCGGACAGCGACTTCATAAGCATCGCCCACTGGGCCGAGGTCCACTTCGGCGTCGACCGCTGCATCGGCAGGCAGCGTGATCTTCTGCCGACCCGCGACGACCTGCATCGCACTGAGGAAGCAGGCCGACCAGCCGGCGGCGAACAGCTGCTCCGGATTGGTGCCTTTCCCTGCGGCACCCGGACGGGAGAGCTTGACGTCCAGTCGCCCATCAAGGCTGTGGGACGCGCCTTCTCTGCCGCCAGCGGTGTGGGTCTTGGCGGTGTACAGCACCTTGTCGAGCTGGCTCATGATACTTCTCCTTTGCAAGATGATCGGAATTCGGGTCAGTGGCCAGCGCTCTGGCCGCCATCGACATGCAGGATCTCGCCGGTGACGAAGGGCGCGCTCTCGAGATAGAGGATTGCGCCGACGATGTCGGAGATCTCGCCCATGCGTCCGACCGGGTGTAGCGCGGCGAGAGCGTCGTGCGTCGCCGCAGGGTGCATGGGCGTCTTGATCACGCCAGGCGCCACGGCATTCACACGGATGCCGTGCTTGGCATATTCGATGGCCAGACTCCTGGTCGCCGCGTCGAGACCGCCTTTCGTCAGCGACGCGAGAACCGACGGCACCCTGGAATCGGCATGGCCCACCAAACTCGTCGTAATGTTGACGACGTGGCCGCTGCCCTGTCTCTCCATCGCCGCGATCGCAGCCTGGGTGATGTAGAAGAAGCCGGTAAGGTTGGTCGCGACGATCTGGGCATATTGTTCGGCCGAATACTCGGTGAAACGGCTCATGATGAAGATGCCCGCGTTGTTGACCAGCGTGTCGATGCGGCCGAAGCGGGCGAGTCCCTGCTCGATCACGCGCCTGCCGGTCTCGGGATCGCCGATGTCGCCCGCGATCGTGAGCACGTCCGGATTGGCCGATGCCTTGATGGAGCGGGAGGTGGCGACAATCCGATAATTCCGGTCGAGATAGGCGTTGACGAGTGCGGCTCCGATGCCCTGCGATGCGCCGGTGATAACTGCGACCTTCTGCTCGGTACCCATGATCAGCCTCGATGTGCTTGGCGCGTTATTGCGCCGGACACCGACGAACTAGCTTCGATCGCGTTGCGCGCGAATAGCCGTTATCCGGAAGACACTCTTCCGCACGATGAATGAATGACCTCGGTGCCGCCGGCATTGGCGGCGAGCCTACCGAAATGCGCCTTCAGCCGCGGGACCGCGAAATCAGCAAAGGCGCGCACCTTGGGCACCTGCAACCGGCCGTGCGGGGCGATCAGGTGGACGGGCAGCGGCGCGTGCTCGTCATTCGCCAGCAGAATCCGCAGCGATCCGTCGCTGAGTTGGTCGGCGACATGATAGGAGAACATCCGCGTCACGCCGCGCCCCGCGACCGCACTCGCGACGGCGGCCCTCACGCTGTTGACAATTACGCGCGGCATGAAGTGCACCGTGCGCGGCACCGACGATCCTTCCAATGGCGGGAAGCTCCAGCTGTCGAGCCCGAAATGGGTCATCGCGACAATTTGGTGTTTTGCGAGATCGGCAGGCTCTTCGATCACCGGATGCTGCGCGAGATAGCGAGGCGCCGCGACGACTACGCGCCGCACATCGCCCACGCGGATCGCAACCAGAGACGAATCGGCGAGATGCGCGATGCGAAGCGCGAGATCGATACCCTCGTCAATCAGGTTCACCGGCCGATCCAGGAGATGGAGCCGCATGTTGACTGCCGGATACTCGTCCAGGAAGGCATCGATGATCGGACGCAGGGTTTCCTCGCCAGACGTCACGGGCGCGGTGATCGTCAGCAGTCCGCGGGGCGCCGTCCGCTCGCCGGCAGCAATGATATCGGCCTCCTCGAGATCCGTCAGTACCCGCCGGCAAGCGACGGCATAGTGTTCCCCCGCCTCGCTCAGCTTGAGCGATCGTGTCGTCCGGTGAAACAGCTCCGCGCCGACATGGTTTTCAAGGAATGCGATCGCGCGGCTGACCGCAGCGGGAGACTTGCCGAGCCTGCGCGCGGCGCCGGCAAGGCTGCCCTCGTCCAGGGTAGCCACGAACACCTTCATCGCATCGATGCGGTCCATGACCCTTCCGCCAAACGGCACAAACAGTGGCTAAGAGTACGAATTCGATCGCGGATCGGCAATCGGGTGGATGGAGGCGCGGCTAGAGTTCGTCCTCGTCGACCTCGCCGAGACCGAGCACTGCGCCGAGGCTCGATGCGGCAGTGGCGGGAGACAGCGCACGGGCGGCGGCGATCCTCGGGTCAAGCCCAAGGACATGGCTTGGACGTTGGATCGACGATCCGACCGACCAGCAAGGCAAGGACGACATCGCGGAAGCTCGGTCTAAAAGAAGGGCATCAGCGGATTGTTTTGATCTGCCGACTCATCAGGTTGATCTACGCATCGGGTTCACGATTTGAAGGCCCGCGAAGTCCCTTTCGTTATCCGTGACGATCATGCACTCGTGCGCCACGGCGACGGCGGCGATGATCGTGTCAAGAGCGCTTCGTGGCCGACCTGCGGCCTTAGCCTCCACCATCAAGCGCGCCCAAATAAGGGCCGCCCCATCGTCGAAGGGCAGAATACGACCGGCAAACAGCGCCTGTGGTCCCTCTGAGCCGGAGAACCACGCATCGAGTACAGCACGCTTCTTCCCGCGCGGCTTTTCAAGAATGCCTCGGCGAATTTCTGCGAGGGTGAGTGAGGCGATGAACAAATCCTCGTCCCGCTGAGCCGCCATCCAAGCGAGGAGCGACTCCGACGGCTGTGGTTTGACAACGTTGCTGATGATGTTTGTATCAAGAAGATATCGCGTCACAGGTCGATCTCGCGGCCCTCTTCTCGATGGCGCGTCAGATCAAGATCGGCGCCGACGAGCGGCGAGCGACGCAACGCGGCCAGAATGCCACCGGGCTTGCAGGGTTTGCCGGAGACGGCCTGTTGCACCGTCCGCCGGATTTGTCCAGCGTCCGGCCCCTCCTCGACCAGCTTTCGCGCAAGCGCACGAATGAGGTCGCGGTCTGCCTCGAAGGTTTGTAGTTCAAACCGAACAATACCCCGCCCCGTCAGCCTCGACCGATAATTCGCGATCGCTCTAGTCTGGGCCCGACTGGCCACCTTCCATTATCTCCGCCTGCCTCTGGATATATATCCGGACATTGGTTCCGGTGCAAGTCGTCTTTCAGGAGCCGCTTTTCGACGGTCTTGGCCCCTCACGCATTGCCGCGATAGCCGTATAGCGCGCGCCGCCTCCATGCTGACCTTGCCGTCGCGCAGATCCGCCCGCACGGACGCCGGATCGCAGTCCGCAGGGGCACCGTACCCACCGCCGCCGCCGGCCGTCGCGATCACGATGCGGTCGCCTCGCCATCCAGCAGCTCGTATTCGAACACGCCGCCGAGCCCAAATGCCCACCGCCCGCCGAATTCTCATCTGGCTTCTTCTCCGCCCACCTGCTCCCTGACGACCCTGGCCATAATGCGTCCGCGTTCGGTCTCCAGCAGGGTCTTGGCGTCGACCCGCGCGAACAGATCCAGGAGGGGGGCAACCAGAGCGGTCCATCCGGTCTGATGGCTGGCCCCAAGGCCCGCGCCGTTGTCACCATGGAAGTATTCGTAGAACAGGATCAGGTCGCGCCAATTTGGGTCGTCCTGGAACTTGGCCGCCCCTCCATAGACCGGCCGGTGCCCATTGGCATCGCGCAGAAAAGTGGCGATCAGGCGACGGGTAATCTCCTGCGCCACCTCGAACAGTGTCATGTACTGCCCCGAACCGGTCGGACATTGCACTTTGAACTCATCGCCGTAGAAGCTGTACAAATTCGCCAATGCCCGGACGATCAGCCCGTTGACCGGCATCCAAACCGGACCGCGCCAGTTGGAGTTGCCACCGAACATGCCGGTATCTGATTCAGCCGGCAGGTACTGCACCTTGTACTCTTGACCGCCGAGGTGAAACACGAACGGATGTTCCAGGTGATAGCGCGAGAGCGAACGAATCCCGTGCGGTCCCAGGAATTCGTTCTCGTCGAGCAGGTACCCGAGCACGCGCTCGAGTTTCTGTTTGTTGAGGATCGATAACAGTCGCCGTTGCCTATGGCCGATGAAGCCCGCGTCCGTCGGGGCCACATGGGAAACCAACTCGGGATGGCGTTGCCGAAACTGCGCGATCAGTTCCATCAGCTTCGGATTGTGCGTGACGGAATCCGCCTCGAACACCGTCGACGCACACAGCGGCAACAGCCCCACCATCGACCTCACCTTCAGCCGCATCGCCTGGCCGTCGGGGAGTCGCAGCAGATCGTAGAAGAACCCGTCCTGCTCGTCCCACATATTGTCCTGATGATCGCCAATGCGGTCCATCGCATAGGAAATCCACATGAAATGCTGGACGAACTTGAAGGCGATCTCCTCGTACATCGGATCGTGCTCAGTCAGGATGAGTGCCATCTCCAGCATGTTCTGGCAGTAGAATGCCATCCATGCCGTACCGTCCGCCTGCTCGAGCGAGCCACCGGTCGGCAGCGGCGCGCTGCGGTCGAAGACACCGATGTTGTCCAACCCCAGAAATCCGCCGGCGAACACGTTGCGCCCGGCAGGGTCCTTGCGGTTGACCCACCAACTGAAATTCAGCATCAGCCCCTGAAACGAGCGCTCCAGGAATCGCAGGTCAGCACGGCCGAGCTGCTTCTCATACTTGTAAAGCCAGAGCGTGGCAAAGGCGTGTACCGGCGGATTGACGTCGCTGAAATTCCACTCATAGGCCGGAATCTGGCCGCTGGGATGGAAATACAGGCTGCGCAACATCAGCAGCAGCTGCTCCTTGGCAAAATCAAAATCGACCAGCGCCAGCGATATCGTGTGGAATGCCAAATCCCAGGCTGCGTACCACGGATACTCCCACTTGTCCGGCATCGAGATCACATCGGCGTTCAACATGTGGAACCACTCGGTGTTCCGCACGTCGTGCCGGGCGGACCCGAGCAGCGGGTGACTCTTGTGCTCGCGCAGCCAAAGTTCCAGATCGAAGTAGTAATACTGCTTGCTCCACAGCAGGCCCGCCAACGCCTGGCGATGCACCCGGCGCTGATCGTCGCTCAGCGTATTTGGCGCAATCCGCTGGTAGAATTCATCGGCGTCGGCGATGCGGCTATCGAAGGTCCGCTCGAACCCACCGAACGGGTCTTCTGTCCTGGCGGCCGCCAGGCGCAGCCGGACAGTCCTGCTGCCGCCTCCGGGCACGTCGAGCGCATAGTGGGCCGCGGCCTTGGTCCCCGTCCTGGCGGGATTGACCGCCTCTCGCTGTCCGGCGATGACGTAGGCGTGGAACGCATCCTTGACATAGGGCGATGCGTTGGGCTGGCCCCACAAACGCTGTGCGTTGCTTTCGTTCTCGGTGAAGAGCAGCTCCCGAACGCCATCGCAATGGAGCCAGTATTCACCCAACACAGGGTGCGTGGCCTGAATGGCGCCCGGCCCCACTTCCTGCAGTGAAGGCTTGCGGCTGTCGCCGCCCCACGACCAGGTGTTGCGAAACCACAGGGTCGGCAAGACCCGCAGCCGGGCCGCCTCCGCTCCGCGATTGTGCACGGTGATCCGGATCAGCATGTCTTCCGGACCTTCCTTGGCATATTCCACGAACACATCGAAGTAGCGGTCATCGTCGAAGATACCGGTATCGAGCAGCTCGTACTCTTGCTCTTCCCGCGACCGCCGCCGGTTGGTTTCGATGAGGTCCCGGTACGGATACTCGCGCTGCGGGTACTTGTAGAGATATTTCATATACGAGTGCGTCGGCGTGCTGTCGCTGTAGAAGTAATATTCCTTGACGTCCTCGCCGTGGTTCCCTTCGCTGTTGGTGAGCCCGAACATGCGCTCCTTCAGGATCGGGTCGCGCTCGTTCCACAACGCCAGCGCGAAGCACAGAAGCTGCTTGTCGTCGCACACGCCGCCGAGCCCATCCTCGCCCCATTTGTAGGCACGCGAGCGCGCCTGGTCATGCGTGAAGTAATTCCAGGCGTCGCCGTTTTCGCTGTAGTCCTCGCGAACCGTGCCCCACTGCCTTTCGCTCAGATAGGGTCCCCATTTCTTCCAGGGGATCTGCGCCTCACGCGCATCGTTCAGGCGCTTTTGTTCCGCCACATCCACGATTGCAGGGCTCATTCCTGGCCTCCTGGGAGATCAACCGGCAACAGCATACAGAACGACCACAGACCTCGGTCCGGCCCGGTAAGTGCTCGCAGGATACGTTGGAGCCGCCTGCCATTCCACGATGTCCTGAGGCGCGTGCAACGACGTGTCGATCCATCGCCGCCACGCGCCCATGTCCGGCGGCAATTCAAAGTCGAGCGGCTCCCAGTATGCGTTCAGGATCAGGTGGAAGACCATCTGCTCCTGTCTTATCTCCGCAGTGAACGCGATGCTGTGGGAATGCTCGCCCCAGTCCGGCTCGCCCAGTCTGACACCGTGCCAGGCCTTGCTCGCGTTTGCGATGAGCTCTGTCAGGCTCACCCGCCGATGTTCGTGTTCCACGTCACGCAACAGCCGACGTGCCGCGAGCAGGGTCACGAACCGATGCACGTCCGCGTGCCTGTCGAGCAGCGACCAGTCGAACCAGGTCGACTCGTCGTCGTGGCAGTACGCGTTGTTGTTGCCGCCTTGCGTCCGCCGCACCTCGTCGCCCATCAGCAGCATCGGCACGCCAAGCGCGAGCATGGTGACGGTCAGGCAGTTCTTCACCTGCCGGTTGCGCAGTTCCTCCACCGCCGGGTCGGCGGTTGGGCCTTCAGTCCCGCAGTTCCACCCTCGGTTGTCGTCCGCTCCGTCGCGGTTGTTCTCGCCGTTCGGCTCGTTGTGCTTACGCTCGTACGAAACCAGGTCATTGAGCGTGAAGCCATCATGACAGGTCACAAAATTCACGCTCTGCTCGGCTTCGCGGTCCTTGTGCCCGTACACCTCGGGACTGCCGAGCAGCCGGTCGGCGAACCGGGCCAGCGAACCGGGGGCGCCGCGGAAAAAGTCGCGGCAGTCGTCCCGGAAGCGGCCGTTCCACTCCTTCCAGGCGTCCCCGATGAAGCTGCCCACCTGGTACAACCCCGCTGCATCCCAGGCCTCGGCGATCAACTTCGTTCCGGCAAGCGCGGGGTCGGTTTCGATGTCCCACAGCACGGGCGGGTCCGGCAAAACCTGCCCGGCGGAATCGCGCGACAGGATCGAGGCAAGATCGAAACGGAAGCCGTCCACGTGCATCTCGGTCACCCAGTAGCGCAGGCTGTCCACGACCATGCGCCGCACGACCGGATCGTTGGCGTTGAGCGTGTTGCCGCAACCCGTGTAGTCCGCGTAACGCGCACCACCCTGTTCGAGGATGTAATAGGTCGGGTTGTCGATGCCTCGCAGGCTGAGCGTCGGCCCGTCCGCACCGACCTCGGCGGTGTGGTTGAACACAACGTCCAGGATCACTTCGATCCCGGCCCGGTGCAGCGCCTTGACCATGTCGCGGAACTCATTCACCGGGCCGAGTGGCTCCTGCCGGGAGCTGTATGCGCGGTGCGGGGCAAAGAATGACACCGGCTGGTAACCCCAGTAGTTGACCAGCCCCGGCGGGCACGCCTGGACGTCGAACTGGAAGACCGGCAGCAGCTCGACCGCCGTCACACCCAACGCCCGCAGGTACGGGATCTTCTCGACCAACCCGGCATAGGTCCCGCGAAGCTGTTGGTCCACGCCTGAGTTCGGATGCCGCGTGAAGCCGTATACGTGCATCTCGTAGATGATCGTGCGGGCGGAGGGCAGGTGCAGCGGGGTGTCGCCCTCCCAGTCATACGAAGCCGGGTCCACCACCACGCTCTTCATCGCTGTCGCGGCGTTGTCGCCGTTGCGGCTCGCGGCCGCGCGGCTGTAGCCGTAAGGGACGACCACCTCGCGGCCGTACGGGTCGAGCAGCACCTTCGCAGGATCAAACCGCAGCCCGCCGGCCGGGTCGGACTTGCCGGATACGCGGTAAGCGTAAATCTGCCCTGGGCGCACAGCCGGTACGAAGTTGTGCCAGTAGTGGTAGGTTCGGTTCGCCACGGGATCGAGGGCGATCACGCGCGAAGGCTTCGTGTCGTCGTCCCGATCGAAGAATGCCAGTTCCATGCCGGTGGCATTGCGGGAGAAGAGGCTGAAGTTGACGCCACCGTCCATGACCGTGGCGCCGAGAGGAACGCTCCGCCCGGTTGGTTGGCGGCCCATATCGTTGTTCCTTGTGCAAAGGCCATAAGTCGCCGGAAGGCGACCGCGGTTGCCATGCAGCCACCCCTGCGGCCGATCGGCATTGCCCCCGAGGCCTGCTTCTGCGGGCATTTTCGCAACCTCAAGTCAATGCAGTCCAGACGCCAAAGGTTCTTCCATTCTGTTGTCACAATGCGCCGGAGGCAGAGGGCAATTCAACTGGCCAGTGACCACAAAGGGTCGGTACCCCCTCAGTCGAGCGCGGCCGCGATTGTCCGCTCTGATGTGAGCGGCACCAGCGGTGGCTGGATTCCGTGCTGATGGTGCTGCCACCGGACCCGGGCGTCAGCATACCGCTAGCAGACGATCACGGACTGCGCTGACCTGTATCGACAAGCTCCGGTGACTCGGTCCAGCCGGGTGCCACGCCTGTCATGTCCGGCAGTTCGTGGGCAATGCCCTTGTGGCAGTCGATGCAGGTGCGCTGCCCGGTCAGCAGGTATTGTTGGTGGATGCGTGCGGCGCGCGGGTTCTGCCTGGTCAGGTCCATCGCGGCCACTGAATGGCAGTTGCGGCATTCCAACGAGGACCTTCAGGAATATCCCCTCTGGTGAGGCTGATGAATCATTGGCTGAGGTGGTCAAGGTTCTGGATCCACGCCACCCTCTCTATGGGAGA
>DATMND010000046.1:0-5302 GCA_035569235.1 Acetobacteraceae bacterium | reverse complement strand
CACTGCACGCCGTTATGCGCGACTTCGAACCGGATGCGATCACCACGCCGGACATTTGGTCGTATCTCTGGGGCAAGCTTGGCTACGGCTCGATGCTGTTCGCCCAGGCGCTCGGCCAAAAGGGTATTGCCGACTGCCTGGCGCGGTCGGAATTGCTGCCGCTGTGGCGGCGCCTGGGCGAGGAGGCGATCGTGGTCGCGCAGGCCGAGGGCGTCGAACCGCGCGGCTTCAATGGCTATGATGTCGAGGCATTCAAGCCTGGTGCCAGCGAGGCGGCGGCACGGGCGAGTGTGGACGCGATGGTGGCGTTCAACAGCATTAGCGCGAAGACGCATTCCGGCGTTTGGCGCGACCTTGCGATCCGCAAGCGCCGCACCGAGGTGGACGTGCAGATCGCCCCAATCGCGGAGATCGGCGCGCGCCACGGCATTGACTGCCGCGCCACCCGCAAGCTCGTTGAAATGATCCACGAGGTGGAGGAGGGCCGCCGCGCAATGACCGACGACAACCTGCTGGAGCTGGCCCTTGTCGTCATGGCCGGATCCGGCCATGACGACATGGTTGCCGAGGCGCATTTATGATCAGCGTCGAGGAAGCTCGCGAGCGCATTCTGGCCGACCTGCACGCCACCACTGGCGAAGTCGTCGCTTTGGCAAATGCCTGGGGCCGGGTTACCGCAGCACCGGTGATTGCCCGGCTCACCCAGCCGCCAGCGGACGTCTCGGCAATGGACGGCTATGCGTTGCGTGCGGGCGATGGCACGCTCGGCGCGACCCTCGCAGTGATTGGGAGCGCCCCGGCCGGCCATCCGTTTGCGGGGACCGTCGGACCAGGCCAGGCCGTTCGAATCTTCACCGGCAGCGTTGTTCCGCAAGGCGCTGACGCCATCCTGCTGCAAGAGGACGCCTCCGCAGCCGGCACCGAGGTCCGCGTGAACGAGGCGGTAACGACGGGACGCCATGTGCGCCGCGCCGGACAGGACTTCGCCGCGGGCGACGCGGTAATTCCGACCGGCCGGCGCATCACGGCGCGCGACGTGGGGCTCGCCGCCGCCGCCAACCATCCCTGGCTCACGGTGCACCGCAGACCGCGGGTCGCCATCCTCGCTACCGGCGACGAGATCGCGATGCCGGGCGAGCCGATCCCCTCCGGCGGCATCGTCAGCTCCAACTCACATGCGCTCGCCGCGCTTGTGCGGGCCGCGGGCGCTGAGCCCGTCGTACTCCCCATCGCGCTGGACACTCGCCAGGCCGTGGCCGCGGTTGCCGATGCGATCCATGGGGTGGACATGTTGGTCACCACCGGCGGTGCCTCCGTCGGCGATCACGACCTCGTCATCGAGGGTCTGAAGACGCGCGGCCTGGAACTTGACTTCTGGCAGATCGCGATGCGCCCGGGAAAGCCCTTGCTGTTCGGCCGGCTCGGTTTGGTGCCGGTGCTCGGCCTGCCAGGCAATCCCGTCTCCGCACTGGTGTGCTCAATCCTGTTCCTGGTGCCCGCGCTGGGCCGGCTGTCCGGCCTGCCTGCCGCGCCGCCACCCGTCTCGCAGGCGGCTACCGGCACGGCGTTGCGCGCCAACGACCACCGCGCAGATCACCTGCGCGCCACTGTCTCCACCAATTCGCAAGGACGCATCGTGGCGACAGCATTCCCGGTGCAGGATTCTGCCATGCTGCGCTGGCTCGCCAAGGCCGACGTGCTGATCTTGCGCCCTCCGCATGCTTCCGCGCTACCGAAAGGTGCCGAAGTTTCGGTGATT
Source organism: Acetobacteraceae bacterium (assembly GCA_035569235.1). GTDB lineage: Bacteria > Pseudomonadota > Alphaproteobacteria > Acetobacterales > Acetobacteraceae > JAMXLO01. The sequence goes on along the minus strand of DATMND010000046.1, from coordinate 3,543 downwards.
CGCCTCGACTCACTCGGCATTTAGCGCGGTTTTTTGCGCCGCAACATCAGGAACGCTTGACGCCGCGACGCGAACCAATCTAGAACGGCGGCCAGTTGCCGGTTTGTTCCGTCGTGCGCATCCTGTGCACTGGCGGGGTTCTCGGCAGGCCGAGGGATATCGTCCGCCATGCTCACCCCGAAGCAGTACGAATTGCTCACATACATCGACCGCCACCTGAAGCAGACCGGTTTTTCCCCGAGCTTCGAGGATATGAAGGAAGCGCTCCTGCTTAAGTCCAAGTCGGGCATTCATCGGCTGATCCTGGCTCTGGAGGAACGCGGCTTCATCAGCCGGCGGCCCAATCGGGCGCGCGCCATTGAGGTGCTGCGCGTTCCCGAGAACGCGGCCACACGCGTGCCGGCCGAGGAGGGTGCACAGAGCTTTTCGCCCAACGTCATCCGCGGCGATTTCACGGCGCGGATCCCGGGTGTGCGTGCGGCGAACGATGCCGCAGCGATCCAGCTTCCCCTGTACGGCCGCATCGCAGCAGGCATGCCAATCGAGGCGCTGCGCGATGCCGGCAGTCAGATCGACGTGCCAATGGCTCTGCTCGGCAACGGTGAACACTACGCGCTGGAAGTTGCGGGCGATTCGATGGTCCAGGCCGGCATTCTGGACGGCGATACGGTGATCATCCGCAAGGGCGAGGTGGCCGAGAACGGCCAGATCGTCGTTGCTTTGGTGGATGAAAACGAAGTGACGCTGAAACGACTGCGCAGGCGCGCGAACTCTGTTGCGCTCGAGCCGTGCAATGTGCGTCACGAGACGCGAATTTTTCCTGCGGACAGGGTCAAGGTGCAGGGCAGGCTGGTGGCGCTGCTGCGACGGTATTGAGCCTGGCAGGCAAGTTTCCACACGAAGTTCACCGAGGCTTTTGCAGCCCTTTCACCGTCATGGCCGGGCGCGTTCCGGCCATCTGTCGCGTCACCGGTGATGGTGGGACGCGGGGACACTCCGTCCTCCCCGGTTTCCCGCCAGCTTACCGCTCGAAGACGGCCGCGCACCCTGCGTCGGCGGCCGCCTTAGCCCATCGGAGCCTGACAATCCGTTCCGCCATCGAAGCATTTGATTTAAGTCAATGCATGGACGGAAGCATTGCGTAATTGTCTGCCCGCGAAAGTTGCGGAGTTTCTATATGTCTGAATGGAGCGGCTCTCGGCAAGGATATCGTGGGCTGTGGGCCTCGGTTGTACTCCAAGCGCTCGACGACATCTGGGGTCGGCCGATGGAATCGTTGGATTACTCGCAGGCAGTGTCATTCTTTACCGGTACGGGCACATGGGCCGAGGCACGAACGATAATCGGAGACTTCCTGGAATTTCATAGTGATGACCTGGAGGCTCTTGGAAAACGCTGCATCGATGCGCGGCGTTCCAGAGAGGCTTTGCCGTCGGAAACACCGCGTCCGTCTCCGCACGCGTTTTCCAATACGCTGATCAAGCCGTCCAGACATGCAGCCAGTCCGCGGAAGGCCAACGGCCGCACCTTTCCCAGGTCGTGGGATGGGATATTGCCATCATCGCCTCATGCTGACAGTTGCTGGGCGAGCACTTCGCGCAGGTGAAAGGCTACGATGCCTACGCACAGAAAGCCGACATTGCACGCAAGGGCGGCATGGACGGCGCGATCGACGGCTCCGTGAAAGCTGCCGTCTGGGGACCGCCAGATCGCATTTTGCGCGAACTCGATGCGCGGCGCTCGGTCATTGACGACTTCGACCTGAACGCGGCGTTCCGCTCCGGCGGCATACCCTATGAGGTGGCGGATGCCTCGCTGCGTCTGTTCGCCAAGGGAGGTCCTCCCCGCGCTGAAACCCTGGACCAGCGCCCGATCGCCAGCGCCGCAGACTGAGTGTCATTCGGCGGCTGGCCTTGCCGTATCGGGTTCCGCGTCGGTCTTGGCTGCCGGCAGCGCCGGCACTTGGCGCGCGCGCGGTACTGGGGGCGGCGGCACCCAGGGCCGGACACCTCGGTAAGCGCGGTCGGTCAGGACGTATGCGTGGCGGCCGTTCAGCCAGATCCCGACCGCGCCAAATCGCCAGACGGTGAAGCGATCCACCAGCGCAGGCCACGGCTTTGGGCACAGTCCGCGCGCGGGTTCTGCCGACACAATCACGGACGACTCGGAACAACCTTCCGGATGTAACGCACCACGCACCAGCAGTGCGGCCTTCGCGAACGGGCGCGGCCGCAGCATGCAAGCATCCTTCTGACACGAAATCGCGCCATCGGACGCTGAGCCTTCGCTTGGGATGGCACGCGATGTGGCGGCTGCCCAGTACTGCAGCCAGGATTCGCGGGTGAACTTTGAAGCACCCGATGTCTGTTGCAGGTACACCTCGCCTTGCGCGCGAACGGCAATCAGTCGTGCATCCGCCGAAACCATCAGGTCGGGCGGCCGCACCAGCATCGGTGAGACCAGACCGAGCGCGATCACCGGCACGCCGACCAGCCGCATCGGGCTGCGCCACAGCCCGAGCCATGCAATCCCGAGCGCGGTTGCCGCCAGCCCCCATGGCGGCATATGCGGGACGTCCAACGTCGCGGCTGGCAGTGCTGCCGTGGTCCGTGCGACCCAAAGGATCGCCTGCACGCCCCAGCCCATCGGTATGAACGCCAGCCAATCGAGCCCGAATGGCATGAGCACGAGGCCGATGAGCCCGGCCGGCATGGCCCAAAGCGCCGTCAGCGGAACGGCGATCATGTTCGCGACGACGAAATACACCTGGATGCGTCCGAAGTGGTACGCCCCGAATGGTGCGGAGGCAGTACCGGCCAGAAAGCTCGTCAGCGCCAGCGCCGCCAGATGCAGTGCGACGCGCCTCTTCCAGGTGCCGTCGCCTCGGACCGAACGCAGTGCCGACCGCAGCAGTTCATAGCCGGAAATCAGCGCCAGGACGGCGGAAAAGCTCATCTGGAACGAGACGCCGGGCACCTCCTGCGGTTCCAGCAGCATCAGCACGGTCGCGGCGAGTGCGAGGCCGCGCAGGGAAATGGCCCGCCGCCCGGCAAGCACCGCTACGGTGTAGAGGCACGCCATGGCGAAGCTCCGCACGATCGGCAAATGCATGCCGGTCAGCACCATGTAACCGCCGCCGGCGGCCAGGGCGGCGAGCGCGGCCAGCTTCTTGGTGGGCCAATGCAGGCTGGCGTGCTCCGAGGCAGCGAATGCCAGGCGGGAGAAGGCCAGCGCCCAGCCCATGACGATGCCGATGTGCAATCCGGCTACGGCCAGGAGATGGGCGAGGCCCGACGCCCGGAACGCGTCATGGTCGCCAGGCGGGATGCCGGTCGTCACCCCGGTCAGCAGTGTGACTGAAATCGCTCCGGCAGGGCCGGGCACCACGGCGGTGATACGGCGTGCGATCAGCTCCCGCAGTTGTTGCACCAGGCGCAGCGGCGCGGCCGGCGCCGTTTCGGCGAGGCGCTGCACTGGACCAAGCGCATAGCCGGAGCCGCCGTGGCCGTTGAACCAGGCATCGCGCTGGAGATCCCACGCACC
>DATMND010000045.1:0-2393 GCA_035569235.1 Acetobacteraceae bacterium | reverse complement strand
TCTGCGCCGCGAATTCCTCTGGCGTGGTCCCGTTGGGCTCGATGCCGAGCTTGGTCAATTGCGAGACCACCACCGGATCCAGGCATTGGCGGCCTCGATTTCGGTGAGGCCGGACTTCGCCAGTTCCTTGATCAGCCGGTCCTGCAGCTGTAGCCACGTTGCCCGGTTCATCGATTCGCCCCCTCGCAGGGGCACAAAACCGACTCGTGTGCTTACGACACCGGGCTTTCAACGGATTGGTCTCCCTTCCCGTTGCTGGTTATAACTACAACCGTGACTGGACTTCTCCTGTTGGCGGGACTTCACCCGCTGGAATGGCAGCTACCTAGCCTCGCTGCACGATCAATCGCCGCCCAGATAGGCGCTGCCTGACAAACGCTGCGCCAGGGTCACGACGATCAGGGCGATGCCGACCAGGGCGAGCGCGAGAACGGCGACGTTGGAAAACCTGGCCTCCTGCCACATTTCCAGCATCGTCACCGCGACGGTTTCGTTGCCTGGCACGTAGAGGAAGATCGACGAGGACAACTCGCGGATCATTGACACGAACATCAACAGCCACCCCGCGAGCACTCCGCGGAGGACAAGCGGGAACAGGATGTCGCGAAAGCCTGTGACGCGACCCGCGCCGCATACCGCGGCGGCGCGTTCGAATTCGACGCTGACTTGTCGGAACGATCCGGTGATGGTCCGCACGCCAAAAGGTAGGTAGTGCGTGACGTAGGCGATCAGGAGAATCCACAACGTGCCGTAGAGCACGAAGGGCGGATTGAGATAGGCCCACAGCACCGCAACCGCCATCACCGGTCCGGGCATGGCAAGCGGGATCGCACTCACGAAATCGAGTGCATGGCGTATCCAGGAGCGCCCGCTGGTAATGATGTAGCCGGCGATGAGCGTCAACAGCGCCGCCGCGGTAGCCCCCGTGAATCCGAGCAGCAGGCTGTTCGCGAGCCCCTGCCGAACGGGAAGCACGGGATCGAAGGTCGCTGCGACATTGGCGAAGGTCAGATTGGCGAGCGTCGGCGGCCGCCCCCATTGGGAGATGAATGACGCGTAAACCAGGACGAGATATGGCAGCACGACCGTGAGCGCGATATAGGCAATCGCGTAGGCAAGCGCCACGTAACGCCAGCGTCCGAGGCGCGTGAGCCGTGGCGTATGCCCCTTCCCCGAGACGGTGGTGAAGCGCCGCCCTCCCCCGAGGAGCCACGCCTGCAGGCCGAGGCAGAACGCGGTGACGCCCATCAGCGCTGTCGCCAGCAAGGCGGCGACCTCGTAGCGCGGCGGGATATAGGTCACCGCCTGGTAATAGATGTAGGTCGTCACCGTGTAGATGCCGGACGGCGCGCCGAGCACGCCGGGAATGGCGAACTCCTCCAGCGCCCGGGTCAGCACGAGGATGCCCGCGGAGAGGATCGCCGGCAGGCTGAGCGGGATCAACACGTACCAGATAGTTTTTCCTACGCCAGCGCCGCAAATCAACGAGGCGTCTTCCAGGCTCGCGTCCATGCGCGACATCACCGCCTTGACGGTGAGGAACACGTAAGGACTGAGGTAGAGCGACATCACGAAAATGAGCCCACCGATTGTATAGATGTTCAATACCGGTGCGGTCGCGCCGAGCGTGCGGGCGAACACGTTGATCACCCCGGTCCGCGGCGCGGCGAGCAACGACCAGGCGACTGCGCCGATCAGGGGCGGCGTGATGAATGGGATCAGCGCTGCGACTTCGATCGCCCCTTTGAGCGGCGTGTCCGTCCGCGCGGTGATCCACACCAGCGGCAGCGCGAAAACGAACGCCAGCGGCACCGTGCCGGCGACGAGCCACAGCGTGTTGTTGACGGCGCGCGCGAGCCCCGGCAGTTGCCAGAGTTGCGCCAGGGCCGCGCCGAAGCCCTGCTCGCCATAGGAGAAGCTGCCGTAGAACAGCCAGAACACGGGATAGAGCACAAGGAACAGCAGTATTGCCGCCGCCATCGCCATGATGATGACGGCGGGATCGCCGAGCCGTTCCCGTGCGATCCGCCAGCGCGACGGCACCGTGCCGGCCGGGGCCGCCGGCAGCGATAGCGTGCTCCCGCTCATGACTCCGGGTGACCCGCCTCGGCGGCGATGAAGTAGCAACGATCGGGATCGATCTCGACCACGACCTCGTCGCCGACGCTGAGTTGATCGGCACCCGATTGCTGGACTTCGAGTCTTCGCCCGCCGCCGAGTTCGAGGTGATACTGCAAGAGGTTGCCGAGATAGAGGGTCGCGGCAACGCGGCCGCGAACGCCGCCCACCGCACCACCGGCCGCCCTGAGGGATATCGCTTCCGGCCTGATCGAGAGGGCGCCGCGCGTGTGCGGAGCTGCGTCTGCCGACAAGCGGCAGCCGAAGGTGTTCTC
>DATMND010000044.1:0-4224 GCA_035569235.1 Acetobacteraceae bacterium | reverse complement strand
AGACCATCGCGGCCGCACTCGATGCGGCGGCCCAGGCGGTGGAGAACGTCGGATGAGCGAGTGTGAGACCGCCACCGCCACTGTCCGAAGCACTGCCGAGGTCGCCACACCGCAGGCCGGTCGCTATCTCACGCAACTCTGCAAGCATTTCCAGCACAAATGCCCGGTTACACAGGACGAAGCGTCGGGTCACATTGCCTTCAGTACGGGGGATTGCCGTTTGCGTGCGGAAGCGGGGATTTTGACTCTTTCTCTGCAGGCCGCCGGCGACGCGCAACTGGCTCAACTTCAGGATGTCGTCTCGCGCCATCTGATTCGCTTTGCTTTTCGCGAGGCGATGCAGATCGTGTGGCGCCCTGTACTAACCTTCCAAATCCCCGCAGCCCGCGGTGATTTTCCGATAGACGGCCGATAACGCGCTGCGTCGCTTGACAGTATCCTTCAAGGGTTATCGCACACAGGCGATTGCACCGGCGCAAGGCAAGCGGAACCGCACATAACGCAAAAAACGCAAATGCAGGTTGCAGCGACATTGCCTCAAGTCTGGCCCCCTGGCCGGGCAAGCGCGCCCTTTGCGTTATTTGCGTTATTTGCGGTTCCCTTCCTGTTGCCTGATCCAGCCTAAAACTGACATGGCGAGGCACCCGTGCGACCCTCGCTTTGGTTTGGTTGCGGCCAACGGCTGTGCTGTGTAAACGGCGCGCCTCCCGTTGCGGAGTCATCGGGCTTGCGATCCTGATATCATTGGAGGCTTGAGGCGACCTTGGCTATGCCTGCATTTGCACATGCTTCGTCCTTGTCGCCGCCCGGCGATCCGGAGACACCGACACCGCCGATGACCTCGTTTCCCGCCCTGATCGGCACCCCGCCGCCAACAGCAACGACGCCCGGAATTTGCTTCAGAAACGCATTCTCTGGCTTGTCGGTGAATGCCTTGAATTACGACGTACTCTGTCCGCGCGTGCGGGCCGTGTACGCCTTGATGCGAGCGAATTCCATTGTGTCTGGATTGCTGCCGTCCCCTCGGATTGATGCAGCGACATTGCCGGCCCGATCGACAACGACCACGGAGACTTTGTTTCCGTCTTTCGTGCATTGCTCGATGGCGCCGTCGAGGATCATGAGCGCCATCCGCATTGAAACGTTCTTCTCGACCTGCGGAGCCTGCGCATTGGCGAGTGCCTCAGTGCCGACCGACAGCGCAGTGGCGATAGATACGCGCAACAGAAGTCGCGCCAATGACATGATTACCCTCCCTGGTCTCCTCTGGCCCACCGGCCGGCGATGCCGTCATGGTCGGCGAAGGCCAGCCATCCACGTCTTTTCGTGCCGTGATCAGCAAAGCCGTGGATGGCGGGCCTTCGCCCGCCATGACGGGGGAGGCCAAGCCGGAAAGTCAACAGTATCGATCGTTGGAATGCACCCGCCCTTTGCGCCAGTGAACCAACCCTCTACTCTCCCCGCCCATGCTTGCACCCGCGCACTCCGTGCACCACCTCCCCGTCCGCCACTCGGCCGTCCGTATCTCCGCTTGATGCCCGCCCCGTCCGCCCGCCCCGCCATTCTGCTCTACGACTGGGACAACACCCTGGTGGACGGCTGGGCCGGCATCGCCGCGGCGCTCAACGCCGTCTTCGCCACATTCGCCATGCCCCTGTGGACCGTCGCAGACACCCGCGCCCGCGTTCGCGTCTCGCTGCGCGACAGTTTTCCCACCATGTTCGGCACCGAGTGGGAGCGCGCCCGTGACATCTTCTACGCCGCACTCGAGACCCAGCACCTGCGTCACGTCGCGCCGATGCCGGGCGCCGCGGACGCGCTGACCGCGGGCGCGCCCTGGCCGCAGGGCGTGGTGTCCAACAAGGCCGGCCGCTACCTGCGCGCCGAGGTCGAGCATCTTGGCTGGTCGCCCCATTTCGGTGCGGTCATCGGCGCCGGTGACGCCGCGGCCGACAAGCCCGACCCGGCGCCAATCCTGCTCGCGCTGGACCGGATCGGCGGGGCGGCGGACCGCTCGGTCTGGTATCTCGGCGACACGGCCCTGGACATGCACGCCGCGCGAGCCGCCGGCGTCACCGCCGTGCTGGTCGGTGATGCCGCGCATGATGGTGGGATTGACCGGGCGCGCCCTGATATCCATTTCTCGACAGCCTTCGATCTCGCGGTATGGCTTCGCGCACTTGCGTGAACGCGGTCTATTGCTAGATAGAGGGGTGGCTGAACCTGGCGGCCGTGCCACGCCCGCCGGGCACGAACAACAGCAACCGCAAAGACAAGAAGAAGGATCGTGCCGTGGCCAATGAGAAATCGCAAAATGTTCAGGATGTGTTCCTGAACCACGTGCGAAAGAACAAGACTCCGGTGACCGTGTTCCTTGTGAATGGGGTCAAGCTTCAGGGTATAATTACTTGGTTTGACAACTTTTCTGTCCTCCTGCGCAGGGACGGGCACACCCAGCTGGTGTACAAGCACGCCATCAGCACGGTGATGCCGGGCGCGCCGATCCAGTTGTTCGATGCAACCAAGACGGAAGGCGCTGTTGCACCGATGCGGGAGATGAGCCCTGCCGCAGGCAACTGACGGCGACCGATCGCTTGGCGGCCACTCCACCGACATGCGGAACGGCGCGGCCGGGCCCACTCGGGCGGCGGTCATCCTGCCGTGGGATCGATCGGACCGCCAACGCGCGCTGCCGGGCGAGCAGACGCGTGCCGCCGAGGCCCGTCTTGCCGAGGCCGTCGGGCTGACCGCGTCGATCGGCCTGGTCGTCGTTCATACCGCCATCCTGCCGCTGCGTGCCCGCCGTCCCGCCACCCTGCTTGGCGAAGGGCAGGTTTCGCTGCAGGGGCACGCGATCGCTGAACATGACGTTACGGTGGCGATCATCGATGCGACGCTATCGCCGGTTCAGCAGCGCAACCTGGAGCGCGCCTGGGGCTGCAAGGTGATCGACCGCACCGGCCTCATCCTCGACATCTTCGGGGAACGGGCCGTCACGCGGGAGGGGTCGCTGCAGGTGGAACTCGCCCATCTCGACTACCAGCGTTCGCGCCTGGTGCGGTCCTGGACCCATCTGGAGCGCCAGCGCGGCGGCTTCGGATTCCTGGGCGGGCCTGGCGAGACGCAGATCGAGGCCGACCGGCGTCAGATCGGCGATCGCATGGTCCGTTTGAAGCGCGACCTCGAGCAGGTTCGCCGCACCCGCGGCCTGCATCGCTTCGCTCGCAAACGCGTGCCATTTCCAGTGATTGCCCTGGTGGGTTACACCAACGCCGGGAAGTCCACGCTGTTCAACGCGCTGACCGGCGCTGATGTGGCGGCACGCGATCAGTTGTTCGCGACACTCGATCCGACCATGCGGGGGCTCGCCCTGCCGTCGGGGCGGCGTGTCATCCTGTCCGACACGGTGGGCTTCATCAGCGACCTGCCGCATGAGCTGATTGCCGCGTTTCGTGCCACGCTGGAAGAAGTGGCGGAAGCCGATGTGATCCTGCATGTGCGCGACGCCGCGCATCCCGACAGCGCGGCGCAACGCGCGGATGTCGTGGCGGTCCTGGAAGACATGGTGGCCGATGGCGGGCTGGATGCCGACTGGCCCGACCGGACCATCGAGGTTCTCAACAAGGCCGATCTGCTCGGCGGCGTCGCTTTCGTTCCCGAGCGGCAGGGCGCCGTCGCCGTGTCGAGCGTCACCGGTGAAGGGCTGCCGGCGCTGAAATCGGTGATCGATGCGCGGATCGCCGGCGGGATGGAGCTGGCTGACTACGACATCGCGCCGCAGGACGGCGCGCGGCTTGCCTGGCTTTACCAGCACGGTGAAGTGGTGGATCGACACGACGAGGACGCCGGCGTGCATGTGAAGGTTCGTCTGCTGCCCGCGGATCGCGCTCGGTTCGAACGCCAGGAATGACGTTTTCCGCCGCGGATCTCTCGACGCTGGCCGAGTTGCTGCGCGCGGTCGGCCGAACGGAGATCATGCCGCGATTTCGCAAACTGAGTGGCGGAGCGGTGCGGCAGAAGACCGGGCCGCAGGATCTGGTCACCGAAGCGGATGAAGCGGCGGAGCGGTGGCTGACGGAAGCTCTGGGGCGCTGGTTCCCGGCCGCCGCCGTGGTTGGCGAGGAGGCGACGTCGGCTGATCCCATGAAGCTTCGTCTGCTCGCCGATGCCGACCTGGCATTCGTGGTCGATCCGATCGACGGCACGTCCAACTACGCCGCGGGC
>DATMND010000043.1:0-2537 GCA_035569235.1 Acetobacteraceae bacterium | reverse complement strand
GTTCGCTTCGCCTCGACGCGATCGATCGTGTCGCCACCCTCTCCGGCGGCATTGGCGCTCACGGTCGCAAGCGGCAGAAGCAGCATGGCAGCGAACATGGCGGGGCGCAGCATTTGCGGTTGTTCGTCGTATTCGCCGAGTCCATGGTCACGGCGAGCGAACGTCATATTATTCCATTCCGATGGCGAAGTGAAGCCATTTCGAACACGACGGCCGCTGTCACGGCGCCGCCCCAGGATTTCAGGGTGGATGTTGGCATCGGCAATCCAGATTAGCTGAACACGGGCGACACCCTGGCTGGCTGCCGCCATATGCGTCAGCCCCGAGGTTGGATGCGTCGGCATCATGGCGGAGAATCCGGAGGAACTCCGCCAACCCGGAGCCGGCGAACGCCTCCGCCATCCGCGCTGCCTCGCGACCTACCGCATGAACTGCCACTTGGTATCTCTCAATAATCGGGAGAGGGGGAAACCGAAAAGCGAACCCATGGTACCCGCGCCCAAACCGGCCTATCTTTTGAAGATCGGGTCTGTGTATGTTGGCGACGACCTGGCCTATCTGCTTGCCGCCCGCCAGAATAACGACTTGGACTTCGGGGCAACGCAGCTTCGCTTCGACACCAACATCGGTTTCCTGAAGGGCTGCAACGCCGCGCTGCCGTCCGCATCGGCTGACTTCGTGCTGCTCCTGAACAACGATGTGGAACTGGCCCCCGGCGCGGTGGCGGCTGCGTTGCACCGTCTGGCGTCGGATCCGGCGATCGGCGCGGTGGGCGGCAAGGTGATCCGCACCCATGGCCTGCTGCAGGAGGCCGGCAACATCATCTGGCGCGATGGCGTCACCTCCGGCTACCTGCGCGACGCCTCGCCGCTGGCGCCGGAAGCGAATTTCGTCCGCGACGTGGATTTTTGCTCTGGCGTTTTCCTGATGCTCCGACGTTCCGTCATCGATGTGGCAGGCGGCTTCGACGACGCTTTCTCACCCGCCTATTACGAGGATGCGGATCTTTGCCTGCGCATCGCCGCCGCCGGCGCGCGTGTGGTGTACGATCCGTCGGTCGTGATTCACCACCATGAATACGGCAGTGCCCGAAACGCGCTTGAATCGGAGGCGGCAATTGCGCGCAATCGGCTGATCTTCCTCCGCAAGCATCAGGACGTTCTGAGCGCGCGCGCGGCCGCGGACAGCAAGACCGAGTTGTTCGCCCGCTCCACCGGCCCGCGCCGCATGCGGGTGCTCTTCATCGAGGACACCGTGCCCCTGCGCCTGATCGGCTCGGGGTTCGTTCGCTCGAATGACATCATTCGAGTGATGGCGTCATTGGGCTATCAGGTGACCGTCTTCCCGATCAACGGCAGCCTGTTCGATGTGGCGGCCGTCTTCAGCGACATGCCAGAATCCGTCGAGGTGATGCACGACCGGGCGATCATAGATCTTCCGTCCTTTCTCGTCGGTCGCCAGGGTTATTACGACATCATCTGGATCGCGCGGACCCACAACCTGGACCGCGTCCGAGAGGCGATCGACCGCGCCGCGGCTGTGGCGGACCGCCCGCCACGGGTCATACTGGATACCGAGGCAATCGCCTCGCAGCGGGATGCCATGCGCGCGGCTCTGTCGGATAAGCCGGAGTCTTTCGACCTTGCATCTGCCCTCCGACAGGAGTTCGCAAACGCGACCGTTTGTGATCAGGTCGTCGCAGTCAGTGCGCAGGACGCCAGCACATTGCGCGAACTGGGGCTTCCGCGCGTCGCGGTCATCGGCCACATGCGCGAGCCGACGCCGCGCGGCTTCTTGCAGCGTGCCGGGTTACTGTTCGTTGGTGCGATTCACACGCTGGACAGCCCCAACTATGACGGCCTCGGTTGGCTCGTGGATCAGGTGCTGCCACTGATCCAACGCGCCTTGCAATGGGAGACGCGTCTGACAGTGGTTGGCTATACGGGCGAGGAGGTTTCGCTCGATCGATTTCGTCACCACCCGCGCGTGACGCTGCTGGGGGCGGTAGCGCATACCGAGTGTCTCTACGACACGCACCGTGTGTTCGTTGCACCAACCCGCTTCGCTGCCGGCACGCCATACAAGGTCCACGAGGCGGCGTCGTTCGGGCTTCCGGTTGTGGCCACCGATTTACTGCGCCGGCAAACCGGATGGGAGAGTGGCGTCGATCTCCTTAGCGCAGACAGCACCGATCCGGCTGGTTTTGCCGAACGCGTCATCACGTTGTATCGCGACCCCGGGTTGTGGCAGCGGCTGCGTGACAATGCCTTGCAGCGGCTCAGGGCCGAGAACGGGATCGAGCAGTACTCCGCCGCCGTCCGCGCCGTGCTGGAGGCGTAAGTTGCTACGTGCCCTGCTCTACGCGCACGGTCACCTGTTGTTTCATTTCACGGGCTGGTAGAAGGGTCGCGGACCATGCTGGTGCCGGCGCGGAAGTGCTTGCCGCCAATCCCTCGACGCCAACGGCGAGGGCGAACCTGGCGACGTATCGCAGCGTGATGTGCGATTACGCCGCGCGCAGGCGCACCTTGGAGGTC
>DATMND010000042.1:0-2796 GCA_035569235.1 Acetobacteraceae bacterium | reverse complement strand
TCGACGCGGTCCGCAGTGTGCGCCGCGCGCACCTGCGCGAAGGTGCGGCGTCCCTCGCGGTCGGCAAGCGACGCCGTGACCAGCGCCGACGCGACGATGCCGCCAATCAGGACCAGAAACACGCGTCCCTGCATCGATGCGATGAACCTTCTCACGGCGCGCTTTGTTTCCTCACCTCGGCGGTCAAGACGTAACCCTCGTTGCGCACGGTCTTGATGAGCTGCGGGTCGCGGGCATCCTCGCCCAGCTTCTGTCGCACGCGGCTGACCTGCAGGTCGATGGAGCGCTCGAACGGATCGGCATCGCGTCCCTGCGTCAGGTTGAGCAGCTGGTCGCGGCTCAAGACCCGCTTGGCGTGTTCCAGGAAGACCTTGAGGAGACGAAACTCGGCGCCGGACAACACCACAATCACCCCCTGCGGATTGATCAGGTGTCTCGCCGTGAGGTCGAGTGTCCATCCGGCAAATAGCATCCGCGCCGCCTCGCTTCCTTCCAGCTTGGGTGGCAGCGCCTCGGTGCGCCGCAATACGCTGCGGATGCGCGCCAGGAGCTCGCGCGGCTCGAACGGCTTGGCGAGATAGTCGTCGGCGCCCATCTCCAGGCCCACGATGCGGTCGATGGGCTGGCCGCGCGCGGTGAGCATGATCACCGGCACATTCGAGCGCGCACGAAGTGTCCGGCAAAGTTGCAGACCGTCTTCGCCGGGCATCATCAGATCGAGAACGATCAGATCGATGCGTGCCGCATCGAGCGCTTTCCACATGGCAGTACCGTCGGCGGCCTCCATCGTGCGGAAGCCGTTGCTGGCGAGGTATTCCGAAAGAAGCGTTCGGATTTCGCGGTCGTCATCGACCACCAGTATCTGCGGCTGCGCATTCATGGCGCGATTATGGCAGGGGCGACCGCGACCCGGAGAAGCGGCATGTACCGCAATGTATCGGCACGAGATCCGGACATAGACCGATACAAATGCGCTCTGGGGAGATACGCATCGGTACATATGGATGCCTCCACGACAACTGACGGACACATCCGCCCTTGAATATGGGAACCGTGCGAGAAGCACATTTTCCCCAACGACAAGGAGTGCTCAATGAATACGCTACACAAGAGTCTTATTATCGCGATCACGACACTCGGTCTCGGCACCGTTGCCGTCGCCGCGCCGGATCAAGTGGCGCCAGCGCCAGCCACATCCTGGCACTCGGACGCGTCCGGCCAGCACGGCGAGAAATTCGCCGAGCGGATGGCGAAGCGCCAAGCCAAACTGCACGACAAGCTGGCCCTGACGCCGGCACAGGAAGCTGCATGGCAAGTGTTCACGGCCAAGATGCAGGCCACGGTACTTGCGCGTTCCGATGCCCGTCCTGCCGCGCCGCTGACTGCGCCAGAGCGCGCCGAACGGAAGGCGGCGTTCCTGCAGGTCGCCCAGCAACAGGCAGCCAGCCGCGTGCAGCCGATCAAGGACTTCTATGCCGTTCTCTCACCCGAACAGCAGAAGATCTTCGACAGCCAGTTCCAGGGCCACCATCATCATTTCGGCCATCACTAAGCATTCGCAGTGTATGGACCGCTGGCAGGAATTCGTCATTGTCCATTAGCGACGCAAACGATCGATCGACGGGATCGCGAGCAGGAAGCAGTGACGAATGCCGCGGTGTTGTAAACCGCCCACTCAAACGATAGGAGATGGATATGCTTAACAGAAAACCCTTGATGGTCGCCGCCCTCGCGGCAACCGTGGCTGTCGCCACACTTTCAACGCAAGCCCATGCAAATGACGACGCGCTGCTCGGCGCCCTCGTCGGGGCCGGTATCGGAGCGGCAATCGGGCACAATGCACACGGTCGTGACGGTGCCGTGGTCGGTGGCGCCATCGGCGCGCTGGCCGGTGCGAGCATCGCTGCCAGCTCCGATCGTTACTATGACGCGGGCTACCAAGGCGGGCCGGTCTATTACGGGGTCCCGGACACCTACTATCAGGCGGCGCCGGTCTACTATGGACGTCCGCCGGTCGTCTATGCGCCTCCTCGCGTGGACTATGTGGGCTATCACTGGCCGCGCTATGTCCAGCACGGCCGCCACAACGACTACGGACGCCACGATCGACACGACGACAACGGCCACCGCGGACGCTGACGCCGACGATCACTCGAGGTCTGGTCGACGCAACGTCTTTGGTCGCCCTTCGCAAGCGGCCCCGCTAACCGAGCGGGGCCGTTTTTTCATGGGCAATGGATTCTTTTTCAGCGCAGGCGACCGCATGCTCGGTAAAGCAGGGTAGGCGCTCTTCTCCACCCCCGCCGCAATTCGGCACAATGGCGAATGCCAAAAATCTACGCAATGGGTGGCCGAGCTTCCTCGGCCCCGCCCGGTAGCATTTCTCCAGCGCCGCAACAACAGTCATGGCGAGAGCGCCTGGGCACATTGCGCAACCTGCCGCCATTCCTGAAGCTGGTGTGGCGGACCGGCCCGGCGCTCACGCTCAGTCAATCCCTGCTGCGAGTCGTGCGTGCATTGTTGCCGGTCGCGACGCTCTACGTAGGCAAGCTGATCATCGATGAAGTTGTGCTGCTCGCCCAGACCCCGCCGGCTGCCGAAGACCTGCGGCAATGGATCGCGAGCGGATTGCTCGACCGCATCGGATGGCTGCTCGCGCTGGAATTCGGACTTGCGGTCCTTTCCGACATACTCGGCCGCGCCGTTTCTCTGCTCGACTCCCTGCTGTCGGAGCGGTTCAGCAACGAGACCAGCCTTCGGCTCATGGAGCACGCCGCCACGCTCGACCTCGAGGAT
>DATMND010000041.1:0-3710 GCA_035569235.1 Acetobacteraceae bacterium | reverse complement strand
CGCAAACACCGCCGGCGCGCCGCGCTGGTTGCAGCCGGCGTTGCGCGTCGAGTTCTATGTGAAGACCGGCATCGTGCTGCTCGGGGCGAGCCTGCCGCTTACGCTCATCCTGTGGGCGGGCCCCGTGGTGGTCGTGCAGGCCGCGATCGTGTCGCTGGTCACCTTCGGTACGATCTACTTCGTCGGCACCCGCCTGGGCCTCGATCGCCGTTTCGCCGCCACGCTCGGTACCGGGGGCGCCGTTTGCGGAGTTTCGGGCGCCATCGCGGCCGGCGGCGCCGTCGGTGCGCGCAAGGAGGAGGTCTCGATCGCCATCTCGCTGGTGATCTTATGGGCGATCGTCACCATCTTTTTCCTGCCGCTCGCCGCGCGCGGCCTGCAGCTGCCAACCGGCGTGGCCGGAGCGTGGATCGGCACCTCTGAATTTGCCGACGCCGCGGGCCTCGCAGCCGCGCAGACTTACGGCGGTTATGCGGGCCAGGTGCCGGGCATCAACGGCAGCGCGGACGCCGCCGTTCACGCCTTCACGCTCATGAAGGTCATCGGCCGCGACGTCTGGATCGGCGTGTGGGCCTTCGTGCTTTCGATCATCGCGGCGACGCGCTGGGAGCCGACCGGCATCGAATCGCGCGGCGGCGCCGCCCAGATCTGGCAGCGGTTCCCGAAGTTCGTGCTGGGTTTCCTGATCGCCTCCATCATCATCACGGCGATCTCGAGCGGCTACAGCTACGCCGACTACAAGAAAGTGCTGCAGCCGGCGCTGGTCGCCCCATTGCAGGTCCTGCGCGTGTGGGCCTTCACGTTCACCTTCCTCAGCATCGGTCTGACGACCCGAATTCGTGAGCTCTTCAGCGGCGGTCCCAAGCCGTTTTTTGCCTTCACCGCCGGCGTAGTGGTCAACATCGTGCTGGGATTCGTGCTCTCGACGCAGGTGTTCGCCGACTTCTGGACAAGGCTCGGGCAGTGAGTCTCGTCGGGCGCTGCGCCGACTGCCGCTACTTCGTCAGCACCCCGGCGCAGCTGGAGGCGCGACTGCCCGGGCTGCAATCGCTCGGGTCGGCCTACGGCGCCGTTCGCGGCGACGATGGGCTCTGCGAGCGGCATCAGCGGTACCTGCGCTCCTCGAGCGGCTGCCCGCAGCATCAGCCAGCAGGTGGGGCGGACTGAAGGCACGTCGAATTTCAGACCCGCGCGCCGAGGTTGGGCGGCTGGCGCGCGTTGCGCGCCCGCTCGAAAGTGCGCCCGATCTGCAGCAGCCGTCCCTCGCGGAAGCGCGGGGCGACGAAATGAATGCCGACCGGCAGTCCCATCACGAACCCTGCCGGTACCGTCAGACTTGGCCAGCCGGCCACGGCGGCCGCTGAGCACATCGGCGGCCACCCGCCGCTGTTCTCGTAGCGATCGCCCCAGACGTGATCGATCAGCTCGGCCGGACCGTTGCCGGAGGCCACCAGGGCATCGACCCGGTGCTTAGCGAACAGGGCGCGCAGACCGCGCGTGTCAGCGACGTCGATGATGTGCTGCAGCGCCTTGCGGTAAGCCGGGCTCGTGCGCGGACCGCAGGCTTCTGACTGCACGAACAGCTCCTGGCCAAAGAACGGCATCTCCGTTGCCGCATGCTGGTCATTGAAGCTGATGAGCTCGGCGAGCGTGCGCACCGGCAGCGCGCCCTGGAAGCGCGCGAGATACGCATTGAGTTCCGCCTTGAAGTCGTACAGCAGCACCTCGAGTTCCTCATCGAGCAGCGTCTGCCAGCCCGCCGGGGCTGGCACCTCGACGAGCGTGAAGCCCTCGCGCTCGAGCAGCTTGAACCACTCCTTGGACTGGCTCAGCACCTCCGGATGCGTCGAGGCCGGCGGCGGCAGTACACCGAGGCGCAGTCCCTTGGGCGTCGCCTCGAGCGAGCCGATGCCATCCCAGTGAACGGTCGGTTCCGCCATCACCGCTAGCAGTGCCGCCGCGTCGGCCACGGTGCGCGTCATGGGTCCGGCGGTATCCTGGCGCGCCGCAATCGGCACGATCCCGGCACTGCTGACCAGCCCCACGGTCGGCTTGAGCCCCACGAGTGCGTTCAGTGAGGCCGGAGCGAGAATGGAGCCGTCGGTCTCGGTGCCGATGGCCGCGGCGCAGAAACTAGCCGCCGCACCGGCGGCCGGCCCGGCACTGGAACCGGACGGGTTGCGGCTCGGGTCATAGGGGCAGCGGGTCTGTCCGCCGACACCGCTCCAGCCGCTGACCGAGCGGATGGAGCGAAAATTCGCCCACTCGCTCAGATTGGCCTTGCCGAGCACGATCGCCCCGGCGGCGCGCAGCCTGGCGACCATGGGCGCGTCCTGCGCATGGCGCGCATTGGCGAGCGCCAGCGATCCGGCCGTGGTCGGCAGCGGGTCGCGCGTCTCGATGTTGTCCTTGATCAGCAGCGGCATGCCGTGCAGCGGCCCGCGCAGCTTGCCGGCGCGGCGCTCCACATCCAGCGTGCGCGCCGCGTTCAGGGCGTCGGGATTGCCGGCGAGCACCGCGCCGAGCTTCGGGCCCTGGCGATCATAGCGCTCGATGCGACGCAGATAGCTGTGCGTAAGAGTCTCTGCGCTCACTGCGCCCTTTGCCTGAGCGTCGCTGAGCTGCGTAAGCGACTTTTCAGTCGGATCAAACTCTGCGCCGGTCCCCGCAGGCGCCGCGTTCGTCGTGACGCCGCCGGCAGCCAATGCAGTAGCCGAGAGGGTTTCCAGAAATTCGCGACGGTTCATAGTGGTTGCGTCCGTGGGTTACGCGTCAACGTCTTTGCGATAAACAATGAAGCCCGAGCGCTCGGCGAGCTGGTCATACAGACCTCGCGCCGTAATGTTGGTCTCGTGCGTCTGCCAGTAGACACGCGCGGAGCCGGCATCCGCGGCGCGACGGTGTACAGCCTGGATCAGAGCGCGTCCCACGCCCCGGCCACGGCTTTCGGGGGTGGTGTACAGATCCTGCAGGTAGCAGATGGGTGCCAGCAGGGTCGTGCTGCGGTGAAACAGGTAGTGCACGAGACCGATCAGGCGGTCGTCGGTCTCGGCCACCAGGGCATGCATCGGTTCGGCGGGATCGAAAAAGCGCTCCCACGTGGCGGCGGTGATCTGTACGGGCAGCGCCGTGGGACCGGCGCGTTTGTAGAAGGCGTTGTACCCGTCCCAAAGCGGCAACCACCGCGGGTAGTCCGACCGCGCCAGGTCTCTGATGAGGAGCGCTTCTTGCACCGCTCGTGGTTCCTCGGCATGACCGCGGGACGTCCCCGTGCGCCATGATCGCGCGTCGCCGGAGCGCAATCCAGACACGCCGCAAGGTAACTGACGGTTCCGAAGAGGCACCTGCCATCGGCCGTCTGCGAGGCGACTGCTGTTCCTGATGGCCGCGCCAGTCCCGGCGCGTCGGACGTTGAAGTTGACGCGCCGCGCATGGGAGCATCCCCGGATATGTTCATTGCGAGGTCGGCCATGCGGATGCGAATTGCTTGCGGACTGGGTGCGGTACTGGCGTTGCACGGGGCGCTGGCGCAGGAACCGCCGATGGGGCCCCTGCGCCCGGACCAGACGGCGTTCCTCGCCCTCTACAAGGAGCTGGTCGAGACCAATACGAGCTTCTCCAACGGCAGCTGCACGCTGGCGGCCGAGCATATCGCTGCACATCTGCGCGCCGCCGGTTTTGAAGACAAGGACCTCACGCTCTTCTCAGTG
>DATMND010000040.1:0-2564 GCA_035569235.1 Acetobacteraceae bacterium | reverse complement strand
ATTGCGGCCGAGACCTTCGCGGCTGTTTCCGGTGGAGTGTGCGACAGGCCCATCACGGTGTTGGCGAGCGCGGACAGGTACGGGATGGCGACGGCGATGGTGTTGGCGGCGACTGCTGGGGTTGGCATGGCGGCGGTCCTTCTCAGGTGGCGGAATCAAACGCGCGTGTAGCCTTCCTCGAATGCCTTGGCCGGGCTGAAGCTCGTATAGCCGTCCGGGTAGACCACATAGCGGTCGCCCGGCACCGGCGTGTAGCGCGAGAACATCGCGGGGTCGGCATCAATGGGCGCGAAGCCAGTTTCGACGAAGGTTAGCCGATGACCGTCAACCGCCTTGATCTCCAGCGCGCGGATGATCTTGTGCGAACGATAGCGGGGCATTTCGGCGGATACGCTCATGGTGGCGGTCCTTTCCAATTCGCGGGACGATATGCTAGGCAGCAATTCCTATCAACACGGAGTATGAACTGATGTCTGGCACACAACTCGCCCAGAACGGCGCAACGCAGCAACGCACTCGCGGGCGGCCGGCGCCACGCATGGCCGGATCGAAGCGCAAGCGGCGCACGAAGGCACAGCTCGCGGCGGCGGCAACGAAGCAGCAAGCAACCGAGGCATTGCCAGCGACGGGTCTGACCAATGTGCGCGCGGCGAAGGGCGATGGCACGCTGGCCATGATCCAGGCCATCGACACGATCTTGGACAAAGCGACGGACGCGCAGGTTGCCGTCATCGATGCGTATATGCGGGCAAAGCGTCCGCTGGCAGCTTAGTCGTCTTTCGCGACCGACAGTGCGAGCAGGCCCAGCGCCTCGCTCGCGCCGCCGATCATCCCCTCCAGCAAATACCGCGAGCCCGGCAGCGACGAAAGCTGCATCGGCGCGTCCAGCCTTTGCGCCAGGAACACCATCACGGTCGGGTCGGTGTCGCAGAGCCGGTCCACCTCGGCGTGCGCTGCCTCCCGCATGGTGCACACGATATCTGCCTCGGGTGTGGCGCCCGATCCCACGATCGACAAGGACAAGGTGCGTGCCATGGCGGTCTCCTAATTCGGATCGGCGGGCAAGCTATGCCCGTTCTTGCGTTCCGCAACGCGGCCTTCGTGGAACAGCTCACGGTAGATGAGCCATACGACCCGCACCGAACGATGCTGATGCATGGCGATCTCTTTAAGGGTGAGGTGCGGGTGCTCGATGATCGCCTTCGCGATTGCATCGCGCTCGGCCGACGTCAGATGCGCTGCCATGGGCTGGTCACTGCGGCGTGGCCTGAAGCGCATGGATCAGATCCTCCAGCGTGCGCTTTGCGTCCGCGATCGCCGCCTTGGTCGGGTGCCCGTCCTGCGCCACCAGATCGGCCACCGCCTTGCGGGCGAGGGCGTTCGCGCGATGGATTGTGGTGATCGAGTCCGCCGTCGCTCCCAACTTGGTGACAGCACGGCCCTCGCCGCTTTCGGCCCTATGGTACGCGCGGGCAGCGTCAGCCGCCGGCGCGGGGTTCGCTGTTGGCGGATCGGCCGGCGTCGGGACCGCCGCAGCGGTCTCAGGCGGCTCGGCCACGATGGGCGTTGTAGGCGGCGGTTTGGTCGCGCAGCCAGCCAGCACGACGGCGACAAGCATCGCGCGGATCGGGATCATTAGCGTGGCCCTTGCCTGGGTTGCGGAAGCGGCTGCTGGAATGATCGATCGGTGTTGAACTTCGCCAGCGCGTCGATGGTATCGAGCCGCGCCTTCAACTCGCGATCGGCCGCATCACTCATGTTGTGGAGTTCCGTAACCCTGGCGCCCAGTTCGTTCACCCGTTTATCGAGGCTGACGATGTTGCCCTGCAAGGTGACGACGTCGCGCGACGCGGAGAGAACGCCGGCCTGATTGAGGGCGATAAGATTTTCCTGGGTATCAACCCAGTGGATCACCGTCCAGGCAATCGTAACGGTCGCACCAGCTATCGTCAGCCCTAGCCCAAGCGCAGCGATCACGATGCCCCATAGGGGCCACCTCAGCCGTTCGAGAGCCTGGGGGTGCGGCGTTACGATTGTGTCGGACATGCCGCACCCGTCTGGCCTGGTGTGGGGTTAGGCGCCCGCGGCCACGCCCGCGCCCGCGGCGGGTGCGGGCTGCACGCTGGCGAGCGCCGCGTCGGTGTTCGCCGACATGGTGGCGATCTGGTCAAGCAGCGGCTGGAAATCGACCGGCGCGCCGGTGCCGGCTGCGGTCTGCAACGCGAGCACCTGCGATTGCAGCGACACGATGCTCGCCGCCTCGGTTTTCAACAATGCCAGCGCCACGTCTTCCTTGGTCGAGAGGCTGGCCAGCGCGGTCTGTACGTCTGCTTCGGTTGCCATGATGCGATCTACCTTTGCGTTGATGGTTGTCAGTTGCGCGAGGATCGCCCGCGCTTCGTGTCCGAACATTATACTTTCCTATCGATCTCCCTGTGATGTATACTCTCGCTACAACTCCGCATCCGAACCGGAGGGCCGTGGCTTCCCTGCTTCGGCAGGCGACTTTTAAAGTCACGTCAAGGGGGAAACCCCGAAGGATCATCCCCAGGCTTCGGCCTGGG
>DATMND010000039.1:0-2499 GCA_035569235.1 Acetobacteraceae bacterium | reverse complement strand
ACCTACAGCCGTGGCGCCGGGCGGTGGACAAAGATCGCCGCCACTGATCAGCACGAGGGTGATGGAGGGCGCCGCCTCGCCCAACAGGAACCGGGCGATCATCCACCACGGAAGGGAATCAAGATTGTTCGGGCACCCAGCGTAACCTAGCATCGGTGGTCACGCGGTTTGGGAGGGCTTCATGGAATTCGGCGCCTCGATCTTTTTCACCGATTACTCGATCACCCCGGCCGAGTTGGCGGTCGCGATGGAGGAGCGCGGCTTCGATTCGGTGTGGGCCGCCGAGCATTCGCACATCCCGGTGCCGCGGCGCACGCGGGCCGACAGCGAGCTGGGCAAGCGCTACTACGACGTGATGGACCCCTTCGTCACCTTGACGGCGGCAGCTTGCGCCACCAAGCGGCTCAAAATCGCGACCGGCATCTGCCTCGTGATCCAGCGCGACACGATCCAGACCGCCAAGCTCGTCGCCTCGCTCGATCAGGTCTCGGGCGGGCGTTTCCTGTTCGGCATCGGCGGCGGGTGGAACCAGGAGGAGATAGAGAACCACAGCACCGTCTTTGCGACGCGTATGCGGAAGATGCGTGAACAGATCGAAGCAATGAAGGCGATCTGGACCGAGACGAAGCCGGAATATCACGGTGAGCTTGTCGATTTCGGCACGATCATGACCTGGCCAAAGCCGGTGCAGAAGCCGCATCCGCCGGTCATTCTCGGCGGCGCCTTTCCATGGGCGGCGCGGCGCGCGATCCGCTACGGCGACGGCTGGTACCCGAACGCCGCGAGCGGCAATCCCGAGGAATACCTGCCGGCCTTCCGCAAGATGGCGCAGGAGGCCGGGCGCGACCCTGCCTCTCTGCCGGTCACGATCGGCGGCGCGCCCGACGATCTCGACAAGCTGAAACGGTTCCGCGACCTCGGCGCTGTGCGCGTTAATGTCAGCCTGATGTCTCAGGCCCCCAACGACATCTTGCCAACATTGGACAAGTGGGCCGGCTACATCCGCCAACTGCGCGGCTAAGACAACAGCTCAGGCGGGACTGCAGAAACCGAGGCACTTCCGCGAGCGGTGCGCATCTGTGCTTCGCCGGTCGGCCGGAACGGAACCGTCGCGCCGATCAGGCCTGTCACTTGGTCCGGCGCCTCGATTGCATGGATCGGCTATTGACGCCCGCTTACCTTCGGCCAACTGCAATCAGAGGACAGAACCTATGCCGCAGCAGATCCGTGCCGTGGTCGTTGACCCGTCTGTGCCTGGCAGGCTGGCTATCCGCGAGGTCAGCCTGCGCGATCCCGACCGAGACGAGGTTGGTGTCAGGGTCACCGCAATATCGCTTAACCGCGGCGAAACGCGGCGCGCCTTGCAAGTCGCCGAGGTGGGCTGGCGCCCCGGCTGGGATTTCGCCGGGATCGTCGAGAGGGCGGCCGCCGACGGGAGTGGTCCCGAAGCAGGCACTCGAGTCGTCGGCATCCTGCCCTCGGGAGCCTGGGCTGAGCGCGTGAATTGTCGCAGCCATGCTGTAGCGGTCCTGCCCGAGGCCGTCAGCGACGCCCAGGCCGCCACCCTGCCGGTCGCCGGGCTGACCGCGTTGCATGCGCTGCGGCAAGGCGGGCTGCTGCTTGGCCGCAAGGTGTTGGTCGACGGCGCCTCGGGCGGGGTCGGACACCTCGCTTGCCAGCTCGCCGGGGCGGCTGGCGCCTTTGTGTGGGGGCATGTCCGGCGCGATGAACACCGTGCCACGGTGGCCGAATGGTGCGGCGAGCGCGTCGTCGTGGATCGCGAGCTGGCTGCCGCCAAGCCGCACGGCCCGTTCTGGTTGATCCTCGACTCCGTCGGCGGCACCGCGCTCGGCGCAGCGCTAGGTATGCTGCAGCCGAACGGCACCTGCGTGGTGTTCGGGGTCTCCGCAGCGAGCACCGCGACCATCGAAAGCCGGGAATTTTTCGCAACCGGAGGAACACGGCTCTATGGGCTGACCCTATTCCACGAGCTAATGAGCGTCGAGCGTGCAGGAATTGGCTTACGTTTGTTGGCGGAACTGATCGCCGCCGACAAATTACGGCCGCAGGTCGCAGTGGAGGCGCAGTGGCGCGAGATCGGCGCGATCGCGCAGCGACTGATCGACCGAGACTTCACTGGCAAGGCGGTATTGCACATTGGAGCGGACACGCTGTCGTCGCATAAAATCGACAGATGAGCCAATAAAAGAGGGGGAAGCGCGATGTTGGCCTGGCTGCGCGATCTGACCTCGCGGGAGCGCCAGACTATGCTCGCCTGCTGGGGCGGCTGGACCTTGGACGGCTTCGATCAGCAGCTGTACAGCTACGTCGTGCCCACGGTCATTGCTGCATGGGGCATGTCGACCGGCGCCGCCGGCACGATCGGTACCGTCACCGTCGTTACATCGGCGTTCGGCGGCTGGTTTGCCGGGGCGCTTGCGGACCGTTTCGGCCGCGTGCGCATGCTGCAGATCGCGATCCTGTGGTATTCGGTCTTCA
>DATMND010000038.1:0-10273 GCA_035569235.1 Acetobacteraceae bacterium | reverse complement strand
GGCCGCTATCGCATCGACGGGCCGGCGTTCGTTTACTCGGATCGTGCGAGCGGTCGGGTCGTCACCATCCTTGGGTACCCGACCGGCAAACTCGCCGACACCGCTTAGTCGCGAAATTTCAAATATGTTTGGCTAGGATTAGGAATCCTGTGCTCTATCCTGCTGAGCCACGGGAACAGCCCCTCCCGCATATAGCCAACCAACGCCGCCCCGTCACCTGCGCCCGCTCCTCTGGCCCGCGACCCCGGCGCGGTGCAGATTGCGCCCGAACGCGAACCGGGAGGAAACACCATGGCAGGCAAGGTCATCATCAGTTGCGCCGTCACGGGCGCCATCCACACGCCCAGCATGTCGGACCACCTGCCGATCACGCCGGAGCAGATCGCCCGCTCCTCCATCGAGGCCGCCGAGGCCGGCGCCGCCATCATCCATCTGCACGCGCGCGATCCGAACACCGGCGAGCCGACACCGGACCCCGCGGTGTTCATGCGCTTCCTTCCCGTGATCAAGCAGAGCACCGATGCGGTGGTGAACATCACCACCGGCGGCGGCCTGACCATGACGCTGGAAGACCGGCTCGCCGCGCCCCTGCAAGCGAAGCCGGAGATGTGCAGCCTCAACATGGGCAGCATGAACTTCAACATCTCCCGCGCCGGCGACCGGGTGAAGACCTGGAAACACGACTGGGAGAAGCCGTATCTCGACCGCACCGACGACCACATCTTCCGCAACACGTTCCGCGACATCGCCGGCATCGTCGAACGCCTCGGCCGCGCCCACGGCACGCGCTTCGAATTCGAGTGCTACGATGTCGGCCATCTCTACAACCTGGCCTATTGCCTGGATCAGAAGATCGTCGAGCCACCCCTGTTCGTGCAGACCATCTTCGGCATCCTCGGCGGCATCGGCGCCGATCCGCGCAATCTGCTGTTCATGAAGGAGACCGCCGACAAGCTGTTCGGCGACGCCTATGTCTGGTCGGTGCTCGCCGCCGGGCGGCACCAGATGGCCTTCACGACGATGGCCGGCATCCTGGGCGGCAATGTGCGCGTCGGGCTGGAGGACAGTCTCTATATCGGCCGCGGCGCGCTGGCGAAGTCGAATGCCGAGCAGGTCGCCAAGATCCGCCGCATCCTTGAGGAACTCAGCCTGGAGATCGCCACACCGGCGGAGGCGCGCGGGATACTCAAGCTGAAAGGCGGCGACCGCGTCGGGTTCTAGGGCACTGCCAATCCGGCCACTGACTGCCCAGAAAACAGGCATTGTCCGGGTTCGATCGCCCACCCCCTGGGCGCTGGGACAAATGGAGCCGGGCCGTA
This sequence comes from Acetobacteraceae bacterium, assembly GCA_035569235.1. Lineage (GTDB taxonomy): Bacteria > Pseudomonadota > Alphaproteobacteria > Acetobacterales > Acetobacteraceae > JAMXLO01. The sequence goes on along the minus strand of DATMND010000038.1, from coordinate 8,954 downwards.
CTCCGCATTGCCGCTTGGCACGGCGCGTGCAACCTTGTGGCGCTGCCGTTCCGTCTACCGGCGATGCGGGCAGCCAGACAACAGGAGGCCCGGTCAACCCGGGCGGTGGACGCGCATGAAGAAGATCGAGGCCGTCATCAAGCCGTTCAAACTGGACGAGGTGAAAGAAGCGCTGCACGAGGTGGGGTTGCAAGGCATCACGGTCGTCGAGGCGAAGGGCTTCGGCCGGCAGAAGGGTCATACCGAGCTGTACCGTGGCGCCGAATATGTGGTCGATTTCCTTCCCAAGGTGAAGATCGAGGTGGTCTGCGAGGACGCCGTGGTCGAACGCGCGGTGGAGGCGATCATCACTGCCGCCCGCACCGGACGGATCGGCGACGGCAAGATCTTTGTCTCCTCGGTAGAGGAGGTCATCCGCATCCGCACCGGCGAGCGTGGCGAGGACGCCATTTAACGCGGGACAACAGGTCAGGACGAACCCCGCCTCTGGCCCATGGCGGGATTGGACAGACGGGCCGCTTCCTGCGCCAGCCTCCGGTGGGACGGCCGGCGCGCCATTCGAGACGAGGACGGGGAAACCATACATGGCGAGAAAGCCTGCAGGTACGAGCAACGGCGTGGGCAAGGTGCTGGAGATGCTCACCGAGCATTCAGTGGAGTACGTGGATCTCCGGTTCACTGATCCGCGCGGCAAATGGCAGCACACCGCGCAGCATGTCTCCACCATCGAGGAGGAGACGTTCCGCGACGGCATCATGTTCGACGGCTCCTCGATCGCCGGCTGGAAGGCGATCAACGAGAGCGACATGATCCTGATGCCGGACGCCGACACGGCCGTTATGGATCCGTTTTCCGCCAAGCCCAGTCTGATCCTGGTGTGCGACATCATCGAGCCGTCCACCGGACAGCCGTACAACCGCGACCCGCGCTCCACGGCGAAGAAGGCCGAGGCGTACCTGAACGCCTCGGGTGTCGGCGACACCGCGTTCTTCGGCCCGGAAGCGGAATTCTTCGTGTTCGACAGCGTGAAGTATGGGACCGGCGGCAATTACGGCATCTACCAAATCGACAGCCAGGAAGGTCCGCAGGCGGGGCTGAAGGACTATCCGGAAGGCAACATGGGCCATCGGCCCGCGGTGAAGGGGGGCTATTTCCCGGTCCCGCCGGTCGACAGCGAGAGCGACCTGCGCGCCGAGATGCTGTCCACTATGGCCGAGATGGGCGTGGTGGTCGAAAAGCATCACCACGAGGTTGGTCAGAGCCAGCACGAACTGGGCATGAAATTCGGCCCGCTGACCAAGATGGCAGACGCGCTGCAGATCTACAAATACTGCATCCACAACGTCGCCCACAGCTACGGCAAGACGGCCTGCTTCATGCCGAAGCCGATCTACGGCGACAACGGCTCGGGCATGCACGTGCACCAGTCGATCTGGAAGGGGGGAAAACCGCTGTTCGCCGGCAACAGCTACGCCGATCTGTCGGAGCAGGCGCTCTACTACATCGGCGGGATCATCAAGCACGCCAAGGCATTGAACGCGCTGACCAACCCGCTGACCAACAGCTACAAGCGCCTGATCCCCGGCTTCGAGGCGCCTGTGCTGCTGGCCTATTCGGCGCGCAACCGGTCGGCATCGTGCCGGATTCCCTACGCGACGAACCCCAAGGCGAAGCGCGTGGAAGTGCGGTTCCCCGATCCCGGTGCCAATCCGTACCTGTCGTTCGCCGCGATGCTGATGGCCGGGCTGGATGGCATCCGCAACAAGATCCATCCGGGCGATCCGATGGACAAGGACCTGTACGACCTGCCGCCGGAAGAGCTCAAGGGCATCCCCACGGTATGCGGCAGTCTGCGCGAGGCGATCGGCGCGCTGGAGGGCGACCACGAGTTCCTGCTGGCCGGCGACGTGTTCAGCTCCGACCAGATCGAGAGCTACCTCGAGCTGAAATGGACCGAGGTATATCGTTTCGAACATACGCCGCATCCGGTGGAATTCGAGATGTATTACTCGGTCTGATCCGACCGCTACCCGCGCGTACTCGACAGCGCCCCGCCGTTCGCAAGGACGGCGGGACGCTTCGCATTTAGACTATTGCTGCTCGTTTCTTATGCAACCGATCCATGTCCTCATAAGCGAACTCGGGAAAAGCCGTGGGGGGCCGGCACAAGGTCGGCCATGGCGATGAGGCGGCAACCGCGCCTCGCCGCGGCACGATTCTTGATAGGCACTCCCCACGACCGGCCCTCCCAGGTGTGGCGGGACGTAGTGTGCAACGCAGAACGGGGCAGCGAAATGAAGCTGATCATGGCCATCATCAAGCCCTTCAAGCTCGATGACGTGCGCGAGGCGCTGACGCCATTGGGCGTGCAGGGTCTTACCGTCTCCGAGGTGAAGGGGTTCGGCCGCCAGAAGGGACAGACGGAAATCTACCGCGGCGCCGAATACCACGTGAACTTCCTGCCGAAGGTGAAGATCGAGGTGGTGGTACCCGCCGATCTCACCGACCAGGTGATCGAGGCGATCACCAAGGCGGCCCATACCGGCAAGATCGGCGACGGCAAGATCTTCGTCATCGACATCGAACGGGCGGTCCGCATCCGCACCGGCGAGACCGACGCCGCCGCACTCTGAACGACCAATAAGAGGGAAACAGGAACGATGAAGCGACCCCGCTTGACCTGGGGACTTGCCGCAATGTTGCCGCTGCTGGTGGTGGCGCTGCCGGCACTGGCCGAAGATGCCGGCCCCCCGAAGATCGACTCCGGAGACACCGCGTGGATGCTCGCCAGCACGGCGCTCGTGCTGCTGATGACCGTCCCCGGGTTGGCGCTGTTCTACGGCGGCATGGTGCGCAAGAAGAACATCCTCGCCACGCTGATGCAGTGTTTCGCCGTCACCTGCATCGTCACCATCGTCTGGACGGTGGCCGGCTACAGCCTGGCCTTTACCCCCGGCACCGGCAATGCCGCCGGCTATGTCGGCGACCTGTCACGCTTCATGCTGCACGGCATCGCCGATCACATCACCAAAGGCAACGACAGCCAGGCGTTTGTGCTCGCCTCCGGCATCAAGGACGTCGCGGACATGTCCACGACAATCCCTGAAACGGTTTACATGATGTTCCAGATGACCTTTGCGATCATCACTCCGGCACTGATCGTGGGTGCGTTCGCGGACCGCATGAAGTTCTCGGCGCTGTGCATTTTCATCACGCTTTGGTCGCTGCTGATCTACTCGCCGGTCGCGCACTGGATGTGGGCGCCGAGCGGATGGGGCAACATCAACGGACAGCTTGACTTCGCCGGCGGCACGGTGGTGCACATCAACGCCGGCATTGCCGGATTGGTGGGCGCGCTCGTGCTCGGCAAGCGGGTCGGCTACGGCCAGGACAACATGGCGCCGTACAACCTGGCCTACTCGGTGATTGGCGCATCGCTGCTCTGGGTCGGCTGGTTCGGCTTCAACGCCGGTTCCGCAGTTGCAGCAAACGGCCGCGCCGGGATGGCGATGACGGTCACGCAGATCGCCACAGCGGCCGCAGCACTCGGCTGGATGTTCGCCGAATGGATCGCGAAGGGCAAACCCTCTGTGCTAGGCTGCATCTCCGGCGCGGTGGCGGGTCTGGTGGCGATCACCCCGGCATCGGGCTTCGTGTTGCCCGGTTCATCGATCATCATCGGTGTTGCCGCCGGCGTGATCTGCTTCTGGTCCGCAACCAGCTTGAAGCACATGCTGGGCTACGACGACAGCCTGGACGTATTCGGCGTGCACTGCATCGGCGGCATCGTCGGTGCCTTGCTGACAGGGGTGTTCTCCTACGGGCCGCTGTCGGCAACGGATGCCAGCCCGGACGGCAGCCCCGGCGGCCTGTCGCAATTATGGATCCAGTGCCAGGGCGTTGCCGCTACCTTGGTCTATAGCGGCGTAGGCACGCTGATCCTGCTGTACGTCACCAAAATGCTGGTCGGCCTGCGTGTTGACGAGGAAGAGGAGCGTGAAGGCCTCGACTTGGTGTTGCACGGAGAGCAGATCTTCTGAAAAACAGCACGAATGGAAGGGGCGCTGCGTTGCGGCGCCCCTACATTTGTGCCTACAGAAGCTAATCGGGGAAGACAGAAGGTCAAAATGGAGCATAAGAAAACTATCGGCGCGGCTCCCTGGCTTTTGGCGGCGTGCATCGCTGCCGTCGCGCCAGTGGCGAACGCGCAGACGGCACCACCTCCGCCCGCGCCGGTCACACCTGCGCCTCCCGCCACCGCTGCGCCCAAGGCTGAGGGCACAACCGCCGCACCGGCGGCTCCGGCCGCACCTGAGGCCCCACCGCCCGGTCTTTGGATTGACGGCATCCATCTATCGGCGCAGCTCGAATCGGGAATCATCGCCAACCCCATGCGCCCGGCAACGGGCCTGAATTGGGGCCAGCTGTTTACCGACCACGCCAACCAGGTACAGCTGAATCAGTTGCTGCTGACTGCGAACAAGCCGCTCGATCCGAAGAACAGCGACTATCAATGGGGCTTCAAGGTCCAGTTCATGTATGGCTCGGATGCGCGCTACACGCAGTTCCTGGGCGAGCTGAATCGCGTCATCCCTGACCAGCGCTATCAGTTCGACGTGGTCGAGGCGAACGTCCTGGCGCATCTGCCATGGCTCACCGAGGGCGGCGTGGACCTCAAGGTCGGGCAGTATCCGACCCCGCTGGGGTACGAGACGATCGATCCCTCGACCAACCCGTTCTACTCGCACTCCTACATCTTCCAGTTCGGACTGCCGTTCAAGCACACCGGCGCGTTGGCGACGACGCATGTCAATGACGTGTTGGATATCTACACCGGCTTCGACACCGGCACGAACACCACATTCGGACCGTTGGGCGAGGACAACGGCGCAGAGGGCGGCATCGCAGGGCTGAACCTGACATTCCTGGAAGGGAAACTGACGATCCTGGCTCTGACGCATTTCGGGCCGGAGCAATCGACCCGCGTGCTGTCCCCGATCGGGGTCAATGCCAACGGCCAGTGGCGCTATTACAATGATGTGGTGGCCACCTGGAAGGCGACCGACACCTGGACCTTCGTGACCGAGGCAAATTGGATCCGTGATGGATTTGGTACCGTGGGCAAGGCGGTGAACGGCTTTGGCGCAGCGGAATACGCGTCCTACGCACTGAGCGACACGATCGCACTGAACGCCAGAGCCGAGATCTGGCGTGACGACAACAACTTCTTTGTCGCCTCGTTCCCCGGCAACTCCGACTTCATCAAGTTCCAGCAAGGTCTTGCGACACCGTTCGTGCATTTCGCACCGGGATCCAACACGACGTATGGCGGGCTCACGCTTGGCGTGACCTGGAAGCCGGAAATGCCCGAGCCGGTAACCGGATTGCTCGTGCGACCGGAGATCCGCTGGGATCACGCCTATACCGACAACAAGCCGTTCAACAACAATCCGCCGGCCAACTCGAAGGGCACCAACAACGCCTTCACGTTCGGCGCCGACTTCGTGCTTACGTTCTAAGTTGCCATACCCCTCCCCCTGACCCCTCCCGCAAGGGGTGGGGGAGTGACCGTGGCAATTCTGGCCGAGTCGCTATAGCGTCAGGCCGCCGTCGACCGTGATAGTCTGCCCCGTCACCATCGCCGCACCAAATCCCAGGAACATGATCACCTCGGCCAGATCCTCAGGCTGGCAGCGGCGCTTCAGCAGCGCGCGTTCGATCGACTGCTGCCGCTCCTCGTTGGTCCATTCCACCATCCAGGAACTGTCCACCGCACCCGGGGCAACGGCATTCACCCGCACCTCTGGTGCCAGTGCGCGCGCCAGATTTTGCGTCAAGCTGACCACGCCCGCCTTGGTCGCGCTATAGGCGAGACTGCTGCCGGCCCGCCCCAGACCCGCGATCGAGGCAGTGTTGACGATCGCGCCTTGCGCAGCTTTCAGCGCCGGAGCGGCAGCCTTGGCGCAACGGAATACGCCGAGCAGATTGGTTTCCAGCAGTTGCGACCACAGATCTTCGGTGATCAGGTCCAGTTCAGGCGGCGTGATGCGTCTGCGCGTGCCTGGCGTGCCGGCATTGTTCACCAGCAGGTCGAGCCGTCCGAGATCGCTGATCGCTTTCAGCACCATCCGTTCGGCCCCGCCCTTCTCGCCGACGCTGCCCGGCGCACCGATCGCCTTGCCCCCTTCGGCAACCAGTTTCTCCACCGCCTCGGGCCCGCGCGCGTCATCGCGCAAATGGTTCACCGCAACGGTTGCGCCGAAAGTCGCAAGCATCCGCGCGGTGGCAAAGCCGATGCCCGATGCGCCGCCGGTTACGAGGGCCGTCTTGCCGGTGAGATTGTAGCTGATCATGTTCCCTCCATCGGTTTGATTTCGCGGAGCGCGCGCTTCAGTGCCAGCAGCTTGCGGTCACGCTCGCGGAACAGCTCTTCCGGCGAGCGGTCTCCCCAGTCGAAATACCCTTTGCCTGCCATTACACCGGTACGGCCCTCCGCGATCAGCCGGTCGAGCGTCTCGCTACGGCCGCGCACCTCGGGCGGCGTGTAGCTACGATTGGCCATACCCTGCTGCATGAGAGGCAGCCCGGTGAAGTCGGCCTTCGCCATCACGCCGAGGATCGGCATGCGTAGCGCGATGCCGTGGATCACCGAATCGTCGATGTCCTTCGGCGAAACGAGGCCCTCGTCCAGCATGCGCTGCACTTCGAGGCCCATCGCCGCCTGCAACCGGTTGGCGACGTAACCCTGCACCATCTGCTTGAACACCACCGGCACCTTGCCCATCGCACGCACCATGTCGCGCACGGTGGTGATCGCGGCCAGATCGGTGTGCGGGCCGGAACACAGATCGACCAGGTCGCACAAATAGGGCGGCGTATACCAATGCGCGATGATGGTCCGCTTTTGCAAACCCGGCGGCACCAGCGGGAAGATGTCGAGATTGCTGGTGTTGCTGGCGAGGATCGCGTCGGGCGCCATCAGCGTTTCGAGCTGTGTGTAGAGCGTGCGCTTGGCGTCCGGCCGTTCGACGATCGCCTCGATCACAAGTGCGGCGCCGGAGACCGTCTGTGCCAGCGACGGGATGCAGCGCACGACATGCGACAGGCGTTGGCGATCCCACGACGCATCCACCTCGCCTGCTTCGGCCAACGTGGCGAGCGCGGTCGCCATCAGACCGGGTGCGCGCTCCAGCGTCTCGGCATTGCTGTCGGTCAAACGCACGCTGTGTCCGCCCAGCGCGAACACCAATGCGAGCGCATGGCCCATCAGGCCAGCGCCAACAACGGCGACTTCGGTCATTTCAAAATTCTCCCCCTCCCCTTGTGCGAGGGGGTCGGGGGGAGGGGTGCACCGCATCCGCAACGCCTCGCCCGTCGACCCCTCCCCCTAACCCCCTCCCGCAAGGGGAGGGGAATCTTTGTCTTTGTCTCTGTCCGTGTCTGCGCATGTACCTGTGCCTGTCGAATTCCATCATCCTCCCGTTCCGGGCAGCCACGGTTCGGGTGCACGCGCATCAATGTCGGTGGCGACATCGACAATCACCGTCTCATCCGCGGCCAGCGCTTCGTGCAGCGCCGGCGCGATCTTCGACGGTTCCTCCACGCGGATACCGCGCAGACCGAACACGCGCGCCACATCGGTAAAGTTGGTCGGCCCGAAGCGCACCAGGTCGCGCACATCGCCTGGCGTGTTGCCCTGCTGGCGCTGGATATTTGGCCAGCCCTGGCCGAAGCCCGAGTTGTTGTTGATCACCAGCACCACGGCAATGCCACGCCGTCGCGCGGTCTCCAGTTCCGTCAGGTGGTAGTAGATCGCGCCGTCGCCCGACCAGCAGATCACCTTGCGCTTGCCCGCCGCGCACTTCGCGCCGAGCGATGCGGGAAACGCCCACCCAAGCGAGCCGGCCGCACGTAGATACGTCTGTCCAGCACCGTTGAGTTCAATCAGCGTCGACGTCCAAATTCCGGAATAGCCGGTATCCGCGACCACGATGCCGTCCTCCGGCAGCGCTCGGGTGATTTCCGCGCAGAGCCGGTCGGGCAGGATCGGCGCGGCGTTGCTGGCCAGCTTCGGTGCGCGCTCCTCGCGCCAGGCAGCGACTATGCCGGCGGCCCAGTCGGCGAACGCCGTGTCGCGCGCAGGCTTACCGAGCGCGGTCAGCAGCTTCGCCAGTGTCGCCCTCGGATCGCCCATCAGCCCGAGCGTGTTCCGGTAGCTGCGGCCAGGTTCCGTCGGATCGATGTCGATCTGCACCGCCTCAGTCTCCAGCGACGGAATGCGCCAGGTATGCGTCACCTGATCGCCGGTATCGCAGCCGACGAACACCACGAGGTCCGCCTCGTGGACGATCTGATTGGCCGGCGGCGCGGCATAGTTGCCCGGGCAACCGATCGACAGGCGATGCCGCGTCGGGATGATTCCGCGTCCGCCGAGCGAGGTGCCGATCGGTGCCGCCAGCGCCTCGCCGAGCGCCAGCACCTCCGGCCCGGCCCCTGAAGCAGCCGCACCGGACCCCGCGACGATGACGATCCGCTTCCCCCGGCGCAGCTTCGCCGCCGCACGCTCGATCTCGTCGTCCGACGGCACCGGCCGGTACGGCGGCATCGTCAGTTGCAGGCCCGGATCGGCAATCGCCGGTTCGCCCACCATGCCGGTCTCGACGATGTTCGCCGACCGCCCGTACAGGTCGAGATGCGCCGGGCGCGGCGAGCCCGTCATCGCCTCGCGCCAGGCCTGACGCAGCAGGCGCGGCAGGTCGGCGGCGTCCGCCACATCAGCCGAGAACTTCGTCACCGACGCGTAGAGCGGCCGATGCGGGAGTTCCTGATACGTGTTCCGATGATGCAGCAGCGGCGGCTCGCGCCCGGTCAACGCGATCACCGGGCTGTGGCCGAGATACGCATCCTGCAATCCCGCCGCCAGGTTCGCAGCGCCCACAGACTGAGCGAAACAA
>DATMND010000037.1:0-2267 GCA_035569235.1 Acetobacteraceae bacterium | reverse complement strand
TCACGTCATGCCACCCGGACCACGTCCGCGACTTTTATATTGAGTGCACGATACTGCGCGAGGCGCAACGCATAGGCTTCCAACAGAGCAAGATCGGGACGAACGGTGTCTTCGCGGGCGGGTGGGGTGCAAACCACCTCCGGCGCCTCGCCGGTGACGGCCATCCGGGCCAGCCGGGCCGCCCCGAAAGCGCCGCCATGCTCGCCCGCGATCGAGCGGTGCAGCGGTATATTCAATGCAGCGGCGATGATGCCGATCCAGACGCGGGAGCGGGAGCCGCCACCGATTACGTCCGCCGCCTCAATGTGCGTGCCCGAAGCCGTCAGTGCGTCGAGGCAGTCGCGCAACGAGAAGGCTACGCCCTCCAGCACCGCCTGTGTAAGTAGGCGCCGGTCGGTGTCATGCGACAGCCCGGCAAATGCGCCACGGATCGTGCCGTCGTTATGCGGCGTCCGTTCACCGCCGAGATAGGGCAGGAACAGCGCGGGGCTCGGGGTCGTTGGCATGTCGATTTCGGCCAGAAGCTCTGCCTCGGGCCGTCCGGTGATGCTGGCCCACCACGCCAGCGATGAAGCGGCAGACAGGGTAACGCCCATCTGGTGCCAGGTGCCGGGCAGTGCGTGACAGAATGCATGGACCGCCGCCTGCGGATACGGGCGGAAACTGTCGGTCGTGGCAAATAGCACGCCGGAAGTACCAAGCGAGATGAATGCGTCGCCGGGTCGGATCGCAGAGAGGCCGATGGCACCCGCCGCATTGTCGCCTGCCCCGCCAGCCAGGATAGGCTGATGCGCCATGCGCCAGCGCGCCACGAGTTCCGGACGCAGCGCACCTGCCCGCGCATTGCCTTCGACCAGACGCGGCATGGCATCGCGCGTCAGTCCGGTGGCCGCCAGCGCAGTATCTGACCAGTCGCGGGCGCCGACATCGAGCCACAGCGTGCCCGATGCATCCGACATCTCCTCGATCATCTCGCCGGTCAGCCGATATCGGACATAGGCTTTGGGCAGCGCCACTTTGTGCAGTCGAGCGAAAACCGTCGGTTCGTGCTTGCGCACCCACAGCAGCTTGGGCGCGGTGAAGCCGGGCATGGCGATATTGCCGGTCACTTGCCGGAGAGTCGGAAATGCGGCCTCCAAGTCCGCGCATTCGGCTGCAGAACGAACATCGTTCCACAGGATGGCCGGACGCAGCACGGCACCCGCATCGTCCAAAAGCACCGCGCCATGCATCTGGCCGGACAGGCCGATGCCCTCGACGGCGGACAAGGCCGCGGCGTGCTCGCGCCCCAGCCCGTCGATGACGTCCAGCATCGCCTGCCACCAGGCTTCCGGATCCTGCTCGCTGTATCCGGGCGACGGTCGCTGCACCGACAGTGGCGCCATCGCGCCGGCGACCACCTGCTGCGCATCGTTCACCAGCAACGCCTTGACGGCCGAGGTGCCGAAATCGATGCCGAGGAACAGGGTTAAATCTCCGTAGTTAAGGCAGCCAGCGGATGTCGGGCCAGGTGCGGCAGCGCCTGGCCCGCCTTGTCGAACAGATGGCATGCGGCTGCATCGATCGCGAGGCGGATTTGCTCGTGGGCGCGCGTTGGATCGCTGCCTTCGATCTGCACCGTCATCTCCTGATCGCCGGTGTTGACGTGCAGCAGGGTCAGGCCGCCGAGCCGCTCGACCAGGGATACCGTGGCGCTGATCGGCCCGGCGGAATTGATGTGCAGACCCTCCGGACGAATCCCCAGCGTGACTGTGTCACCTGGACGCGCGGTTCCGGCCTCGACCGGCACCGACGCGTGCTGTCCCGCCGCCAGCGCGACCGTCGTGCCCGAAGCGCCGATTTCGGTCACCTTGGCTGGCAGCAGGTTCATGCGGGGCGACCCGATGAAACCGGCCACGAAAAGGTTGGCGGGATGGTGGTACAGATCGAGCGGCGATCCGACCTGTTCCACGCGCCCACCTTGCAGCACGACGATCTTGTCGGCCATCGTCATGGCTTCGATCTGGTCGTGGGTGACGTAAATCATGGTTGCGTTGAGTTCTTCGTGCAGCCGCGACAGCTCGATTCGCATCTGGCCACGCAAGGCGGCGTCGAGGTTGGACAGCGGTTCGTCGAACAGGAAGACCTTCGGTTGCCTCACGATTGCACGGCCAATGGCGACACGCTGGCGCTGGCCGCCCGACAGGTCCCTCGGCCGCCGTTCCAGATAGGGTTCCAACTGAAGGATGCGGGCAGCTTCCTCGACTTTGCGGTCGCGCTCGGCCCTG
>DATMND010000036.1:0-3005 GCA_035569235.1 Acetobacteraceae bacterium | reverse complement strand
TCCACCAAGTTTCGGCGCCTGTTCCGCGCCGAACATTATCATAAGAAGGCCGAAAGCGCCCTCGCCTCCCCACCCGGCGCGCCGGTCCCGTCGCGAACGCATGCGCGATCTCGTCCAGCCCGAGGAGTTGGAAGCGCGAACGCGCTTACCTCGGAGATAATGGCGAATTCGAAGTATCCCCGATACGGTCCGCGGCAGTTGCCGGCAGCCTCGCCTCGGGTCCTGCACAAGAATCGCAAACGTGCTATATTTGAAGGCGGCGAAGGGGCGGCGAGAATGATGGATCAGTATCATGAACGAGAAGGCAATCGACCAGGCCGATGAAGAGGTCCTCGCCTGCGAAGTGTCCGACGATGCGCTTGAGGCTGCAGCAGAGGCAGAAGGGAGGCCCCACATTCCGTCCGCGGTGTTCAGCGGCCCCGTTGGTTATCCGGGCTTCTGCTGCTGATATGATCTGACACGCTGAAGCTGTCCGGACATCCCTGAAGTCGTACCGACGCGGCGTCCCCGAAACGCGGAGGGGCGCGATATCGGCGCGTAAATGCGCGGGCCGGCGCCGGCCGCCGATCTGCGCCCACGTGTTGACAGCCGACGACGGCCACGCAGACGCGGCGATCAATCGGCCTTGACTCTACCGGCCTGGGATAGCAATGCGGTGGCAACGTCCATATTCGTTCTGGGCGACTGCCCAAGTCGTTGAAAATACAAGTTCGGAGATGGCTGAAGGCGGCGGTTTGCTAAGCCTATTTCTGCCGTGCCACCACATGCCGCCCGGTGCTGAAATGTGCCATTTAGCACGGGGTTCAATGCCACCCGCGGCTCGGTCTATCCCATATAGTTTCGCCTCATCCTAAGCAGTCCGGTGGCAATTCCGGTGGCAATTCTGTCACCAGCGCGAACAGGGCGGCCGCGGCTGAATCCATGCTCGCAAAGGTGCCGACTTCCTTGTCGTCCGCGTCGAAGGCCCGGACACCTCGGGCAGTCCAGATCAGATGACCGACACAGCCTGTGGAGCCGATCACGCGCGAACGAGTGCTCGGGCCGAGCGCCCGCGCTTGACGCTTTCATGTCTTGGGGAGTCCATTTATTGCGCAGCCCGGACCGGCTTCGCCCCGATCCGGGCCACTTGCCGCAACGCACCTTCGCAGGGGCGCGTCATGACCGATTACGACCATACCAAAAGACTGAGTGGCGTTCCGCCCAGCCGCTGCATCACACCATGTCGCCAGCACCACCGCCGTACTGGCCGCGGCGGTGTGGCCTTTGGTCGGACTCGGATTCTGCCGCCAGCGGCGTTAGCTTGACCGTATGTTGTCGCGTCCGCGTTCCCGTCCTTTTTCCAACTTCATCGAGCCATGCCTGCCCCGCCCTGCCGATAAACCGCCGGCCGGGCGGGATTGGATTCACGAGATCAAGAATGATGGCTTCCGCATCATGGCGCGGCGCGACGCTGCCGGCGTGCGGCTCCTCACTCGAAACGGCCACGATTTCGCCGGGCGCTTCCCGTTGGCCGCCGCGGCGGTCGCTGCTCTGCCGTCGCGCTCATGCCTCATCGACGGCGAGGCGATCGTCACCGACAAGAACGGACTTGCGGTGTTCGATCTCATTCGCGGACACCGGCCCACGGCGGCAGTCCTTTGCGCCTTCGACCTGCTCGAGCTCGATGGCGAGGATTTGCGTCGCGAGCCGATTGAAACCCGCAAGAGCACCCTGAAGTCGCTGCTGCGCGCCAAGCACGCGGGCATCGCATTCAACGCGCACTTCATCGCGGATGGCGCAATCGTCTACCGGCAGGCTTGTGCGCTCGGCTGCGAGGGCATCGTGTCGAAGCGCCTGGGCTCGCCGTATCGTTCCGGCCGGGCGGACTGCTGGATAAAGGTCAAAAACCCGGCGGCGCCGGCGGTCACACGTGAGGCCGAGGAGGATTGGAATTAAAGAATCGCGCCGTTAAAATCTGCAGAACAATGGACCGTTCTGTCGTTCAGCAACGTTTAGCCGAAACTGAGCAGCGGATTGCGACCATTGTCGCTGGACTAGAGCGAATTGGGCAGTCTCCGGCTCACGCGAAATACTTATTAGCAGGGATGCGGTTGCTGCAAGCAGCGCGGCGGGATAGCCGGGATTGGCTGCTCAAACAACTCAAGTGAAGGATACGCCATGAGCAATCTTCTGGCAGAGGCGATCAACTGCGACGACCCGGCAGGTGCATGGGATTGAGCTGTCCCGCGCCATGTACGCTGTCGCGGTCGTCGTCCTAAATGCCCTCAGCTTCGCATCGCTCGCCTATATCGCTAATCGCAAAGGATACCACGCTATGGCTGCTCTGCTGGCGGCGGGAGCATGGCTGTTTGGCGTGGCCAGCGTGTGGCTGATTTTGGTTTGGCGCTGATGTCCCGCCGCTTCCTGCCGCCGGGGACCTTCGAGGAGCCCGAGTCCCGGCTACCGGTGCAGGCACGGCGGATTCGCATGGATGAAAGGCCGTATTGCCGAGCGGCCCCTGATCGGCCCAGGATCGCGTTGACGGAGAACCGCTCTTGGCGAGGTATGAGGAAGACCTGTTGTATGCCGAGCCGCTGGCGCCGAAAAAGCGCGGATGGCGAGGCTTCATCTGGCGCCACCTGCTGGCTGTGACCACCGCGCTCCTGGTGGCGTTGCTAGTGATCGTCGTGCTGTGGCCCTACGTGGTGATCACGGTGCCGAGCGGCAGGGTCGGCGTCTATTGGAAGCGCATCAACGGTTTTGACTTCTACTGCTGGTGCTTCGTTGGCCGCGGCACGATCCTGGATCCCCGCGAGCTGCGGGAGGAAGGCCTGCACATCATTGCGCCGTGGGATAGGCTGTTCATTTATGATCTGCGCCTGCAATCCACGACCGAAACGATCAACGCCATCTCCAAGGATGGCGTGAACGTTACCGCGCAGATAAACGTCAGGTATCAACTGCAGCACCGCGCCGTCGCCGTGCTGCACAAGTTCATCGGCCCGCAATACCTGGAGACGGTCATT
>DATMND010000035.1:0-3781 GCA_035569235.1 Acetobacteraceae bacterium | reverse complement strand
GCGGTAGCTCTCGCTGCGCTGCATGGCGCGCGCCGGCCACAGCAGCAGATCCCCGAAATCGGCGGCGTTCGCGTCCCGCAACCGGCGTTGGTAGTCGGCATAGACCCGGGCACTGGCGCGCAGGCCGTGTGCATCGACCGGCAGGCCGCTGCGGTTGGCTTGGGCGATTGTTAGCCTCGACTTGCGCCGGGGCCTCGTCGGGCGTGATCAGGTTGTCTTTGAACTTGGACAGCCGGCTGCACATGAGTTTCAGGGGATCCCGGCCGATCGCCGCGGCATCCTCGCCACTGGCCAGGTTCAGCGTCTTCAGGGTGCGCTTGATGACCCGGCGGCTGTCATCGGCGTCGAGGATGTCGAAGCCGGGCCGCAGGCCGGCGACCTCCGGTTCGATCCGCAGCTGGCGCGCCGCAAGGCCGTGGAACGTGCCGAGCCAGGATGGCGCGGGTCCGCTGTCGAGAGCCGCCCGGATCCGGCCGCTCATTTCGGTGGCGGCCTTGTTGGTGAAGGTGACGGCGAGAACACGGCCAGGTGCGAGGCCGCCGGCCGCTATGCGGTGCACGACCGCGGCGGTCAGCGTCTTTGTCTTGCCTGTACCGGCGCCGGCGAGCACCAGCACGGGGCCATTTTGCGCGGCAGCTTTTGCCTGTACCGTGGTCAGGCCCGCCATCACCGGCTGCGGTCGCGGCTCAGCGGCGGAGTGCATGACACCACCCCTTCGCGACGCCACCTCGGCTTGAACCAGTCTGCAACACGTTCATGCGGGTGAGGAACAGATGCGCCGCCAGATTGGGCGGCCACGGTTCCCAAGCGCGCATGCCTTCACGGATCGGCAGAGGATCATCCGCAAGCGGCTCGAGCGTGATGCCGAGGCTTTCTCGCATCGCCTGCCGGCTCCAGCCGGCGACGTGGAAGGCCTCGCTGGCGGCTGCGAGCCGGTCGGCATGCTTATGCAAGGCGTAACTCGCAGCCGTCCAGGCAGGCAGCTGGTAACGCTCAGAGACGGCCGCTTGCAGCCGCTGCACCAGTGCGTCAAACCCTGGTCCGAGATGCGGCTTGAGCGGGGTGATCGGATCCCATCCGCCGAGCAGTGCCTCCTCGGCGTCGTGCAGCAGCTCGCGCAGCGCTTCCGGCGGCGTCAAGTCAGGCCCGGGTGATCCCTGGCGGATCGCCAGCACAGTCAGGCTGTGCTGCGCAACGGACAATGGCAGGTCCCAGGCCGAATATCCCGCCCAGCGATAGGTGCGCGACAGACCGACTGCAAGATCGTGGTCGGTCCATGCCTGGGGATCGGGATTGAGAAGATCCAGGCGCCGGCCGGAGGGCAGCAGCACCCAGGCGCGATTGGCAATCATGTCGGCCTCCGTTGCACGAGAACGTCGTTCCAGTCGGTACCCGCCGGCGGCGCCAGCCGTTCGAACCCGATGCCGGCTGCGGCGGCGAGCTCGGCATGGCGTGCGGCGTAGCGCTCGCCAGCGCGGTCAGCGTCAGTGGCGCCGGCGAGCAGCGCGTCCGGATACTGTGCCATCTGGCCAAGCAGGCGCTCGATCGCCTGCACCGTACCGGGTCCCATGCCGCCGCCGGTCGCGGCATAGAGCGTGTCCGCGCGTATGCCCTCGATTGCCGCCACGCTCAGTGCGTCGATCGGAGCCTCGGTGATCACCACGCGGCTGTGCCGTGGAGCGGCACGCGATAGGCGGAACAGGCTTTTCGTTCCGCCCTGGAGCGAGCCTTTGAAGTCGGGCCCGCGTATCTCGACATGCGTCACGGTATTCGCGTCGTCGCGGTGCGCGAACCAGGCGCTGCCATAGGGTCCTTCCCGCAGGATGTCCGCCCTATCCGCGGCCTCGAGGACTTGGGCGGGCAGCCGACGGGTTCGAGCGAGATACGCCCAGACGGGTGACGCGCGCCGCAGGCGGGGCCGCATCATCCAGCGTGTGGCAATCGGCACGCCGGGGTCGTTTTTCGCACTGCCGCTCAGGGCCAGCGGGAAGGTGGGTACAGCGCCGACGAACCGTCTCAGCTCGCGGCGCACCTGGCCGAAATTGAGGTTCGGATCGAGGTATTGCACGAGGTCGAAGATGTCGCCCTTGGCTGTGCTCTGCGGGTCCCACCAGCCGCGGCCATCATGGTTGACGATCAGCACCTCGCCCTCCTCGCGGCGATATTTGAGGGCACGGCGCGTGCTTTCTTTCCTGTCGAGACGCCACGACGGCGCCCACCCCTCGAGCAGCGCGGCGCAGTTCACCCCTCGGCGGAACTGCTCGAGTTCCGCATCCTCGGCTTGCATATGATGGTTCTCCTGGCGGGCGCTCGCGCGGCTGGCAGGTTCGCCATCTACTTCACTTCGCCCTCCGGCGAACCGGCGACCGCGAAGCCGGCGGCGGGGCAAGGGCGCCAAAGGCGGCCGCAAAGCGGCTTCCCTTGCGGCGCCGCCCGGCGCAAGCGGTAGCGGCACCCCCCTGCCCTTCCCCTCGTCATCGTCCTTTTGTTCGGGCTTTTTCTGCGAACGGCGCGGACAGAGTTCGGCGACTGGCCAGGTCGGGCTGGAAGAGTCCGCCCCCGATCCAGGGCTGCCCCGGGCGGGGGGGGGGCCGCGGAAGCGAAGGCGAGCGTCCTAACCCCCTCGGTCGGCGCTGGGGTCCCGCCCGTTATTTCGATCAAGGGCAAGCGTCGCGGGGACAGCCTGCCCGGGTCGGGCCGCGCTTTCGTCGGGCTATCAGACCCTAGATTTCGATCACCAGTCCCCAAGTATGGCCGAGGCGGAGCACGTCTCGGATTCTGTAGAACGGAATGATACGACCAGTACGATTAGATCTTCGTTCATGTCCGGTCCTTCCCGTGCTAATGGGCCGACTTGCTTGCGCAGTGGCAGCCGAGTTACAAGCGTGGCTTCGCCATGCAAGCACCGCTGGCGATTCTCGCGGGCATCCTCGGCGTAATGGCCTTCTCTGCCGGCTATGACTGGCGATGGCTTCTTGGGGCTGCCGTCATTGTCTCGAACTGACCCTATACGCTGCTGGTCATCGTGCCGACGAATAACAAGCCTATTGCGACTGCGGTAGAAGCTGCTGGGCCTGAAGCTCGACGCACAGTCGAGCATTGGGCAGCGCTCTACGCCGGCGCGCCGCACTCGGTGCAGCGGCAGCCCTGGTCTTCCTTTGGGCCTTATACTGACAGGGTGGCGCACAAGTCGGCTAAGCGGTGTGTTCAAACCGCCTAGCTCGTGTAGTCGAGTTGGCCGAGTGTGGTTTGCTGAGGGTCTGCTTTGCCGCCGGTGGCGGCTGGCGCGCTGGCATTGCGGATGGGCAGCTCAGTGCCAAATCCGGCCGTGAGCGACTGCAACTATGCTCGGCACCAATTTCCGGAAAACTGGTGCGGACCATCGTGCGCCCCCTTGCCGCAGCAACAGTCTCCCAGACGGCTAGCGCATAGTGCTCAAACGCCGTATCTTACAGGCAAGTCGCTTAGCTTGTCCGAGAGCTGCTCTTAAATCGAGAATATGCCGA
Organism: Acetobacteraceae bacterium; assembly: GCA_035569235.1. GTDB lineage: Bacteria > Pseudomonadota > Alphaproteobacteria > Acetobacterales > Acetobacteraceae > JAMXLO01. The sequence goes on along the minus strand of DATMND010000035.1, from coordinate 275 downwards.
AGTTCTCGTTCCTAATAATTGGCAGCGCTGCCGCCGGCAGGCAAGATTTCGATCCGAAAATGACCTTTGTCGTTCTCGCGGGTGCCTCGGCACCGGCGTTCCACGTGTGCGCGCTGACAGCGCGTCCTAAGTCTGTGGTCAGAGGAGAACACGATGAAACGACGCAGCATTCTGAGCGTCTCTGCGACAATCGCTTTGGGACTTGCCTTGTTTGGCATCACTGCCGGGAGTACGGCAAGAGCCGCTGAGATTAAGCTTCTATGCGCCGTGGCCTT
>DATMND010000034.1:0-6906 GCA_035569235.1 Acetobacteraceae bacterium | reverse complement strand
CAGCGGTTCGACGACTGCTGTGCTGATCAGCATTCGTCGAGGAGCAGAGTGCTACTGGGTCGGATATCTCGTTACGTAGATGCATCCGGCGAGCAAACCGACCTGGTGTATGGTCAGCGAGCAAGAGTGCCGCTGCCGAAGAAGACCAACTGCGCCATGACGGCCGTGCAAATTTCTGCGCCCGTTAAGCAGGTCAAGGGTGTGGATGACTTCTGTCGGCGCCATGGCGTCACGAAGGGCGGGTTCATTATGGGTGAGATGATCCGCGAGCTCGCCAAGTATTCGCGGAGGCGATCGGCTGATCCCGGTCATCAGGTTTCCGGCGCTGCAGCTGGATAGAGACTTCGGGAAGGTCTTTTTTTTTGCGTTGACGAACTAGGGCTACTCGATCGGTTGGTTGTGCGTTGTCGCATATCCACAACCGGTCTGTCCGGCACAGACAGAGCCTGTCGCTCGTCCTACTGCTGCCGCACGGACCGGGAAGCGTCGGTTCGCGCAAGCTCGCAAACTTCTTTACCCCCGGACGAGAGATGTCGCCTGACAGAGCCGGCATCTAGCAAGGCCATCGAGAACTGAGGTCGTGATGGATGGGGTCGCGATTGCCGGCCGCAGGCAATCCACAAGGGGATGCACACTCCCGGAGTAGATCCCCTTGCGCTTCCGTAGTGCTTCCGGCAAACCGCGCACTGTTGTTAGAAATAGCTAAATCTAGGCTAAGTCGTTGAACGGATGGTGGGCGCGACAGGGATTGAACCTGTGGCCCCCGCCATGTCAAGGCGGTGCTCTCCCGCTGAGCTACGCGCCCATCCGTCGCCGCGTACCGGGCTTCTAACGCTTCATTGGCGCTACAGGCAAGCTTGGCTCGTGACAGCGGACGCCATGACGGCTTCAATAAGGGAATGGATGTTCCGGTTGCCTCGTCGATAGCCACTCAGCCAGCCGTCGTAGTGCTGCAGCCGGCACTTCAGACCATACCGGTCATCTTCGCTTCGCCGCACTCGGGACGGACCTACCCCGACGATTTCCTCGCGGCTACCCGCCTCGACCCGCTCGGTCTGCGCCGCAGCGAGGACAGCTTTGTCGATGAGTTGTTCGCCGCGGCACCCGAGCATGGCGCGCCGCTGCTCGCGGCCACCTTCCCGCGCGCATACTGCGACGCCAATCGGGAGCCGTGGGAACTCGATCCGGCCATGTTCGCCGATGCGCTGCCGCCGTGGGTGAACACCACCAGCGCACGGGTCGGCGCCGGCCTGGGCACAATCGCCCGAATCGTTGCGTCAGGCGAGACGATCTACCGCGGCAAACTGTCGTTCGCCGAAGCAGAACGGCGGATCCGCACGTGCTGGCAGCCATTCCATGACATGCTCGCTGCACTGATCGCCGCGACTCGGGCCGAATTCGGCGTCTGCCTTCTCATCGACTGCCATTCGATGCCGTCGCACGGCCACACCGTCCGGCCCGGGGGAAAGCCGGCCACATTCGTGCTCGGCGACGCGCATGGAACTGCGTGCGCACCCCGCACAGCGCGGATGGTCGAGGAACTGCTGTCCAGGCTGGGCCATCCGGTGCGGCGCAATGACCCTTATGCCGGCGGCTATATTACCCGCCACTACGGCAGGCCGCGCGAAGGCGTCCACGCGCTGCAGATCGAGATCGCACGCGAACTCTATATGGACGAAGGCCGCATCGAGCGCCTGCCGGACTTCGCGGCGGTTCAAGCCACAATGACCCGATTTATCAGCGGCCTGGCCGGCCGCGCGGGGACATTGACCGAAGGTTGAGCCGGCCCCCACCAAAAAAGATGGCGACGCTTGTGGCGCCGCCAAGTTTAGGGAGGAAACGTCCAAGAAAGCAGACAGCGCGACCAGGGGCCGCATTGCTGCGATGCACAATCTAGGCGGTCGGTCGTTCGCCTGCAAGCGATATTTTGCAACGCAGCATTGCCCGCCCTCGGGGTCCCTTGGTTAGGCGGGTAGGCGTTGGCAACGCTCCGCTAAGGCTTGGCGCGTATCATCCGACCCATGCGCTGCCCCCGCCTCACGGCTCTCATACTTCTCGGGCTGGCGGTCACTCCTCTGCGAGCCGAGCCGATCTCGCCATCGGGCGGTGCCCAGGGCCCGCTCTGCCGACTGGGTATCGGCGCGGCCGAACGGGGCAGCGGAATACCGCCGCATCTGCTGGCCGCGATCGGCCGTGTCGAGAGCGGCCGACGCGATCCGGTAACCGGCGACTGGAATCCCTGGCCATGGACCGCCAATGCCGAGGGCCAGGGATTCTTCTATGACAGCAAGGCCGAAGCGGTCGCCGCGGTGCGCACCATGCAGGCGCGGGGTGTTCGCTCGATCGACGTCGGGTGCATGCAGATCAACCTGATGCACCACCCCGACGCATTTCCCAGCCTGGACCTGGCGTTCGATCCGCAGGCCAACGCCGCCTATGCCGCGCGGTTCCTCAAGGAGCTGTACGCGCAGACTGGCGACTGGACCAGGGCCACTGCGAACTATCACTCGGCGACGCCCGATCTGGGCGCTGATTACCAGCGCAAGGTGGCGGCGGTATTGCCGGAGGAATCGCATATGGCGAGCAGCGCCTTCGGATCGCCGCTGGCCCAGGCTTGGGGAGCCACCCTGGCTACGCCCCCGCCGGGCTTCGCGCGCGTGCTGCGACTCCAGCCGCCCGGCGCGGCCGAGGGGCCGCGGATGATCATGCTGCCGACCGTCGGAGGCGCGACGCCGCCCGGGCGCAGCCTGGAGGCGTACCGGGCCTCACCCGTCGCGCTCGCCTATCAGCCACCGCCGCGCCGTATCGGGGGATAGCGTCAGGCGGGAAACTCGTCGCGGATAGCAGCCGAATGCTCGCCGATCGCAGGTACCGGCCCCAGCCGCCGCGCGCCGTCGCTGAACAGCACCGGTGGCGCGGCAATGGCCACTTCGCCGTTCGGCGTCTGAACGGTCGCACGGCGAAGCGCGGGATGGCGCGCGAGCGCCGCGACATCGTTGACGAAGCCATACGCCGTATTGGCGGCGCGGAGCTTCGCGGCAGCCGCGCCCCCGGTCAGCCGGGCAAAGGCCGCGGCAATATGCGCATCGACCATCGGTCGGTTGGCGACGCGCTCGACGTTCGTCGCGAAGCCGGCACGCCGCGGCAGATCCGCATCGTCCAGGAAGCGTGCGCAAAACTCGGCCCATTCGCGTTCGTTCTGGATCGCGATCAGCACCAGCGCCCCGTCGGATGTCGCGAACGCGCCATACGGGCAGATCGAGGGATGCGCGAGGCCAAGCCGTTCAGGGGCCTTGCCGGTGCCCTCGTAGAACAGCAGCGGCACGTTCATCCAATCCGCCATGCCGTCGAACAGGCTGACCTTCAGGCCCTTGCCACGCCCGGTGATGCCGCGCTCGATCAGTGCCTCCAGCACGCCGGCATGCGCGGCCATTCCGCAGGCGATGTCGCAGGCGGAGACCCCGACGCGGCCCGGCCCGGCGGGATGGCCGGTGATCATCGCCAGCCCCGACTCCGCCTGCACCAGCAGGTCGTACGCCTTCATCGTCGCGTATTCGCCCGCATCGCCGTAGCCCGAGATGTCCACGGTGATCAGCCGTGGATGCCGCTCACGCAACGCGTCCGAGCCGAAGCCGGCGCGTGCGGCGGCGCCGGGCGCGAGGTTCTGGATGAACACGTCGGCACGCGCCAGGATACGGTGCAGCAGGGTGGCGTCCTCGGCGCGTTTGATGTCCGCCACAAGGCTCTGCTTGCCGCGATTGAGCCAGACGAAATAGCTGGAAAGCCCGTTCGCCGCCGTGTCGTAGCCGCGCGCGAAGTCGCCCTCGGCACGCTCGATCTTGATCACGCGCGCGCCGGCATCGGCCAGGCGCGAACTGCAATAGGGCGCGGCCACCGCCTGCTCCAGCGAGACGACAAGCAGATCGGACAACGGGAGCGACTGGGTCATCGGGTCGCTGCTATAGGGGAGTGATGCACCATCCCGAGCGGGAGTAAGCATGCCGTCAGGCCGCATGCAACCGTCGCCATCCGCTGCGGGCGAGAGCAAGCCCAGAGCAGCAGGTTGCCGTACATGAGAACGACATGTTTCGCCGATCGCTTCATCAAATCGGAAGCCACGCACAACCCGAGCTTGACGCGCGATCCTGTCCTGGCCCCGCGACGGCGCGATGGCTGGCGGCGGCGTTCGCTCTGTACGGGTTGTTGGCGACGGCGTTTCTTGCCATCAACATGCCGCCGTTTCAGAACCCGGACGAGCCGGCGCATTTCCTGCGGGCAGCGCAGGTGGCGGATGGCCGGCTGATTGGCACCCGGTATTCCGTCACGCGGGCAGACGGATCATCGCAAACAACGGCCGGCGGTCCGGTCGATCCGGCCGTGCTGACGGCAGCCGCCCCGTTCGTTGCGATGATGTCGCATCCCAATGCGCGCGCAACGCGAGCAAACTGGGAACCGCGCGTCGATTGGTCGGGCACCCGTAGCATGGCCAGCTTTCCGAACACCGCGATCTACCCGCCGTTGTTCTATGCGCCAGCGGCGGTTGGCGTGCTGGTCGGACAAGCGGCGCGTATGAGCGTCGTGCAAACCCTCATGGTGTCACGCCTCCTGACCGGTGTTGCCGCGGTGGCAATCGGCGTCGTCGCAATCGCCTGCGCTGGTGGCGCCGCTGCGTGGATTTTCGCCGTCCTGACCTTGCCCATGACGCTGTCGCTCATTGCGTCGTCATCGCAGGATGCGTTGCTCCTGGCGTGCAGCGCGCTGGCCGGGGCACTGCTGATGCGTATCCTGCGCGGGCCGGGCGGGCGGAATGGTCCCGCGCTGGCGGCGCTTGTCGTGACGCTCGCCTTGGTGGCAACGGCACGCCCAACTTATGGCGCGCTGGCGGTAATGCCGCTCGCGCTCGCGAAAGTGCGGCTGCGATGGAGGATTCTGGCGGCGGCCGTCATCGTGGCATGCGTGACGAGTTGGTCTTCTATCGCCGCGGCCTTGGCGCTGGCCGATACCGGCGAGGTTGCCGGCGCCAATCCCGCGGCGCAGATGGCGCATATCCGTGACGCCCCGCTGCTGATGGCGGATGTCGTAAGGCAGACGTTGGCACATAATTGGCGGAACTATGTTGTCGAGTTCGTCGGCCAGCTTGGCTGGCTCGATACTGCGTTGCCGCAGGCCTACCACGCGGCCGCGCGCGTGATGCTGGCGGTCGCCGCCATGGCGACGATGCTGCGATCCGGACCCATGCGGACCAGCGTCGGTAGCCGCCTGACGATTGCAGCGGGTTTGCTGCTTGCGGCCACCGGATTGTTTGCTGCCGCCTATCTGACCTGGAGTTTGCCGGGCAACGCCGTCGTGGAGGGTGTGCAGGGCCGATATCTCCTGCCTCTCGCGCTGGCGGGTGGCGCAGCGTTATTGCCCGCGCTGGGCAGCCCACGGCTGGCGCCGGTCCATTGCGCGCTAACGGCCGCGGTCGCAGCATTTCCGGTGGTCACGCTGGCGGTGGTCATGCGTACGGTGGTGCTTCGGTACTATCTTGGCTGACCGATGCTACCAGGCCGGCGGCCGATCAATAGCTGCGCGGCAAACCGAGCACGTGTTCGGCGATGTACGAAAGAATGAGGTTGGTGCTGATCGGCGCCACCTGATACAGCCGCGTTTCCCGGAATTTGCGCTCCACGTCGTATTCCTCCGCGAAGCCGAACCCGCCATGCGTCTGCAGACAGGCTTCGGCCGCTGCCCACGCCGCGTCCGCACCGAGCAGCTTGGCCATGTTGGCTTCCTCGCCCGGCGTGAGGCCGGCCTCGAACTTCGTGCAGCCCTCGCGGATCATCAGTTCGGCGGCGCGCATCTGCGCGTAGGCGCGGGCGAGCGGAAACTGGATGCCCTGGTTCTGCCCGATCGGCCGCCCGAACACGACGCGGTCACGCGCATAGTCGGTGGCCTTCTTCAGGAACCACTTGGCATCACCGATGCTTTCCGCCGCGATCAGCAGGCGTTCGGCGTTCATGCCGTCGATGATGTAGCGGAACCCCCTGCCCTCCTCGCCGACAAGGTTCTCGGCCGGCACGATCATGTTGTCGAAGAATATCTCGGTCGAATTGTGATTCATCATCGTGCGGATCGGCCGGATGGTCATGCCGTGGCCAACGGTTTCGCGCATATCGACGATGAAGGTGGAAAGTCCGTCGGTGCGCTTCTTCGCCTGATCCCGCGGCGTCGTGCGCGCGAGCAGCAGCATCAGATCGGAGTGCTCGGCGCGGCTGGTCCACACCTTCTGGCCGTTCACCACATAATGGTCGCCCTCGCGTTTGGCGAAGGTGCGCAGCGAGGTCGTGTCGGTGCCGCTGGTCGGCTCGGTAACGCCGAACGCCTGCAGGCGCAGGTCGCCGGTGGCGATCTTTGGCAGGTAATCCTGCTTCTGTCTGGGCGAACCGTGCCGCAGAATCGTGCCCATGATGTACATCTGGGCGTGGCAGGCGGCCCCATTGCAGCCCTCGGCATGGATCGTCTCGAGGATCGCCGCGGCGGCGGAGAGCGGCAGGCCGGCGCCGCCATACTCCTCCGGGATCAGCGCAGCCAGATAGCCGGCTTCGGTGAGGGCGTGGACGAACTCGGTCGGGTATTCCCGCTTTTGGTCCAGCCTGCGCCAGTATTCGCCGGGGAAGCGGGCGCAGAGTTTCGCGACTTCCTGGCGAATTTCGGCGTGCGGATCGGTGGGCAGGGGCTGGTCCATGTCGGTCTCCCGAGGCGCTCTGCGATTGCTTAGGCGTGGGCTTTCGGGCGTGCAAGCCTGTGACCCGTCGTTGAGGGGTCGCTAGCCAGACGCCCCGACTATCATCGAATGAGCGAAAAACACACGCATCGTCTTGCGCATGGGGACGCCGTGACCAGGCGCATCATCGGGTTGGCGAT
>DATMND010000033.1:0-11779 GCA_035569235.1 Acetobacteraceae bacterium | reverse complement strand
GCCGCAGCGATACGGTCCGCCTGGAGGCGCTGCGACTCGGCGGCCGCGGCGGCGGCACGGGCGGCAGCTTCCTGCTGTGCCGCCAGTTCGGCAGCCCGAGCCCGTTCGGCCTGCTCCATCTGCCGGCGGGAGGCGTCTTCGTTCAACGGACGCGCCGCGTGCGCGGCGACGGCCACAGCGAGGACCGTCAGAGCCAGAAGGCTACTCGGCCGCGCGCGCCGCATCGGCATGGGTCAGCGAGGTCCCGGTCATTTCACGCGGCTGCTTCAGACCCATGAGCTCGAGCAGGGTCGGCGCCACATCGGCCAGCCGCCCGTCCCTGAGGGCTGTCGCGCCACCGCCCATCAGCAGTACCGGGACCGGGTTGGTGGTATGCGCGGTATGCGGTCCGCCTGTCACAGGGTCGCGCATCAACTCGCAGTTGCCGTGATCGGCGGTGACCAGCAGCGCGCCCCCCTGCTTTTCCACCGCGGTGGCGATGCGGCCGAGACTGGCATCGACCGTCTCCACGGCCTTGATCGCGGCAGGCAGGCTACCGGTGTGGCCGACCATGTCGGGGTTCGCGAAGTTCAGCACGATCAGGTCGTATTTCCGGGAGTCGATCGCCGCCACCACCTTGTCGGTGAGTTCGGGGGCAGACATCTCGGGCTGCAGGTCGTAGGTGGCGACCTTCGGCGAAGGCACCATGATGCGGTCCTCGCCGGGGAAGGGTGTCTCCTGGCCACCGTTCAGGAAGTAGGTGACGTGCGGGTACTTTTCCGTTTCCGCGGTACGCAACTGGGTCCGGCCGGCGTGTGCTACCTCCTCGCCCAGGATGTGGTTCAGCGCCTCGGGCGGGAACAGCGCATCGAGGTAGGTCGCCAGCTCGTCTGAATAGCGGGTCATGCCGGCCGCGGCCGCGAACTTGATGGCACGCTTGCGCGGGAAGCCGTCGAATTCCGGCTCCAACAGCGCGGCGAGAATTTCCCGAACGCGATCGGCGCGGAAGTTGAAGCACAGGATGCCGTCGCCATCCTGCATGCCCTTGTAGTCACCGATGCAGGCGGGGACGACGAATTCGTCGGTTATGTCGTGGGCGTAGGCATCGTCCATCACCGCGGCAGCGTCCGCGAAGCGGGGCGCTTCCGCATCGGCGAGCGCGGCTAACGCCTTGGCGACACGGTCCCAACGCTTGTCGCGGTCCATCGCATAATAGCGGCCCGACACAGTGGCGATCGGTACTTCCGGAGGCAGCGCCTGGAGCAGCCATCGTATGTCGTCCGCACCCGACCGAGGCGGCGTGTCGCGTCCGTCGGTGAAGGCGTGGAAGGCCGCCTTCACACCGGCCTCGTGCAGGATCCTGGCCAGCGCGACCGCGTGCTCCTGGTGCGAGTGCACACCGCCGGGCGAGGCCAGGCCCATCAGGTGGCAGATGCCGCCAGATGCCTTCAGCTTCGCGATCAGCTCGGTCAACGCCGGCGCGCTGGCGAGGCTGCCATCCTTGGCGGCCTGGCTGATGCGCGGCAGCTCCTGCATCACGACGCGCCCGGCGCCGATGTTCAGGTGGCCGACCTCGGAGTTGCCCATCTGGCCGTCCGGCAGCCCGACATTGAGGCCGGAGGTCAGCAGGAAAGCGTGCGGACAGGACCGCCACAGCCGATCGAAATTCGGCTTTCGCGCCTGGCGGACGGCATTGTCGGCAGTTTCTTCACGCCAGCCGAAGCCGTCCAGGATCACCAGCATCACCGGCCGAATCGACTGCGCCATGAAATCAGCTCCTTCTGCCGGCCAGGCACTGCGTAGCGCCCAACACTATGATGAACAAGTACGATGCGCCGGACCCAGTCAGAATGATGCCCATTGCATCGAACCCCCAACCAGCCGCAGCGTTGCCCTGGCAGCCGGCGAAGGAGCGAACCAATGGCAGGCAAACCAAGGCCGGATGACTATCACTCGGTGACGCCTTACCTCGTTGTCGATGGAGCGGCGAGAGTGATCGACTTCCTCAAACAAGTGTTTAACGCGGAGGAGATGATGCGGCTCGCCGCGCCCGGGGGTCGCATAGGTCATGCGACCTGCGTATCGGCGATTCGATGGCGATGCGCATCGAAGACGTGACGCCGGGAGAACTGCAACGTCGCGCCGAGGAGGTGATGCGCAAGGCGGAACGCAGCTGATTGACGGCAGACATGATGGGGGGTGGATGATGCGCATCACGAAGATCGAGGACCTGCATTGCAACGCGGGATGGCGCGACTTCTCGTTTCTGAAGATCAGCACCGATGAGGGTCTCGTGGGCTGGTCCGAATACATGGAGTCATATGGCTCAGAGGGGCTGACCGGGGTCATCCGCAAGCTGGGTGCCCGACTGATCGGCTGGGACCCGCGGCCGGTCGAGAAGGTCACCGCCTATCTGCACGGCGTGACCCGCCAATCGCCCGGCGGCATCGCGCAGCAGGCCATCGCCGCGATCGAGAACGCGCTGGTCGATCTCAAGGCGAGGGCGCTGGGCGTGCCGGTTTACGAAATGCTGGGCGGTCCGGTGCATGATCGCCTGCAGCTCTACTGGTCGCATTGCGGAACGTGGCGGATCAGCCATGCCGCGCGGATCAAGGAGTGGACCGGCTTCGATCCGATCCGCTCGCTCGAGGATGTGGAGCGTGCCGGCGCCGAGGTCGCGCGCCGCGGCTTCAAGGGGCTCAAGACCAACATTTTCCGTTTCGATGGGCCGGAGCCGTATGTGCACATGCCGGGATTCAACGGTCCGGGCTGGCCGGCACTGAATATCGACCGCGACATCGTGGATGGGCTGGTGGCGCAGATGAGCGCGTTCCGCCAGGGTGCGGGGCCGCGCGTCGGACTGCATCTCGATCTGAATTTCAACTTCAAGACCGAAGGCTATATCCGGCTCGCCCAGGCACTGGAGCAGTTCGACCTCGTGTGGCTGGAGATCGACAGCTACGATCCGGCCGCACTGGCGACGATCCGCCGATCAGCGCGCACGCGCATCGCGTCGCTGGAGTCGCTGCATGGCCGGCGGCAGTTCCGCCCGTTCTTCGAGCAGCAATCGGTCGACGTGGCGATCATCGATGTTGCATGGAACGGAATCCTGGAATCGATGAAGATCGCGGCAATGGCGGACGCCTACGAGGTCAACGTCGCGCCGCACAACTTCAACGGCCATCTGGGATCGCTGATGAGTGCGCACATGTGCGCTGCGATTCCAAATTTCCGGGTGATGGAGATCGACATTGAGGACGTGCCTTGGAAGGACGATCTCGTGACGCCCGTGCCCGTGATCGAGGCGGGGGAGTTGCTGCTGCCCACCGGGGCCGGATGGGGCGCCGATGTGAATGAAGCCGTCATCAAGGCGCATCCGCCTCAACCGATGGGGCGGTGGGAGCGCTGACAACGGCTCGGCAGCCTGTCGATCTAAAGTACCCACGATTGTTGAAGCGCGGCACGTAAAGTACGTCATGGCCGGGTTTGGCCCGGCCATCTCGTCCAGTACGATGCCGCAAGAGATGGCCGGGTCACGCCCGGCCATGACGGCTCAGAGACTGTGACTCGCGTTTCAGCGAGGGTGAATACTAGCGAGCCAGGTGCTGCACTCGCAACAGTGAGCGCGGCATCAGCAATGGCAGGATCAGGCCGACGCCGAGACCCCAGCAGCCGTTGATCGCAACGGAGCGGAGAATGTTCCCCGGCACCCAGCCTCCTGCGATCGGCAGGCCTTTGATGGGGGCGACGATGAACATGCCGACCGTCGCTGCGATCAGGCCGAGGATCACGCCGCACAGCCATGCGGGCCAGGTGAAGCGCGGCATGGCGAGACCGAACACCGCGCCGTACAAACCACCCCAGAAGCAGAGGCTGACGATCACTGGAACATTGAACGGCGGCACAGGCGTCGTGCGATAGGGCGCAAAAGGAGCCCAACCGACCGAGTGCAGCGCCGCGACCATTCCCTGATGGAAGGTCAGCACTGCGATCGCCGCGGCGACGAAGCCAAGAAAGGCGCGCATTGGGGCAGCCGGCATGTATTATCCTCCCTCGGCCCCCCCGGAAGTGGTTCGGGGCAAGCCTTGTTTTGCTGAATCATCTGATACCGGCCGGCAATCCGTCAACCTGTCCCCGGCCGACAGTGCGGGCACGGCAGCCTGTTGCTCGTCCTTCAGTCCGACGCCGGTCACGCGCAAACGCTGCATCGCGCCGATCAGCCACAGCAGTTTGTCGGCGGCTGCCTGCGGTGCAAGCCCGTCGGGACGGATGTTCGAGATGCAGTTGCGTTCGGCGTCGGTACGGCCGCGACGTGGCTGCCATGTCAGGTAAACGCCGAGGCTGTCGGCAGCGGTGAGGCCCGGGCGTTCGCCGATCAGCACCGCGACCGCATCCACGCCCATCGCCTCCCCGATGTCGTCGCCGAGTGCGACGCGGCCTTGCTCGGCCACGATGACCGGCGCGACGACATGACCTGTGCGCCGCAGCGCAGGGATGGTGTGGGCCAACAGCGCGGCTGCGTGGCGCTGCACGGCGATGGCGGACAGTCCGTCGCAGATCACGAACAACACGGCGCCTGGCATTGCAGGCAGGGCTCCACGGTCAGCGTCGCGCAACCGGCGGCCGAGATCCGGGCGCAGCAAATAGGTGCGGCGATCGGGGACCGCGCTGTGCACCGCGATGCTGGCCAATCCGGTTGTTGTCAGATCCGCCCGTAGTGCCTCGACATCCAGCGCGGCGTGCACCGCATCGCGCGCCGCGGCGTGATCTGCCTGGAAGCTGAGATGGGCCGCGGTCGGCAGCCCATTGCCGGCGCGGCCGAGCGCCACTCGCGCGGGCGTGAAACGGCGCAGATCGGCCCAGCTTGTGGGGAGGGAACTGCCGCCGCGCATGATGTGATCCACTATACGGGTGGAAGTTGCGACTGTTGCAGCATGGCGCTGGAGATTTCCGCCGAGCCAGGCCAATGGCCACGCCGCTGCCCGCCATGCACCAGATAGCCGTCGAGGTTCTTCGGGTCGGGCTGCACGGGGCGTCCGTCCTGGATGAACAGCAGACCTTCCTTCCCCGCGGGCATGGCACGCACAAAAGCGTCGGCCTCCGTCAGCGCAGCTCGCAGCGCGCGCGATACAGATCCAGCATCGACGGATGTCTCTGTCCGCAAGCGGTCGTAATCGGCCTGCTGATACCGACTGTTGCGGCGGATTTCCGCGATGAGCCCTTCCGGGGTAAAGCCAGGGTCCTTGGCGACGGAAGCCCACGCAACGGCGCCGAGCGGCAGGACCCGTTCATGGATCAGCAGCAGATCGAGGATGTCGCGAGGCTCACGCCTGCCAGCCGCTGCGAGAGCCTTGTTTGTCGCGATATCGGCAAGGTGCAGCACGTAGCCGAAGAGTTCATCCCTGACTGCGGGGAAAAAACGAAAATCGCTGTCCACCACCCATTCGAGACGGGTTGCTTCATCACCGCCATGAACGATCGCGGTGCAGATGGCAGGCAGTCGGCGTGTCCATTCGACCCGAAAGCCGGCATCCCCGAGCACGATTGCATCGGCATCGGCAGCAGCCTGCACCGCTTCCTCGCGATCGTGGAATACATCGATGTCGTCGGAAAAGCGTGGGCCGGAACGGGCGAGCGATGATGCGCCGGCAACGAAGCTCTCCGGGTTGCGATGCGCCGCAAGCTGGCGCAGCAGCCGCGATTGCAGGTTAGAGAGCGGCACGGCAGGCCTTCTCGATTTGCTCCGCGAGACGGCGCGCGGCGAGATCGCCTTCTACCCGCAGGCTTTCGGTGATCGCCAACAGGTCGGCGACGGTCGGGTTTTCGACTGGTCGGCTGCTCCATAGGGCGCGCGCACCATGAGACGCGAAGGCCTGACGGTAAAGCGCGCGCAATGCCTCGCTTGCCAATTGGTGCGCGCCGCGTTGCTTGACCTCGTCGATCGATAATTCCTGCGTCATGGCAAACTTGCACCGTCTATTCCGATCAGCCCCGGCGCCAGTGCCGGCGGTATGCGCCCCGTCACTATGCCCTCTGGGATCCCCATCCGCATGAGCCAATCCTCGAATTCAGGCGCCGGCTTCAGGCCGAGGACGCCGCGGACGTAAAGGGCATCATGGAACGAGGTGCTCTGGTACGACAGCATCACATCATCGGCGCCTGGCACGCCCATGACATAATTGACGCCGGCGACGCCCAGCAGCGTAAGCAGCGCGTCCATGTCATCCTGGTCGGCCTCGGCGTGGTTGGTGTAGCAGACATCCACGCCCATCGGCAGGCCAAGCAACTTGCCGCAGAAATGATCCTCCAGGCCGGCGCGGGTGATCTGCTTGCCGTCATAGAGATACTCGGGGCCGATGAAGCCAACCACACTGTTCACCAGCAGCGGCGAGAATGCCCGCGCCACCGCGTAGGCCCGTGCCTCGATGGTCTGCTGATCGACGCCGTGGTGTGCATCGGCTGACAGCGCGCTGCCCTGGCCGGTCTCGAAATACATCACGTTGTTGCCGATGGTGCCGCGGCGCAGCGACAGCGCCGCCTCGCGCGCCTCGCGCAGCAGGGCAAGAGACACCCCGAAGCTGCGGTTCGCCGCCTCGGTGCCGCCGATCGACTGGAACACGAGGTCCACCGGCGCGCCACGTTCGATCGCGCGGAGGCTCGTGGTGACGTGGGCCAACACGCAGGTCTGCGTCGGGATGGCGTAGCGTTCGCGCACAGTGTCGAGCATGGTGAGCAGAGCGATGGCGGCATCCACGCTATCGGTCGCAGGATTGACACCGATCACCGCATCGCCTGCCCCGAGCAGCAGTCCATCGAGCGTGGAGGCTGCAACACCCTGGGGATCATCGGTCGGGTGGTTGGGCTGCAGCCGCGCCGATAGCCGGCCCGGCAGTCCGATCGTGTTGCGGAAGCGCGTGACCACACGGCATTTCGCAGCCACCGCGATCAGGTCCTGAAGCCGCATCAGCTTGCTGACGGCCGCGGTCATCTCCGGGGTGAGCCCAGAGCGGAGGGCAGCCAGCGTCTCGGGCTCGGCGGCAAGCAGGAATTCGCGAAATTCGCCGACGGTCAGGGATGCGACCGGCGCGAAGGCGATGGGGTCGTGGCTATCGATGATCAGCCTGGTGACTTCATCCGTTTCATAGGGAACCACCGGCTCAGCGAGAATCGTCGCGAGTGGCACATCGGCCAGCGCCATCTGTGCGGCCACCCGCTCTGCCGCGCTCGCCGCTGCGAGCCCCGCCAGCACATCGCCGGACCGCAATGGGGTTGCCCGCGCCAGCAGGGTGCGCAGGTCGGCGAACGCGTAACGTGTGCCGCGAAGCGTGTGCGCGTAGGGCAGCAGGGTTCTCCTTCGGGCGGATATTCTGATCCGGTTCGCCGGCCGGCCTCAAGCCGATGCATGCAAATTCGGGAAAACGAAGTGTGAAATGCTTCACTGCGCGGGCCAGGTGTCTGGTGCAGCGTCCCGCATGAGAAGCATGAGGGGGCAGCCAATGTACATAGCCTACGCAAATCCAGACGCGGCACTTCACGGCGATGCGCGCCAGTACGTTGGCTCTGACAACACCCTGATCCGTTTGTGCCGGCTGCTGGTCGATGCCTGGCTGCACTCTATCGAGCGGCGGACCGAGGCGGCCCTGCGGCAGCTTGATCACGCTGGACTGCTCGAGGATTTCGAGGCCAGCCGGCGCAACTGATCCGTCCTGGACGATCATCCTCGCCGGCGGCCCCGGGAAATACCCCTGGACTCGGCCTGCGCCATCCGATAAACGCCGCCCCTCCATAGGAACGCGGGAGGCTCTCCCACCGCCGTCTGCGCGGTGGCGTGGCCGTTTGCACCGCGGTCCCCGGGACCCTCGGACGTGGGAAAGGACCAGGGATTTGGCCAAGAAGATCGTCGGCTACATCAAGCTGCAGATTCCGGCCGGCAAGGCGAACCCGTCGCCGCCGGTAGGCCCCGCGCTCGGCCAGCGCGGGTTGAACATCATGGCATTCTGCAAGGAATTCAACGCAGTAACCCAAAACATGGAGCCGGGCATGCCGGTTCCGGTGGTGATCACCGCTTTCGCGGACCGCTCCTTCTCGTTCATCACCAAGACACCGCCGAACACCTATTTCCTGATGAAGGCGGCGAAGGTCGACAAGGGCTCGCAGACGGTCGGCAAGGGCGCGCCGGTGGGACAGATCACCACGGCGCAGCTCCGCGAGATCGCGGAAATCAAGATGAAGGACATGAACGCCAACGATGTTGACGGCGCCGTGCGAATGCTGGCGGGTTCGGCCCGTTCGATGGGCCTGACCGTGGTGGAGGGCTGAGGGAATGGCAAAGAACAAGCGGCTCAAGACGGCCTACGCCGCGGTTGACACAACCAGGTCCTACGCGCTGCCCGAGGCGATCAAGCTGGTGAAGAAGAACGCCAAGGCGAAGTTCGACGAGACGGTCGAGATGTCGATGAACCTCGGCATTGACCCGCGGCATGCCGATCAGATGGTGCGCGGCCTGACCTCGCTGCCGAACGGCACCGGCAAGACGGTGCGGGTTGGCGTGTTCGCCCGCGGGCCCAAGGCCGAGGAGGCACAGGCGGCCGGCGCAGATGTGGTGGGCGCCGAGGATCTGGCCGAGAAGGTGCAGGCCGGCGAGATCGCGTTCGACCGCTGCATCGCGACGCCGGACATGATGGGCGTGGTCGGCCGGCTGGGTAAGATCCTCGGGCCGCGTGGGCTGATGCCGAACCCACGCCTTGGGACCGTGACGATGGATGTGCGGGGTGCGGTAACCGCCGCCAAGGGCGGGCAGGTCGAGTTCCGCGCCGAGAAGGCGGGGATCATCCATGCCGGCATCGGCAAGGTGAGCTTCGACGACGACAAGCTGGCTGAGAACGCGCGCGCGCTGGCGGACGCGATCCAGAAGGCGAAGCCGACCGGGGCGAAGGGCACCTACGTGCAGAAGGTGTCGGTGAGCTCCACGATGGGACCCGGCGTGCGGGTGGATATCGGTTCGCTGGCCGGCTAGCAGGAAGGGATCGATCGGTCCGGGAACCCTGGCCCGAGTACCTCGTCCTCCGTGAATGCCAGCGGCGATGGGCTGGCGATGGGCTGCTCGCCGAATTCACTCAGATCCAATTGTGCGAGCGCGCGGGCGTCGGCCAACTCATCGGCTATCGCGGCGGACACGAGTTGGCGCAAGCTCGGGCTGTCCTTCAGCAGGCGCCTGATTTGAATGCGTTGCTCGACGACGGTTCGCCTCCAGCCCGCGCGTGGCCGGTCCGCTGGAGACACCGCGAGTTTGATCAGGTGCCGGAGCACAGTCTGGATCCGGCTGCCGAGGTCGCGACGGTCGCTGTTCCCCAAGGATTCGATCTCCTCGGCGACGTTCTCCCAATCCACCTGATCGTTGACACGCTCGCCGGCGCCCATCCTTCGCAGCAGGTCGGCCTGCTCGCGCGACCACAGCACGAGGTCGGCGTCGTATTCGCTCATGCCGAATGCCTTCGGTCGAGTGGTGACATGCTCCATAGTGAAGCAGGGCCGGTCCGCGCGCAATCAACCGACCGTCGAGCCGAACGCGGCTTGTTATCCCGAGCCTTATGACCGCCCCGCTGGTTGAGGCCTGGATTTTCGCCTCGGCGCAGTGCGCCCTCGCTTCGCCGCGACCCGACGCGCAGCCGCCAGCGCGGCTTGCCCCCACCTGACGAGTTCATCGGGTTCGTCGAACAGTCGTTCCGGCGCGCGCCAGAAGGCGAGATCTATGGCGCGGCCCTGCTTCTCGTAGTTGAGGGGCGGAGAGGACGCGGCTTCCTTGAAGATCGTCCGGTTGTGGTCGTCAACCCGGAAGTAGAGCGTGTTGTCGGTCACCATCCCCAACATCAGCCCGTTGCAGAACACGCCGGTCTTGCCGAACATCCGCCGCAGCGTGATGTGGCCGAGCGGAGCGAGTTGCTCGCGCAGGAAGTCCGCGAAGCTGTCGCTGGCAACCATCTATCCGCCGGCTCCGGGCGGTGCGTCGAGGCGCGGCCGCATCGTCGCACATTCGTTGGTCATCCGGAACGAGCGGGCCGGCGGTGGGCCGGCTCCGTTGCGCGCTCGATGGAGTGACGACGACAGGTTCAGGAGGGGCCGGCGCGGGGAGGCGGCGGGAAGCACGGGGGCGGGTCCGGCCAGGTGAGGACCATGCCTGGTGGCCAGGCCGCGACCACGGGCGCCATCGCCCGGTCGACCACGTCCATCACCAGGCGGCAGAGATTGCCGCCCTCGCAGATGATGGCGAGTTGCAGCTCCCGCCACAGCGGATCGCTGGGCATGATGCCGAGGTCGCGGCAGATATCGGCCAGGACTGCACCGATCGGGCGGCGGCGGACCTCGGCGGCGATCTGCGCCGGGGTGGGCAGGCGGGCGAGGCGAGGGTCCGCCTCGGCGGGCGCGGGCGCGGGTGCCGGCCGCGGCACGCGCGGATTGCGGGGGGACACACCGGCGCGGGGTGCGGCGTCCAGACGGGCGGCGCCGCGCACGATCCGCGCCTCGAGCGCGTTGGCGCGATGCAGGCCGCGCGAGATGCTGGCCAGGATCAGCGCGGCGTCGGCGCTGCCGAAGTGGGTGCTGGCGAATTGGGGGTCGGTGAAGGCGCGCCGGCGGATCGTGGCGGCGAGTTCCTTGCCGTAGTCGATGAGCTTGTGGACGAGGCCGAGGAGGCGGGCGGAGCGGCTGGGTGTGTCGGGGGTGGGGGTGTCTGGTGTGGTGGTGGTCGCGGTCATGAACAGAATTGGAACACAACTTGGAGGCGAGTGGCAAGGAAAATATTCAGGTAGCGGCGCGTTGACCCCGTCGGACGAGGTGGCGAAGCGCGGCGACTTGCCAAAGGACTTCATGCACCGGCGTTGACCGTCTCTGCGCGAACGTTCGGTATCATGTAGCAACGAACACCATACCAACACGGCGCGCGGCCCATATGAGAATCGGCTAATGCGCGTCTTTCGATCTATACCCTGGATATCCGAGCGATCGAAACCACTTTACGCTCTTTCGGCGTTATGGGGCAGGTCTAGGGGGTGCCAAACAACTGGTGGAAGAGAGTCCAAAAGTGGCTGTTCTCTGGGTGGGGGCTTTCGGGCCTACTTGGGTTGGCTCATACCGTCCGCGAGTGGCTGCCAGCCTTATGGCGCCGGGCAACGGACCTCGACTCAATGAGGTCTATTTGGGAATGGATGGGTGGCGACGCTCCGACGCTCATCTGGATTGCGACCAGTCCATACTTTGGGATTGTGCTTTTAGTAGTCGGCCTGTTGGGACTTCCGACAATCGAAGCCAAGGTGGCAGGCCACCCCATGCATCGAGTCTGGCCGTGGCTGGGCTGGGCGATATTTATCACTAGCGCGAGCTTGCTCGGAGCAGCACTGCTATTTGGGAGTTACGCTTTCAGTTCCGGCGTTCTGGAAGCCAAGAGATTCTTCGTTGAACAACACACGGAACGGCACCTTAGTGATGGACAGAGGGCGGCATTATGCACTTGGGTGAAAAGCGCGGCCCCAGAAATCTTTACTAAGGTTCTTGTCACAAGCGACAAGAACCCAGAATCCTATCAATATGCCACTGAAATATACAACCATATGAAGGAATGCGGCGCACACTTCATTAATATAGATCAGAATTATGACGCTGTGCAGGAGGCTTATCCCGTTCACTCAGGACCTTCTATATGTAGCAGCGGGGGCGTTGTGGCGGTGCGGGCGGGCCAGGCTCATTGAGCCTGTAAAAATAGCCATAGTGGCCTCTTCAGGTACCATACCCATCGCTCAGGTCG
>DATMND010000032.1:0-3285 GCA_035569235.1 Acetobacteraceae bacterium | reverse complement strand
GTCCTTGTATTCGTCGTACTGCCGCTTGCGCTCGTATTCGCGCACGCGCTGGACGATCACCTGCTTCGCGGTCTGCGCCGCGATCCGGCCGAAATCGATCGGCGGCAGCGGATCGATCAGGTGTTCGCCGAGCTTGATCTCCGGCTGGAACTTGCGGGCAATGTGGACGGGGATCTGGGTTTCCTCGTTTTCCACGGTCTCGACCGCCTCGGTCCAGCGCGACAGGCGCACGTCGCCGGTCTTGCGGTCGATCGTGGCGCGGATGTCCTTCTCGTGCCCGTACTTGGCGCGGCCAGCCTTCTGGATGGCCTGCTCCATCGCCTCGAGCACCTCCTCGCGGTCGATCGACTTCTCCCGTGCGACGGCGTCGGCGACCAGAAGCAGTTCGGGGCGGGCAATGGCGGTGTCCATGTCGACCTCTTGGTCAGTTGGTCGGTGGTGAGATTGCGGTGGCGGCGATCAACGCGTCGGTCAGTACCAGCTTCGCGCGGCGAATGGCAGGGAGCGGCAGCGCGATTTCGCTGCCATCGTCGAGCCGGAGCCGCGCGGCGTCGTCATCCGCGCCAAGCACGATGCCGGAGAAGCGCCGGCGCCCATCGATCGGGGCTGCGGCCTCGACACGGGCAAGGTGGCCGGCGTAGCGGTTCCAGTCCTTCGGCCGGGTCAACGGGCGGTCGATGCCGGCCGAGCTGACTTCCAGCGACCAGGCGCCGGGGATCGGGTCTTCCACGTCCAGCACGGCTCCGAGCGCGTGGCTGATCGCCTCGCAGTCATGCACGGCGATCTGGGCGCCATCGGCGCGATCCGCCATCACCTGCACGGTGGGCCGGTCGCGGCCGAGCACGACGACGCGCACCAGTTCGAAGCCCATGGATTCGAGCGTAGGCGCGACGATGGCGGCCAGCCTTGCTTCCAGGCTGGCGTGGCGTCGGTCGTCCGATTCGGGCGGGCGTGTCTTGTCCAATGCAAAAAAGGCGGCCCGCTAAGGCCACCCTCCGTAACTCAGCGGAGAATGATTTGTTCGCCACAGATAGCGGGACGGGGCGGGTTTTGCAAGGTCATCCCCCGCCGGCCAATAGGCGGCCAATGTTACGAGGGCGCAGGCGCCCTACCGAAAAGCTGCGATCAGCATACCCGCTACTGGGCTAGGCTCGGCATGGCGTGGCGCTTTGGCTTGTCGAACTGCGCGGCCTTCCTTTCGCCTTGGGTAGCGGACTGCTGTGCTTCCGGCAGGCAGGCTGTGCCCTAAGAAGGTTGTCCAGCGCATCGGAGACCGAGCCGAAGTGACAGGTGCGACGGTACAGCGGCTGCACGACGATCCCTCGGGTTGAACGCCAGAGGTTCCAGCGCCTGAGCGAGCAGTCCGCGTCATAGAACGCGACAACTTCCTCATACACCTCGTCCTGCAAGCAATTGTCCAGTTCCACGACCATCCGGACGTTGTGGAATTCCGCCCACCCCTGCAAAAGTATGAGGTCAGCGATCTCGAAGGCCAGACCGACCGGCGGTTTGGAGGCAATGCGCAGCATTTCCATCTGGATGTCTGTTCTTTCGCGGGCAGATAAGCTGTTCACGTGAGGATTGTCGGACCCCCGAATGCTCCGGGACGCCGGGGGGTGAAAGGCCGAATTCCGCGCCGATGCACGTAAAGCACCAGTTCCCACAAATCGCCGACCAATGCTTTGACCTGGATCAAAACTGGGGAAAAATGGCACTTGCCCAGATACCTTGCACCCGCCTGTCCGCGCCCCTTCGTTCCTACGAACCGATCGGGGCCGGCTCGGCGCCCGCCGAGTGCCGTAATTCGGTCGGAAGCTCCCGCACGTGCGGCTCGCCACGCGGTCCGGCGCACCTTTCGTTCGATTGGCACAGCAACTCCTGCCGGCGCTCGACATTGGCATGTGCAGCCCGGAGCGATGACTGCAAAGCATCCAGCAGGGTCCGCCCTATCGTGGCCATCTCGGCGCACCCGCTCCGCTCCAGGTTCTGGATCAAAGTTGCCTGGCGTGCGATGCGCTGCTCGGTCTCCATGACATGCCGTCGTGAGAAGTCCAGGTGTTGGTTGGCTGCAACCAGTCGCCATCCGCGCTCGGGTGGCGCCGCCGGCAGTCCATCACCTTCGCCGGCAGACACGGTTTCCCCTGTTGCCATAGACACCACCGGCTCCTTCTCTGCCGCTGCACGGCTGAAGGCCGTCCAAACCTCGAGCAGATAATCCGGTTGCGCATCGAGAGGCAACGCGACCCGGCGCCCCTTCCGGTCGCGCATGACATATTGCTCGCCGATGCGCCCGAAGGCAGCGGTTCTGACGCTGATGGTGTAGCCGCGCGTGACAAGGTCCAGGTCGCTGCCGGGCATCTTCGAATACCTTAATCAGAATATAACGCCACCTTTCTGAGGGGTTAACGCCACAGTAGCTTTTCTTCCAGCGCGGCGTGGTGGTCATTGATCCAGATCAAATCGCCGCATTTTCGTTCATCTGTGGCTGATTTGCTCCCCGCCGAGGTCCACCGGCGGGACAGCTATGGGGTGAATCCCGCCGGCCGCGCGATACGTAGGCCACCGTACGTTGCAAACCCAATTTCGCCCCGGGCGCCGCGTCGATACACAGCTATCCATCGAAGTGCACGCAGACCAACTCGCCGCGATGGAGAACGTTATGCAATCGGCACAGCAAATCCCCGCCACTACCGTCAGGTCCAACCGTTCGTATGGTGTGTTGACGCCGGCCGCCCTGGCGCACCGGCGGCGGTGCATGAGCCTGCCCCCGGTGCAAGCCGGCGAAGCCGAACGTCTTATGGCGGATTTCCTGGCCACCAGAGGCGTCACCGCCTGCCCCACGCGTTACGCCGCACCAATCGAGCAGCTGTCGCAGCTCGCGCGAAGCGGATACTGACGATGCGCGCGTATCTGACCGCAACAGCGTTGGCACTTGGCTTGGTAGCCGGATGGGCGGCCCTGGTGCCGTTTGTAGCCTGAGGGCGATCGTATAATCCTGGCAACGCTAAAGACATAACTGCGCAGAATAACCGGCCAATCACCATTACAAAGCGAGGACGCGATGCCTATCACCAAGTGTCCCTCCCGAGCGCTAAAGGGCTTATCCTTCGAAATTTCTGATCTAATACTTATCCAGGACCGGGCGCAGGAGGCTTATCCCGTTCACTCAGGACCTTCTATATGTAGCAGCGGGGGCGTTGTGGCGGTGCGGGCGGGCCAGGCTCATTGAGCCTGTAAAAATAGCCATAGTGGCCTCTTCAGGTACCATACCCATCGCTCAGGTCG
>DATMND010000031.1:0-13074 GCA_035569235.1 Acetobacteraceae bacterium | reverse complement strand
CCTGCAATTCGGGCTGGATCGCGACATCAACGGTGCGGCGCGCGACGTGCAGGCCGCGATCAACGCCGCGCGCGCCGATCTGCCGACCAGCCTGCGCAGCAACCCGACCTACCGCAAGGTGAACCCGGCCGATGCGCCGGTGCTGATCCTGGCGCTGACCTCGAAGACACTGACCCGCGGTCAGATGTACGACGCCGCGACGAATGTGCTGTCGCAACGCCTGTCGCAGGTCAGCGGCATCGGCCAGGTGATCATCGGCGGCGCGGCGCTGCCCGCTGTGCGTGTGGAACTGAATCCGCAGGCGCTGTTCAAATACGGCATCGGCCTCGAGGATGTCCGCGCCGCCCTTGCCTCTGCTAACGCCAACAGCCCGAAGGGCGCGATCGAAGCCGACGGGCTGCATTATCAGCTCTACACCAACGACCAGGCATCGCATGCGGTGGACTACCGTCCGCTGGTGATTGCCTATCGCAACGGCGCCGCGGTGCGCCTGTCTGACGTGGCGGACGTGCAGGACTCGGTCGAGAACCTGCGCAACGCCGGCCTCGCCAACGGCAAGCCCGCGGTGCTGGTGATCCTGTTCCGCCAGCCGGGCGCGAACATCATCGACACGGTGGACAGCGTGAAGGCGGCGATCCCGCAACTGATGGCGGCGATGCCGCGCGACATGGACCTGCTGATCGCCAACGACCGCACCACGACGATCCGGGCCAGCCTGCACGACACCGAGATAACCTTGCTGATCGCGGTCGCATTGGTGACGCTGGTGGTGTTCCTGTTCCTGCGCAACGGCCGCGCGACGCTGATCCCGGCGATCGCGGTGCCGGTCTCGATCATCGGCACGTTCGGGGCGATGTACCTGCTGGGCTATAGCCTCGACAACCTGTCGCTGATGGCGCTGACGGTCGCCACGGGCTTCGTGGTGGACGACGCGATCGTGGTGCTGGAGAATATTTCCCGGCATATCGAGGCCGGCATGCCGCGCCTTCAGGCCGCACTGCTCGGCGCGCGCGAGGTCGGCTTCACCGTGATGTCGATCAGCTTTTCGCTGATCGCGGTATTCCTGCCGATCCTGCTGATGGGCGGCATCGTCGGCCGGCTGTTCCGCGAGTTCGCCGTGACGTTGTCGCTCGCGATCCTGGTGTCGCTGGCGATCTCGCTGACCACCACACCCATGATGTGTGCGCTGCTGCTGAAGCCGGAGGTCCGGCGTGTCGGACCCACACGGCGCACGTTGTTCGATCGCGCGCTGTCGCTCTATGAGCGCAGCCTCGGCTGGTCGCTGCGCCACGGCGCGCTGGTGCTGCTGGTGCTGCTGGTCACCGTCGGGCTGAATATCGTCCTGTATGTGATGGTGCCGAAGGGCTTCTTTCCGCAGCAGGATACCGGCCGGTTGACGGGCAGTCTGCAGGCCGATCAGAGCATCTCCTTCCAGGCGATGCAGGGCAAGCTGGCGCAGTTGATGGACATCGTGCAGCACGACCCGGCGGTGCAAGACGTGGTCGGATTCACCGGCGCGGGCGGTGGCGGTGGCGGCGGTCAGACCAATACCGGGCAGGTCTTCGTCTCCCTGAAGCCGCTGTCGCAACGCGCCGGTATCGATCAGGTGATCGCCGGGTTGCGCCGCAAACTGTCCGTGGTGGCTGGTGCCAGGCTGTTCCTGGTGCCGATCCAGGACATCCGCGTCGGCGGCCGGCAAACCAACGCCGCCTATCAGTACACGCTGCAGGCTGACAGCACTGCCGTGCTGTACGAATGGGCGCCGAAACTGCTTGCCGCCCTGGAACACAACCCGGTCCTGCGCGACGTCAATTCCGACCAGCAGCAGAAGGGCCTGGAAACCGACTTGGTGATCGACCGTGCCACCGCAAGCCGCCTTGGCGTCAGCGCCAGCCAGATCGACAACACGCTGTATGACGCATTCGGCCAGCGACAGGTCTCCACCATCTACAGCGCGCAGAACCAGTATCACGTCATCATGGAGGTGGAGCCGCGCTACTGGCAGACGCCTGACACGCTGAAGGGCATCTACGTCAGCACCTCCGGTGGAAACGCCAGCGGCACGGAGACGACAAACGCGGTGATCGGCACGGTCGCGTCCGCTGCCGCGAAACTCGCCAGCGCAACGAGCAACGCCACCACCGCGGCAAGCATCGCCAGCAGTTCGGCGCGCAACGCATCGACCAACGCACTTGCCAACACCGGCAAAGGCAGCGCTTCGTCCGGCGCCGCGGTCAGTACGAGCCAGGAGACGATGGTGCCGCTGGCCGCCTTCACCAAATATGGCCCCGGCAACACGCCGTTGGCGGTCAATCACCAGGGGCTGTTCGTCGCCGCCACGATTTCCTTCAACCTGGCACCCGGCAAGTCGCTCAGCGATGCGACATCTGCGGTGGCCGAGGCAGTGCGGCAGATCGGCATGCCGGCGAGCATCCATGGCAGCTTCCAGGGCACCGCGCAGACCTATCAGCAATCGCTGAACAGCGAGCCAATCCTCATCGCCGCAGCGCTGATCGCCGTCTACATCGTGCTGGGCGTGCTTTACGAAAGCTACATCCACCCGGTCACCATCCTGTCCACCTTGCCATCGGCCGGCGTGGGCGCGGTGCTGGCGCTGCTCGCGTTCAACACCGAGTTCAGCATCATCGCCCTGATCGGGGTGATCCTGCTGATCGGCATCGTCAAGAAGAACGCGATCATGATGATCGACTTCGCGCTGGAGGCGGAACGCGCGCATGACATGGACCCTCGCGATGCGATCTTTGAAGCCTGCCGGCTGCGGTTTCGGCCGATCATGATGACAACCAGCGCGGCCATGCTGGGAGCACTGCCGCTGGCTTTGAGCTTCGGCGATGGCGGGGAGCTGCGCCGCCCGCTTGGCATTGCGATCGTTGGCGGGCTGCTGGTGAGCCAGATTCTGACGCTCTACACGACGCCGGTGTTGTATCTGTATCTCGACCGTTTCCGCCTGTCGGCGCGACGCCGTTGGCAGCAAGCGTTTCCGCGCCTGTCAACGACCCCGGGGCCCGCCGAATGAAGCATTCGCCGGCTGTGGGCGCGCTGGCTCTGTGCGCGTTCGCCTCGGGGTGCATGGTCGGGCCGGACTACAGCAAGCCCGATGCGCCGATGTCGGAGCAATTCAAGGAGCTGAGCGGCTGGAAGCCTGTCCATCCGGAAGACGATGCGGACAAGGGCGTATGGTGGGCGATCTATCGCGATCCGCAACTGGATCGGTTGATGCGGAAGGTGGAGATCTCCAACCAGACTGTGAAATCGTTCGAGGCGCAGTATCGCAATGCGGTCGCGCTGGTGGGCGAAGCGCGCGCCAACCTGTTTCCCATAGCCACGCTGAACGCTGGCGTGTCGCACACCGGGACCGGCGGCAGTAGTCTGTCGAGCCTGGCGCGCAACAATCAGTCAACCACCACATCCGGCGTCGGCACCAGCAACATCAGCAGCAGCAGCAGCAGTGGTGGCAGCGGCGGTCGCAACGGCACGCTGTACACCGTCAGCGGCACCGTATCCTGGGATCTGGATGTGTGGGGCAGTGTGCGGCGCCAGATTGAAAGCAATGTCGCCGGAGCGCAGGTCAGCGCCGCCGACCTCGCGAACGCCCAGTTGTCGGCGCAGGCAACGTTGGCGACCGACTATTTCGATCTGCGCGCCGAGGACTCGCTGGAGGTACTGCTGCGGGAAACCACGGCCGCGGATCGGCGCGCCCTGGAGATTACCGAGAACCAGTATCGCGCCGGCACGTCATCGAGTGCCGATGTGGTGACCGCACGGGCACAGTTGCAGTCTGTCGAGGCGCAGCTTGTCGGCGTAGGCGTGCAGCGCCAGCAATTCGAGCACGCGATTGCCGTATTGACCGGACAGCCGCCGGCGAACCTGACGATCGCGCCCGCTTCGCTGGCCAGCGCGGTGCCGGTGGCCCCGGCCGGCCTGCCGTCCGCACTTTTGGAACGCCGCCCCGACATCGCGGCGGCCGAGCGGCAGATGCAGGCGGACAACGCGCTGATCGGTGTGCAGATCGCCGCGTACTATCCGACCATTTCGCTGTCGGCACTGGGCAGTTTCGCGGGCGACCCGTTGTCGCAGCTGTTCACCGTCGCCAACCGCGTATGGTCGCTCGGCGCATCGGCGAGCGAAACTGTGTTCTCCGGCGGCGCCCGCCCGGCGGCGGTCGCGGCGGCGCGCGCGACCTACGACCAGTCTGTCGCCAATTATCGGCAGACCGTGCTGACCGCGTTCCAGCAGGTTGAGGACGCTTTGTCGTCGCTGCGCATTCTGGAGCAGCAGGCCGCGGCGCAGGCGATCGCTGTTGAATCGGCGCGTCGGGCACTGGAGGTTACATTGAACGCCTACCGCGCCGGCACCGTCGCCTACACCGCCGTGATTACCCAGCAGACCTTGTTGCTGGGGGATCAGCAGACGTTGCTGTCGATTCAGCAGAGTCGGCTGGTCGCCAGCGTGGCACTGGTCGAGGCGCTGGGCGGTGGCTGGTCCACCGAGGAACTGCCAGAACCACACGAGGTAAAGGCAGCCAATCCGGTGCTGCCGTGATGCGGCGCACGCCACCGGATACACCCGGATCGCGCACG
The DNA here is from genome assembly GCA_035569235.1 of Acetobacteraceae bacterium. Taxonomy (GTDB): domain Bacteria; phylum Pseudomonadota; class Alphaproteobacteria; order Acetobacterales; family Acetobacteraceae; genus JAMXLO01. The sequence goes on along the minus strand of DATMND010000031.1, from coordinate 8,473 downwards.
GACGATGACGACGAACCGATGCGCCTCATTTTTTCACCGTCATGGCGGGCGAAGGCCCGCCATCCACGACTTTGCTGATTACGCCAAGGAAAGACGTGGATGGCCGGCCTTCGCCGACCATGACGACAGTGGGGCAATCGATGGGTCACTTGCAATGGCCCTCGGCATAATTCCGCAGTAGATCTTTGTGGTTAAGCTTCTACATCCCATTCCCAAGCTGCGTTCCTGCCATCCGCTCGAGCAGCTTCGCCATCTCCGTGTGATCGGCGTCGGAACCGAACATTGCCTGCGCCGCCGTCACCATCTCCTTGCACAGCGCGGACAGCGGCGCGGGCGTTTCGGTCTCACGGCCGACCTGCAATGCAGTCGCCAGATCCTTCGCCAGCAGCCCCATGGTGAAGCCCGCGTCGAACTTGCGCGACAGCACGAACTGCTTGAACTTCTTCTGCGTCGAGTTGTTCATCCCCGTTGCGGCATTCAGCACATCCACCATCACCGCCGGATCCAGCCCAAACCTCTGACCGATCAGCAACGCCTCGATCCCGATCAGGAAACCGCCAGCAGACACCAGATTGTTCAGTGCCTTCATCGCCTGGCCCGATCCGACCGCGCCGGTGCGCAACACGGAAGTGCCCATCGCAGACAGCACCGGCAGCACCGAATCGATGATCGCACTGTCACCGCCGACCATGATCGCCAGCTCGCCCGTTTTCGCCCGCGGCACGCCGCCCGACACCGGCGCGTCGATCATGTGCCCGCCCAGTTCCATGACCCGATCGGCCAGTAACTGCGTCACCGACGGCACGCCGGAACTCATCTCGATCACCACTGTGCCCGGCTTCATCCCCGCCATCACCGTGTCATCGCCTTTCGCGAGCACGTGCTCGACGATCGTGCTCGTCGGCAGCATGGTGATCACCACGTCCGACGCCGCGGCAAGCTGCCGCAGAGTGTCCGGCGCGTCGCCACCGACCTGCTGGACAAAGTTGTTCGCCACCTCCCGTCGCGAGTCATTCACGTGCACGGTGAAGCCGGCGCGCACGAGGTTGGCCGCCATCGGCCAGCCCATGTTGCCGACGCCGACGAATCCGACGTTTGGCCGGTCCGCCATCAGTCGCCGCCTTTCGCGGTGTCGACTTCCTTGAACACTTCGGTGGCGATCCGGAATGCCTCCAGGCACGCCGGGATGCCGCAATAGGCGCCGATCTGCAGCAGGATCTCCTTGATCTCGTCGCGCGTCACGCCATTGGTGAGCGCGGCGCGCAGGTGCAGCCGGAATTCGGCGCCGCGATTGAGCGCCGCAAGCATCGTCAGATTGATCATGCTGCGCGTCTTGCGCGGCAGGCCGGGACGCGTCCAGATCATCCCCCACGCGACTTCGGTGGTGATCTGCTGGAACGCCGCGTTGAAGTCATCGGCACGCGTCAGCGAAGCATCGACGTAGTCGGCGCCTAGCACATCGCGTCGCACTTCCAGGCCCCTCCTAAACAGGTCGCTCTGGTATTCGGGACGGTTGGGGATATTGGCCATGGCGAATGTCCTCTGCTGCGAGGTCGCGGACGGTAGAGACCAAGTCGCGTATCGGCAAGTTGACGCCACCTCCAGGGCAATCGGACGAACGGCCGGCGCCATCCGAATGACGCAAGAATTTTAACACGGAGGACAATCGAGAGCCACGGAGGACCACGGAGGTCGATTTTGCCGCCGTACTGCGCATTCAATCCGTTCTCCGTGGTCCTCCGTGGGCCTCGCGCGTCCTCCGTGTTAGAATCGTTTCTAGCGGACGCTCCGACTGCTCGGATAGGTGGACGTTTACCCGTTCGCCCTGACGCCGCGTCACAATCTTGACGCCGGTCGCCCCTCCAGTTCATCGTCCATCGGCTGCACTGCAGCCGGAAAAAATCAACGCTCGGCAACCAAATTGAGGGACAGGAGGCTTGCCATGCCGACCAGGGCTCCGTTCTTGAAGACACGCTACGGCGGCTACCATCACCGGCACGTTTCACAGGAGGACACCGAACTCACCCATGTCGGCCCGGACACGCCCGGCGGCGAGTATCTGCGCCGCTTCTGGCAGCCGATCTGCTACATCGATGACCTGAAGGACCTGCCGCTGGCAGTCAAAATTCTCGGCGAGGAGCTGGTCGTCTTTCGCGACGGCAGCGGCGCGATTGGCCTCCTGGAGCGCCACTGCCCGCACCGCGGCACCTCCCTCGAGTTCGGCCTTGTCGGTGCGAAAGGGATACGTTGCTGCTATCATGGCTGGCTGTTCGACGTGGATGGCGCGATCCTTGAAACGCCAGGCGAGCCGGCGACCAGCACGCTCAAGGACCGACTGTGCCACGGCGCCTATCCGGTGCACGAAACGCATGGCATCGTCTTCGGCTATATGGGACCGCCCGATCGGATGCCGGCGTTTCCCGTCTATGACAGCTTCAATCGGCCCGGCTATCGGATCATTCCCGGACAAAAATATTACTATCCGTGCAATTGGCTGCAGATTCTGGAAAACACGATGGATGCGGTCCACACCGCGTTCCTCCACACGATCGTCAGTGGCGCGGTATTCACCGACGAATTCGGCGTGCTGCCGGAACTGGAGTTTGCCGAGACGCCCGTCGGCATCATCTACATCGCCACGCGGCGGGTCGGCGACAATATCTGGGCACGCATGGTCGAGAACGTGCTGCCCAATCTCCAGCAGGTCGCGCCGGTCTGGGAATCCGGTCAGCAACCGCATCCGTTCAGCGGCCCGATGATGAGCCGCTGGATCGTGCCGCTCGACGACACCAATACGATGCTGATCGAACTGCGTCACGTCAGCGAGACCGAGGGTGTCGTCACGCCGGACTGGTGGGCCAATCCCAGCATCATGCTGCCCGGCCAGCTTGCCGCCGACAGTTACGAGGAAAGCCAGCGCCGCCCCGCCGACTTCGAGGCGCAGGTTTCGCAGCGCCCCATCGCCGTCCACGGCCTCGAACATCTCGGCACGACCGATCGCGGGATTACGATGTTCCGCAACCAGATCCGCAAGGGGATCCGCGCGGTCAAGGCCGGCAGCGAGCCCGTCGGCCTGTTCCGCGATGGCGGCTTGGTCATCCCGACCTATTGCAACGATACCGTCGTGCGCGTGCCGCCGGCGAAGACGCCCGAGCTGGACAAAAGGCTGCTCCGTGAGACCGGGCGACGGCTGGCCCAGGGCTACATCGAGGCGCCGCCGTTGATGGCGGCCGCCGAATAGCGGAGGGCGCTGATTGCGCAGAGGTCGTAGCCCCAGCGGGGAGTGTACTGACACCGTGCGTCTCTATCCGCAGCCGATCGCTTGATTGAGTTCGGGAGAAAATTCACCGCAGAGGCGCAGAGGTCGCTGAGAAGTCGATATTTACGAGAGCCCGACGCACTTCAAACGCTGCCCCCGATGACCCGACAGGCCAACTCATACGCTCACCTGCTCCGCGAACTCTGCGCCTCTGCGGTGAAAAATTCTCCGCGACCAAATCGTGCGGCACAGCAATTGATCGCTCCCTATCGTTCGCCTCACCCCGGCGTTTCGATGTAGATGGCATTGTCCGCCACACGCACCGGTATCGGCCGCAGGCGCACGCGCGGATCACCCGGATGGCAGCCGGTGTCGAGATTGAACTCGTAGCCGTGCCAGGGACACACCACATGCCGGTCCTTCGTGAAGCGCAGGCCGCGGCTGGTCTGGTCCGGCATGATGATCTCCTCAACGCCGTTGAACAGCTTGCCCTGGCACACAGGTCCGCCGTGATGCGGGCAGCGGTTCTCGTACGCCACGAGACGTTCGCCAAGCCGGAAGATGCCGACCTCCAATTCGCCGACCGCAACGATGCGATAATCGCCATCGGCCAATTCGCTGACGGCGCCAATTCTGACGTCGCTCATCGATGTTCTCCCATCATGACCTGGCCACCGGGCGTTGGAACCACATGGCAATGTCGAACAGATTGAGATCGGCGGCGCGGATCATAGCGCACGCGGTCACCGCCGTTTCGGTCGCGGTGACTGCATTCGCCTGGAATGGCGCGAGTTCGCCGTCCGCCGCTTCGGCCTTGGCAGCGTACGCCTTCACCGCCGCCGTCAGCACACGCTGCAATTCCTCGTCCGGAATTGCGTCCAGGTCGCCGCTCCGCAAGGCGGCGGCCACCGCGTCGCAGAACTCGGCACCCAAGCTCACTTGGCGAGCGCCGGTTCGGGGTCCGGCACCTTCGCAAGCTTGCTCGGCGGCACCTCAAATCCAAACGCGCGGGCGGCGTTCAGGCCAAGGATATTGCGCTTCGCCTGTTCCGACAGGAACGGCAGATTGGTGATCGACGCCGGAACATCGAAATCCCAATGCGGCCAGTCCGAGGCGAACAGCAGCTGCGTATCCGCCTTGATCGCCTCCATCGTCGCCTGCGTCAGCTTGAGATTGCTGGTCTCCAGCGGCTGGCTGGTGAAGTACATGTCCCGGATGTATTCGCTCGGCCGCCGCCGTAGCATCGGCGCCTCGGATGTCCGCATCATGTATTCCGAATCGAGCCGCTGCATCATGAACGGCACCCACGCGAGGCCGCTTTCCACCCAGATCACCTTCAGTTTGGGAAACCGCTCGGGAATGCCGTTGATGATCCAGTTGGTCAAATGGATCATGTTGAAGTAACAGAACGAGATCGCGTGCATCGAGATGAAGCGGTTCATCTGCTTCATCGACTCGTCGCCCCAGTGAAAGCCGGAGTGGAACGCCAGCGGCTTGTCCGCCGCCTGCAACGCTGCGTAGAGACGCATGTAGCTATTGTGATGCACCGGCTTGTAGCGGGTGGAGACAACGGTAAAGCCGATCACGCCCGGCTGATCGGCGAACTCCTCGACCACCTCGACGCACGAGTCCGGATCATTGAACGGCAGATACATCATCGCCTTGATGCGCGGCTCCCGCGGCAGCAATTCCTCGACCAGCCAGCGGTTGAACGCCCGCCCCAACGCGACCTCCACCTCGGCCTGCGGATGCATCCCGAGCAGCAGCATCGGCGTCGGGAACGCCACCGTGTAGTCGATGCCCATGCTGTCCATCGCGCGCCTGGTCAGCTCCACCTGGCGATGCGTGCCATCGCCCGGCACCGCCTCCGCCTGCTGCTGCTGGTGCGGGATGCGGCCGAACAGGTCCTGGTACAGCATGCCAGGCTGCGCGTTCAGCAGTCCCGGCGGCGAGCCGCCGCGGTCCCTGAACGACTTCGTGGCGTGGCGGATGTAGTCGTTGTCGATGCGGTCGGTAATGTCGGACCAGAACGCGGTCTCGGTCACATGCGCGTCGATGTCGACGATGAAGTAGTCCGCCAGCTTGCGCGCTTCCTTCGCCGCGTGGGCGAGCACGTCGCGCGTATCGGACCTGATCGTGATCTTCTCCAGTTCGCGCACAACCGGCGCGGCACCGCTTCCAGTCGATCCTGTCATGGCCGTCCCCCTGTCGTCGCCGCAGCCTAGGGCGGCGGCTGTTGAATTGCCAAGGCGACTTTCCTTTCGCGCATCGCCCGGCCTATGTGAGCGCCATGCACTCGTTATTCCGGCTGCTGCGCCGTTTGCTGACCACACTCGGCGTCATCGTCCTTCTCGTGGCAGCGGTCGCCACCGGCATCCTCTGGCTCACCCTGCCGCCACGCTCGCAGCAGGCGCGCATCGCCGGGCTGTCCGGCCCGGTGGATATCGGCTTCGATCCCGACGGCATTCCGCGCATCCGCGCCGCCTCGACAACCGACGCCGCCGCAGCGCTCGGCTTTGTGCACGCGCGCGACCGGATGTTCCAGATGGAGCTGATGCGGCGCGCTGCCTCCGGCCGCCTGTCGGAGATCGCCGGTCCGGCAACACTCGCCTACGACCGCACCATGCGCACGCTCGGCCTGCGGCGACGAGCGGTGGAAGACTTTCCCGCGCTACCCGAGGAGACGCGTGCGGTTCTGGCAGCCTATGCCCGCGGGGTGAACGCCTGGATCGAGGCGCGCGGACGTTTCAGCGCGCCGGAGTTTCTGTACCTCGGTGCGCCCGAACCCTGGGAGCCGGTGGACAGCCTGCTCTGGGGCGAGACGATGGGGCAGTTTCTGTCCTTCAACTATCGCACCGAGCTCACTCGCCTGTCGCTGGCCAGCCACATCCCACAACAGAAGATCGACGAGCTCTGGCCACCGGCGGTGGGCCCGTCCCGTCCCGAAGCGGCAATAGCGGCAACGCAACAGTACGCGGATGCCATCGGCGATCTGCTGACACTGCTGCCACGCTTCCCCGACCCGTACACCTTGCCAGGCTCGGCTTCCAATGAATGGGCGGTGGACGGCCGCCACTCCGCGACCGGCGCGCCGCTGCTTGCCGGCGACCCGCATCTTGCGTTCGGCTTCCCCGGCATTTGGTACCTGGCTCGGATCGAGACACCGGACGGCGTGCTTGCCGGCGGCACCGCACCTGGCGTTCCCGGCATCGTCCTGGGTCATAACGGCCATATCGCCTGGACCTTCACGACGACTGGCGCCGATGTGCAGGACGTGTTCATCGAGGCGCCCGCGGGCGAAGGCCTTTACCAAACGCCCGAAGGACCGCGCCCTTTCACGGTGCACGAGGAGCGCATCAAGGTGCGCGGCGAGCCCGACCGGTTGCTGACAGTGCGCGAGACGCGCCACGGCCCCGTCATCAGCGACCTGCGCGACAGCGACGGACCGATCCTGGCGGTTGCCATGGCCAATCTGGCACCCGGCAATACCGCCGCCGCCGGCCTGCTCGCGCTTAATCAGGCTCGGGACGTCGTGGCCGCCGAGAAGGCCGCCGCCCTGATATCCACGCCGGTGCAGAACCTGCTGGTTGCCGACCGCGAGAAGATTGCGCTCTTTGTGACCGGCCGGGTGCCGATCCGGCGTGCGGGCGACGGGTCCGCGCCGGTGCCCGGCGATGGCTCGCACGACTGGATCGGCTGGGCGTCGGGCGATCGGCTTCCCCGCGTCGTCGAGCCCACGAGCGGACGGCTGGTCAACACCAATGACCGCATTGCTCCGCCCGACTTTCCGATATTCCTCGGGCGCGACTGGTTCGCCGATTGGCGTGCGCGCCGGGTCCGCGAACTGCTCGACCGGTCGGACAAGCATACGGCGGGCGACTTCGCCCGCATGCAGATCGACGTGCGATCGAGCTTCGCACGCGAGATTCTGCCGGCCCTGCTGGCCGTTCCCACCCCCGAAGCCGACGCCGCGCGGCGCGCCCAGGGGCTGCTGAAGGACTGGGACGGCAGCATGGCCATGGACAAGCCGCAGCCGCTGATCTTCAACGCCTGGGTCCAGCACTTCTATGGCCTCGTGCTGCAACAGGCCGGCATTGGCACGAACGACGGCTGGCCGCTGGCGGAATTCGTTGCCTACGTCCTGTCCCCGGCCGGGGCGCACTGGTGCGGCGGCGACTGCACCGCGACCCTGAACGCAGCGCTCGCCGAGGCCACGCGGGATCTGACCGGGCGCTTCGGCAACGACCCGGCGCGGTGGCGCTGGGGCGACGCCCACCCCGCGGTCTTCGCCCATCCGGTGTTGCGCGCCCTTCCCGTTCTCGGCCCACTGACCACGCTCAGCATCCCGAGCCCCGGCGACGACACCACGATCGATCGCGGCGGCATCGCATACGGCCAGTTCCAATCAGTGCATGGAGCGGCGTATCGGGCGGTGTATGATCTGGCCGATCTCGACCGCTCGCTGTTCATCGTGGCCCCGGGCCAGTCGGGCAATCCGCTCAGCCGGCATGCCCGCGATTTTCTGGCCCGCTGGCGCGATGGTGCGACGATCACGCTTGGCCCAACGCCTGACGCAACCACGGCAACCATCCGGCTGACACCATGATCTATCGCATGAGCTCATTGGACGAGGACCTGCTGATCGAGGGCGTTCTGACGCGCCGCGTATTCGCCTGGCTGATCGACGTTCTGCTGATCATGCTGATCTTCGTGGCGCTGTGGTTCGCGCTGGTCCTGTTCGGCCTGCTGACCTTGGGCCTCGGCCTGCCGCTGCTCGGCATCCTGCCATTCGTGCCGTTCTGCTACCACATGGTGTTCCTGGCAGGTCCCGCTTCGGCCACGCCGGGCCAGCAGGCGCTTGGCCTGGTCGTCCGCCGCAACGACGATCTTGGACGCCCGACGCCGGTGCAGGCGCTGGTGTCCACGCTGCTATTCTACGTCACGCTGGCCACCAGCGGGCTGCTGCTGCTGGTCGCGCTGTTCACGGTGCACCGGCGCACGCTGCACGACCTGCTCAGCGGCCTCGTCGTGGTGCGGTCGAGGGCGTTGACCCGGGGGCTCGGCTCCTGGAATATGCAAGGCGGATCGCCCTACGCATGACCTACAGACCCCCGCGCCGGCCGCAGTTCTTCTACACGACGGCCCCCCTGCCCTGCCCCTATCTGGCGGGTCGGACCGAGCGCAAGGTCGTCACCGAGATCACCGGGCCCGACG
>DATMND010000030.1:0-28460 GCA_035569235.1 Acetobacteraceae bacterium | reverse complement strand
GCTTGCCGAGCCGCCGGCCGAGCTTCGCGTCCGTCGGCTGACCCGCCCGCGACGCCTTCAGCGCCTGCTCCATCTCGTAGAGGTCATCCGCCATCAGCAGCGACGCCATCACCAGCATGCGCGATTCGCCGCTCGGTCCGGCCGATGCCCGGATCGTCTCGATCCGCCGTTCGACCTCGCCGGCCATTGCCAGCAGATGTTGTTCTTCGCCGTCCTGGCAGCCGACGGTGTATGCATAGCCGTTGATGCGAACGGTAACCTGCGCCATCGAATGATCCTTGCCCCCGGGTTCAATCGGCCTTGCCGCCGAGCACTGTCCGCAAACGATCGATCATCCCGTCGAGTCGCGCAGCAATTTCTTCGGTGTGCAACGAGACGGGCTGATCAGGGATTTGCAACGCGTCGCGCGTCGCCGCCTGCGCGATCCGTTCCAGTGCTGCCTCCAGCCGGTCCGCCAACGCATCCGGGTCTTCCGTGTCGCTCGCCATTGCCTGGCCCCCTCGGCCTCAGGCTTTACGCCGAACCCTGCCCCGGCTGCAATCTCGCTGGAACTAAAAATGGCCAATCGCTTGAACGTCAAGCAGTTATCGGTGACCGGTGATCGGCATCCTGCCGTCGTCATCCACGGTCTGGTGCACGCGCGCATGGTGCTCGCCATCGGCCGTTCCGTGACGCTGCTGTCCGCGCCCGGCGCCGCGCTGTTTGCCGGATGCGGCTGGTGGCGCGCGGTGATCGAGCACGCCCGCGGCGAATACCCCGGCGTTCCGATCGACGACATCCTCGACTGCGCCGATGCGCCGGGCTTGGCGCTCGGGGCGCTGCGCATCGGCCAGCGCCAGCTCGTGCTCAGCCCGATTTCGCCCGGCTGGCAGTCCGTCGCCGCGATCGCCGCGTCACTTGGCGGCGAGGTGCTGTCCTCGCGTCCGCCAGCGCTGGATATGGCTCACCGGAACGCGGGCCGCCGGCTACACGATTGGTTGCAGGTGCGAACCGCCCCGGGTGACAGCGGCGACGCCCTGGGCTAGTACGCGTGAGATCGCCCACAGCCTTCAGCAAGGAGGATCGTCCACATGCGCATCACGCAGAAAGTGAAGAAAATCCTGGACTGGTACGAGGGCGATCCGCCCTGCGTGAAAGCCAACCTCGCGCGCATTCTGTCCACCGGGAAGCTGGGCGGCACCGGCAAGGTGCTGATCCTGCCGGTCGATCAGGGCTTCGAGCACGGTCCCGCGCGCAGCTTCGCGCCCAATCCGGCGGCCTATGATCCGCACTACCACTACCAGCTTGCGATCGAGGCGGGCCTGAACGCCTACGCCGCCCCGCTCGGCATGATCGCGCAGGGCGCTGACACCTTCGCCGGCCAGATCCCCACCATCCTGAAGGTGAACAGCGCCAACTCGCTCGCCACCAACAAGGACCAGGCGGTCACCGCCGGCGTGAAGGACGCGTTGCGCCTCGGCTGCGCGGCGATCGGCTTCACGATCTATCCGGGCAGCGAATATGCGTATCCGCAGCTAGAGGAACTGCGCGAGCTGACAGCAGAGGCGAAGGCGAACGGCCTGGCCGTGGTGGTGTGGAGCTATCCGCGCGGCGGCAACCTCGATCGCGCGGCGGAGACCGCGCTCGACATCTGCGCCTATGCCACGCAGATGGCGGCGCTGATGGGCGCCAACATCATCAAGGTGAAGCCGCCGACCGCGGTGGTCAGCCTGGAAGCCGCGAAGAAGAGCTACGAGAAGATCGACGGCTCCACGCTCGCCAAGCGCGTCGAGCACATCATGCAATGCGCGTTCAACGGCAAGCGCGTCGTGGTGTTCTCCGGCGGCGAGGCGAAGGACCTCGACGGCGTGTATGAAGAGATCCGCGGCCTGCGCGACGGCGGCGCCAACGGCAGCATCATCGGCCGCAACACGTTCCAGCGGCCGAAGGAGCTTGCGCTGGAGATGCTGAACAAGATCATCGACATCTATCTCAACAAGGCCTGATCCGTGGCGGACATGGGCGGCGGCCACGGCGGCTGCCGCCTCTATTTGATCACGCCGCCGCGGCTCGATCCCGTTGCGTTCGCCGACCAGTTCGCTGCCGCACTGGATGCGGGCGACGTTGCGGCGGTGCAGCTTCGCCTGAAGGACGTGGACGATGACGCCTGGCGCCGCGCGATCGATGTGCTGCGCCCGGTGACGCAGTCGCGCGGCGTGGCGTTCCTGCTGAACGATCGTGCCGACCTGGTCCGGGAAACCGGCTGCGACGGCGCGCATGTCGGGCAGGAGGATTTTTCGGCGCGCGAGGCCCGCGCGCTGATCGGGCCCGATGCGACGCTGGGCGTCACCTGCAAGGGCAGCCGCGATCTCGCTATGGCCGCGGGCGAGGATGGTGCGGACTACGTCGCATTCGGCGCGTTCTTTCCGTCCGGGACCAAGGAGGTTTCCCGAACCATCGATCCGGAAATCCTGGCGTGGTGGTCGGAGCTGATGGAGCTGCCATGCTGCGCGATCGGCGGCATCACCGCGGCGAATTGCCCCCCGCTGGTGCAGGCCGGCGCCGATTTTCTGGCGGTGGTCGGCGCGGTGTGGGGGCATCCGGACGGGCCGGCCGCCGGCGTGCGCGCGCTGAATGCGGCGATCGCGGCGGCACGGGCGGGGTGAGCGGCGGCGGGTAGACGATATGGACCCAACGATTGGTCATAATCGATCCAAAGAGCCATTCCGGGAACAGTTTGTTCTCTTCTTGAAGGAAGTGCTTCAGGCATTCGCAGCAACAACGCCGGGTTATGCGCATGACATGCGGTCGAGATGGGCCTACGCCTTCAACCCAATGTCCGATGGAGATGCGGAAAAACCGGTGTACGCCACGATGGCGGCGCTGAGAGCGCCCAATTTCGCCGCGTTGCGCGTCGGCGTGACGGAAGGCGGACAGGTTGTCGTTGAAGTCGAGTACCTGAAGCGGGTGACGCCGTTCATCACAAATGATGTCGAAGATCCAAACGAGTTCCCCAGAATCCAGAGGGGACTCAGGCAGATAATCGAAACCTTCGAAAGAGCGGCCGGCATCAAGCGCCACAGCCTGTTCGACCGCTTTGCGTGCGACCCCGAATACCGGCAACTTGCCGAGCAGCGCCTCGCGGATGCCAGACCCGGTTGAACTGACACCAAGCGCCCTAAAGGTTGACTCTCCGGGCAGACGCGGCGTCACCACCAAACCGTCATGGCCGGGCTTGACCCGGCCATCTTTGCAGCAGCAGTGTCGGAACAGATGGCCGGGTCAAGCCCGGCCATGACGTGTGTGGCGCAAGTGCCGTACGTCAACATCTAGGGCGCTCGGTGTGACACGAACGGTCGGCTTGGTCGCAGCGCAAAACGTGTATTCGCCTGTCGGCACGACGCAACGCGATGCGTCCTCAGGGCGTCGAGACCGCACTCAAGCAGGAGACCACCATGCGCAAGATCATCGTTGCCACATTCACCAGCCTCGACGGTGTCATGCAGGCGCCTGGCGGCCCGCGGGAAGACCCGACCGGCGGCTTCGCGCTGGGCGGCTGGACCGCGCCCCATTTCGACGCAGCGCTCGGCGCTTCCATGGGCGAAATCTTCGGACGCCCCTTCGACCTGCTGCTCGGCCGCAAGACCTATGACATCTTCGCCGCGCACTGGCCCTTTGTCGGCGATCCGAACGATCCGATCGCCGGACTGTTCAACCAGGTGACGAAATACGTCGCTTCACGCTCCAGCCCGAAGCTGAGCTGGCAGAACAGCCGCTGGCTGGGCCGGGACATCGTCGCATCGTTGAAGACGCTGAAGGGCGAGGATGGCCCTGACCTTCTGGTCCAAGGCTCGAGCGACCTGCTCCAGACGCTGTGGAAGCACGGCCTCGTGGATGAATTCAGTGTGCTGATCTTCCCGGTGGTGCTCGGCAAGGGCAAGCGCCTCTTTGGCGATGGCGCCGTTCCTGTCGGGCTGAAGCTGGTGAAGTCGCAGGCTTATCCGACCGGGGTGATCGTGGCGAACTACGAGCCCGCCGGCGAGGTCAGGACCGGCGACTTCCAGCTGGCCGAACCGAGCGAAGCCGAGCTGGAGCGCCGGCGCAACTTGATCTGATACCAACGCCGACCGCGCCGCGTGCTTTGCGGCGGACGGGCCGCAATGTAGGTTCACAAACCCTTGTTTGGCCCACGCGGCCCGCACTTGCTCGTTGCTCGCGAATTGGCCGCGCCCGCCGGCGGAATTCGAAGCGGTGATAGCGGCGCGTTCGTCAGTCGAGAGCACGACCGGCGGCTCGTCATCCGTCCCGGTCAGCCGCACCAGGGCGCGGGCGATGCTGCCCTGCTCGTGCCCGGCGGCAGATTGCGCACGGCCGCGAGCGCGTGATCGAGAAGCTTTGTCATCGTCGGAGTATAGCGCGGGCATGTGTTAGATAACGAGCCAAGTCGCCTGTTGGATAACGTGCAATAATGGCAATAGTAGTCCCCTATGATACCAAACACCGACGCCCATTCCGCTCCTCAATGCGAGCCGGCTTCGGGTCGGCTGTTCCGATTTCAATGTGCCTCTCCATCGTGCCGCTAATACAATATGTGCCGCAGTTGGGGCAAATATACTCGCTGTAGTCACCCAGCGGCGGCATTAGTTTAGCTGCGACATTTCCGCAATGCGGACACGGTCGAGCCACGGGATAATTCCTATCTTCCATACCTTGATATCCTCTCCGGACTGACGTTTGATCTCGGCAAAGCGAAGGTACTCATGGGAACGTCGCAACACCATGGGAATTGAGGAAGGAATTGCATTCGGCTCTCACTTTCATCACATCCAGCGGATAGCGGGTGAAATCCGAGGCGCTCAAATACATTTCGCCCAGCACCACTGTCAACAAGTTGAGTCTTTTCTCGTCTGGTCGAATGTCGAAGTGCTGCCTCGTCAATTCGGCGTTCAGGTGCGGGTCTTTATCCATGATCTCCATAAGCATACGGTCCTCGTCGGCCCGGCTCCATACGCGAGGATAGTACATTCCGGCAGCGTAGCACCGAGCTGCAATCTGGTAAGGGTTGCCGGAAACGAAGGTTGTCGCCCAACGATCCCCATCGGCCAGGGCAACCATGGAAAGACACACCAACCCAGACATGCAAACTGCAAGACGCAGCATTATTGAATTCTCTCTCATTTATTTTGCTGCGAAACGCCTGAATTACACAACAGGCTCGTTATCCGAACGTGCGCTTTGGCAACGGCGGGGCAGGATAGCGGCCCATTTTGTTATTCCAGTAGGCCCATGATCGCGGGTCGATGATGCCAGGCGGCGCTTTGTCGAGCGCTTCGCGGAAATCCTCGTCCGACACATAGCGGCGCAGCACCTTCATATCATCATGCACGGCGTGCTTCATCGCGTAGGCCATGAAGCGGATCGGGTCTTCGAGCGCTTCGGCGGGTTCCTCGAACCAGACAACCCGCCGCGCGACCGCTTCCGTGTCGGGGTTGAGCGGGATCGGCCTCACCGGAGCCGCCTGCTGCTTGTGCCGGCGTGAACGGCGCGGGCAATCGCCGGCAGGCGGTCAAGATCAACCTCGCGCGCCGCCTTGGCGAGACGATCCTTGGTCGCCTTCGCAAGGCGGCGCAGGTTTCCCTCATCGAAGAATGACAGCGCCTTGAGCGCAATCTGCGGATTGAATTGCGGGCCGTAGAGTGCCTGCGCGCTTGCCAGCGCAGTCGGAAGGTCAATCCGCCCGTCGCGAAGAATGGCGTCGATGTCCCGATAGTCCTTGGCTTCGGCGCGGAGCTGCACCACGTTTACTTTGGTTCCCGCAAGGTCGAGCAGGGATGCGATCTGCAGCCCATTGTCGGGCGCGACATGAGGCGGTGCAAGGCGCGGCAGGCCCGGCACTCCGAAAAAAGACAGCCTCACCGGCCCGCCCCGGTAAACGATGCCGCTCACGGTGTTCGGCTCGCGCTGCGTGATCGTCGCAGCGGTCATGAACGGAATGGATGCTGTCAGCTTCGCCGGATCGAATGGTCGATTGCCGAAAAAGTCAAAGTCCGCGGATCGGCGGTGGCCGAGATGCAGCGCGACCGCCGTCCCGCCATACAGCACAAATTCCGGAGGAACGGCGCCAAGCTCATCCCAAAGCCGACGCTGCGGCTTCGGAAGTATGTCGAGGTGGAGCGCAAGATCGTCAGCCATGCTGTCAAATGATAGCATAGTCGGGTCGGGAAGCGACCGGCTCCAACATGGTTAGGATCGGCGCCGAATTAATTGCATCAGTTGCCACCAGATCTGCTTCTGTTGTTGTCATCCCCGCGGAAGCGGGGACCCAGGCGGCAACTGGATCCCCGCTTTCGCGGGGATGACAACAAGAGGAGCCGGCCGTACTGTAGCCGACCCGTTTAATGCCCGTCCGCCGTGTTTCATATAATTGAAGCACACGAGGCCGCCACCATGCGATCGACCCGTGTGCTCCGAGTCAGATGTGCCCTGATCGCCACAGCGTCGTGCGTGGCATTCCTCGCCCCACTGGCCTCCGCGCAGAACGCGCCGCCGACCACACGTGCGGTGCCGCGTTTCGAACCCGCGCCGTGCCCGAATCTGCCGGGCGCCGAACAGCTGGCCAAAGCGAGCTGCTTCTACCTCGTCGTCCCGGAAAATCGCAGCCGACCGGCCGGTCGCACAATTCGGCTCATGGTCGCGGAATACCCCGCGCACTCAGCCGGGAAGCGGGCCGATCCCATCGTCTATCTGTCCGGCGGCCCAGGCGACATCGCCCCCCTGGAGGTCAACGGTCTCATCGCTGCCGACTTCATCAGCGACCGGGATATCCTGGTGGTGAGCCAGCGCGGCACCATGTTCTCGCAGCCCGCGCTGACCTGCGCGTCCGCCGATAACTTCGACCGAGAGCTTCTCGGCCTCCGCTTCTATTCCGCGGCAACCGAGCGCGCCCATCTGGCGGCGACGGAAGCCTGCCACCGGGAACTCGCCGCCACCGGCGCCGACCTCAGCGCCTACAATTCGACCGAAAGCGCCGCTGATGTCGCCGACCTCCGCGAGGCGCTAGGCATTGCCGCGTGGAATGTCTACGGGACCTCATACGGCTCCTACCTGGCGCAGACGCTGATGCGCGACCACCCCGAGGGCATCCGTAGCGTCATCCTCGATTCGGTCCTGCCGACGACCTACACCATCCCCGGCAACTGGCAGAACGCACGCGCCGGCTTCGACAACCTGTTCCACGCCTGCGCAGCGGAGGCGGCCTGCAACGCCGCCCATCCGCATCTCGCAGCAACCTTCACCCGGCTGGTCAACAAACTCGAGGCCGCGCCCCTGACGACGACCGTCAGCGACCCGGCCACCGCCAAAGCCGTCAAAGTTGTCCTCGACGGCGGCGCACTCATCGACTGGCTGCACAACCAGAACTATGCCGTGCCCTTGCTGCAGGCCGCGCCGGATCGGATCGACGGGCTCGCCGCCGGCCGCCCCGATGCGATCGAGGCGATCGCCAAGGATCGCGCAGTCCGGGCACCGCCACCCGGTCCGGGCGTCCCTGCCCTCGGCTTCGGGTTGTCCTATGGCGTCAGCTGTCGCGAAGCCTACCCGTTCGCGACGCCGCAGGATCTCGCCGCTGCGGGCCGGGAAGCATTTCCGGACTATCCGGCGTCGGTGCAACGCGAGGCTGTCGGCGGCTGGGCCTATATCAACCAGGACTGCCGCGATGTCTGGAAGGTCCCCGCCGCCCCGGCGGCCATGCGCCAGCCCGTCGCGAGCAGCATACCGACGCTGCTCATCTCCGGCAGCTTCGATACTTTGACGTCGCTTGCCGGGGCGAAGGCCGCGGCGGCGCGGCTGTCAAAGGCGACGATCATCAGCATCCCCGGCATCGGGCATTTCGTGGCCCCTCAATCGCCATGCGCGCAGACGGTCATCACATCATTGCTCGCCGACCCCACCGCCCCCGACCCGTCCTGCGTCGGCACTCTAAAGCCGCCCGCCTTCGCACCTTTTTGACTCGAAGAGCGATACTGTTGGCTCTCCGCCTTGGCCCTGCACCGTCCAGTCCGCCCCAGCAATCATCCGGCGAGACTACCGCCATCGACCGCCATCGCATGACCCACCATGAAGCTCGCGGCCGGACTGCAAAGCCATACCACGGCAGCGGCGATCTCTTCCGGTTCGCCGAAGCGTCCGATGGGTTCCTGCGCCACCATCCGCGCCACGATCTCCGGATCGTAATTCTTCGTGACGAAGACTGCCATCGGCGTTTTGACCATTCCCGGGCAAACCGCGTTGATGCGGATGGCCTTGGCGGCATAGTCGAGTGCGACGCTCCGCGTCAGACCGATCACCGCATGCTTGCTCGCGGAATACGCGCTGCGTCCTCTGGAACCCTTCAAGCCGCCGATCGAGGAACAGTTGACGATCGCGCCACTGCCCTGCGCCATCATTTGGCGAAGTTCGCCCTTCATGCAGTTCCACACGCCACGCAAATTCACGGCCATCACGCGTTCGAATTCGTCGTCGCTGGTTTCCAGAAACGCGGCAGCCTCGGAATTCACGCCGGCGTTGTTGAACGCTGCGTCGAGCCGCCCATAGGTGCTGACGGTGCGATTGATCATCGCCTCGACCTGAGCGGTATCCGTCACGTCGCAGGTGACACCAATCGCGTTGTGCCCCGCTGCGCGCAGGCCCTCGGCCGCCTTGCCGATCGTCTCCTCGTCGCGATCGGCAAGGACCACGGATGCACCACCCTTGGCGAAGGCATCCGCCGTCGCCAGGCCGATGCCACCGCCAGCTCCGGTGACGAGTGCCACTTTTTTATCGAAAGCTGTGGTCATGCTGCTTTCCATTTGAATCTGCTGCAAATGATGGTCGCACCGATAGTTATCAGCCTGCGAGTCACCCGGCAACACCGAGATAACTGGCGCACAAGTAAGGAACAGGTGGCGATCGCGCCGCTATCTTGCTCGCGCACATTGCGCAGCTCGCGCTTCATGCAGATCCAGACACCACGCCGGTTGATGGCGTGCACGCAGCCGAAGCTAGCGGCTCACTCGCCGCGTTACTTGTACCCGTGCACAGTGATTCTGACCGATTGAGCAGGTTCAAGCCGTGACCAGCAGAGACTGCGATCGGGCACGGTCTCGGCCCCGCTCTGCGAGCCTTGTGACGCCGCGGGACGAGGAAGGTTCAAACGCAGATGAAGACAGATGCACGCTGAACACACAGCGCAGCCGTTGGCCGCAACCAAACCAAAGCGAGGGTCGCACGGGTGCCTCGCCATGTCAGTTTCAGGCTGGATCAGGCAACAGGAAGGGGAACCGCAAATAACGCAAATGGCTCGCTTGCCCGGCCAGGGGGCCAGACTTGAGGCAATGCCGCTGCAACCTGCATTTGCGTTTTTTGCGTTATTTGCGGTTCCCCCTTGCCTTGCGTCGGTGCAATCACCTGAGTGCGATAACCCTTGAAGGATACTGTCAAGCGACCCAGCGCGTTATCGGCTGTCTATCGGAATATCACCGCAGGCTGCGGTGATTTGGAAGGTTAGTAGTGGAGATGGCTCCGCGAAGTACTCGCCGACCACTGCGTCATTTCGTGCACACTGGCGCTGCATTTCTGCGCAACCACGAGCCAAGCAGCACGCACTTTAGTTGCCGACACACTCTCATGGACCTCTTCCAGGAAGCCCGTCCCAAGCGTATTGAGTACAGTAAACGCGCAGCCGATCACACGCCCCGGCAGATCATTTAGCCTGACGCCATCTGCGTGTATCTGCGTGAATCTTCTTGCATCTGCGTTTAGAATCTTGCCTTGCGATGCTGCCAACTAAAGGCTGGGGAGATATTTACCTGTGCATCGGCACAGTGCGGAATGTGGAACTGAAGCAGAAATCTTGAATTCCGCAACAGTCGTCTGACCTGTTTGCGGCTGACCCAACGACGCCGACACTCTCATTCGCCCGTAGGCTGAGCCACAGACGCAAGGAAACCAATACCTGCCACTGGTAATCGATCAAGCCGCTCGACACCGTTTGGTCTCATTCCAGTTAATAAAACTAACTGTTGAAATTGCCTTTTCTAATGCCTACCTCCCCTCCCCTTCCCCACCAACGGACCACCCCAGCCATGCACACCCTCTCTCCCTCCATCTCCCGCGAAGCCTACGCCCGCCTTTGCTCCAGCCTGCCGCCGCCCGTCCCCGACACACCCGAATCACGCGCCGCCCGCAACGACATCGCCATGATGGCGGTCGCCGATCTGCGCCCCGCCACCGCCTACGAGGCCCGCCTCGCCGTCGACGTCGTCGCCGCCGACGCCCACGCGATGGACAGTTTCCGCCTCGCCGCGCAGCACAGCGACGAACTCGCCATCGTGTTCCGTTGCCGCGCCCAGGCCGCCTCCATGATGCGCCAGCACCGCAGCATCCGGCTGATGCCGGAACGCGAGCAGATGATGCGGCTCGCCGCCGAGGCGCCCGCCCCTGCCGTTTCCCGTGACGCGCCGCCGCCGGCCGCGCCGGAGCCCGCCCCGCCGCGCAACGCCGTCTTCGAGGCGGAGATCTACGCCATCACCCACCTCGACGACGCCGCCCGCATCCGCGCCAACGGCCGCCAGGGACTGCCGCTGATGACGGGGCTCGACCCCGCCGTCCCACCGCCCGATCCCTTCTTCGTCGAGACGCTGGTCAACGGCGCGACGCCGGTGCTGCGCGAACTGGACGCCATCGCGCGCGAACCGGCCGAGGCTGCCTGATGCGCGCGGGATCACTCCATGGGAGGATGTCGCATGGAATAATACTTTGAGACAGCGCTGCGACAGCTCAGGGTTCGCCCTTGATCTGGCGCATGTCGGTCTGCAGCCGCTGGATCTGCCGCTCCATCGCGTTGACCTGCTCGCCGAGCAGCCGCACCTCGTCGCGCGTATTCTCGACCGCCGCAGCATCACCGGCCCCGTAACCACGCCTAGTTGCGTAACCTTGACTGCACCCAAGCCGCCAGTGAATTCCCCGGCGGCCCGACGTAGCGCAAGCGAAGCCTCACAGCGAAGTGCCCGCACGCGTCACATTGAGGTCAGATTCCTCGCCTTGTTCGGGCCATGGCCAGCGGAGCACAGGCGGACGGATCGTATATCGCGGGTGCCGAGGCTCTGGCCCGGCCAAGCGCTGCCGCCGCGCCCGCGGACAGCAAGCTGGTGCAACTCGAAGCACTGCGCGGTCTGGCAGCCTTCATCGTCGTCGCGTGGCATTTCCTGTGGGCCTTCGATCCGGCGAAGCTCGGCATCGTGGACGGCTTCGACCAGTCCTCCGCCATGCTCGGCAGCGTCAGCTTCGCATCGATCGACGGACCCGCCGCGGTCACGCTGTTCTTCGTGCTGTCCGGCTTCGTCCTGCCGCTCGGCTTCTTCCGCTCGGGCCACACCGACATCGTGATGCGCGCCGCCGCCAAGCGCTGGCTGCGTCTGGTCTGCCTCGTGATGCTCGCCGTGCTGCTGTCCTGGCTGCTGTTCCGCTGCGGGCTCTACCGCCACCGCGAGGCGGCACAGCTCAGCCAGTCGGCGTGGCTTGGCACATTCGGCGGATCCCATCCGCAGCAGGGGTTCGCCCCGTCACTGCTCGGCGCGCTGGGGGAAGGCTCGCTGTTCGCCTTCCTCCGCGAGCCCGACATGTACAACCCCGTGCTCTGGACCATGCATCACGAGTTCCTCGGCAGCTTCGTCACCTTCTTCCTCGCGGTGGTGATCTGCCGGGCACGCGCCGCGGCGGCAGCCTGGTGCCTCCTGGTGGCCGCAGTCGTCGTTCAGTTCACCGACCCCTATCTCATAGCGTTCGTGGCCGGCACCGGCCTTGCCTGGCTCGTCTCGCGCTTCGATATCCGCCTGTCGCCGGGCGTTGCGCTGGCCTGCATCGCGGGCGGAATTTTCCTGTTCGGCTACCTGGAGCCGCGTGGTGCCTACGCCGCCTTCGCCAATGTGCGCGACCCCGGCCCGGCGCGCCTCGACCGGATCGCCGTTCACACGGTGAGCGGCCTGATGATCATCCTCGGCCTGGTCGGCAACCATCGGCTGGGCCGATCCCTTGCGTCACCGCCGTTCCGGCTGCTCGGGCGCCTGTCGTTCCCGGTCTATCTGTTCCATTTCCCGCTGCTGTGCTCGGTCGCATGCGGCTTGTTCGTCGTGCTGCAGCCGTCCATGTCGCACCAGGGCACGCTGCTTCTGGTGGCCGCTGTCTATGCCCCGGTGGTCATCGGCGTCGGCTACCTGTTCGCCCGCGTCGACGATCTGTGGCTGGGCTGGGTCAACCGATTCTCCTCGCGCCTGATCGCGCCGTATCAGGGCAGCCACAGCACCTGATCGACGCGGTCGGCGCCCGAGGCGATCATCGCCAATCGGTCAAAGCCGAGCGCGATGCCGGCAGCCGGCGGCATGCCGAACGTGAGAGCATCGAGGAAGTCCTCATCAAGCGGCCAATCGGGGCCGGAAACCGCGTTGCGCCGCGCCCGATCCGCCTCGAAGCGCGCGCGCTGCTCCACGGCATCGGTGAGTTCGACGAAGGCGTTGGCCAGTTCGATGCCGCAGACGAACAGCTCGAACCGTTCGGCGACGCGCGGATCTCCGGGATCACGGCGCGCCAGAGCGGCCTGTGCGGCTGGCCAGTGCGTCAGGAAGGTGGGATGCGCCCACCCGATGCGTGGCTCGATCCGTTCCAGGAGAAGCCGGAAGAACAGATCCTCCCAGGTTTCTCCCGCGCGCAGGCGCGCGTTGGCGGCGGCGGCCAGCGCGGGCGCATCGTCGGCGGTGGCCAGCACATCGGCGCCGACGTAGCGGGAAAACGCTTCGGCCACGGTGAGGCGTTCAGTGCGGGAAAGGTCGGTGGTCACGCCGCGGCAGGCCACGTCCGGCGGTAGCACTGTGCGCAGGAAGGCCGTGGTCTCCTCGATCAGATCGTCCATGTCGGCGCCCGGCCGATACCATTCCAACATGGTGAATTCAGCCGAGTGCAGGTCGCTGCCCTCGTTGTTGCGCCACACCCGGGCGATCTGGAAGATCGGCCCCACAGCCGCCACCAGCAGCTTCTTCATGGCGAACTCCGGACTGGTGTGCAGCCAGAGCGGTTCACGCCGACCGTCCGGAAGCTCGCGTTCGGTGCGGAAGGCATGCAGATGCACCTCCTCGCCGGGAGTGGGAACCGCGTAGGGCGTTTCGACCTCGGCATAGCCGCGCGATACGAAGAAGGCGCGGGTCGCCTGGGTCAGCAGTGCGCGGCGGCGGAGGAATGGCAGGCGCGCGGCGAGGCTATCGGGATGCCAGACGGGGCGGGCCATGGAGGTGATGCTATACAGAAACCATGCAAGCGTCATACGTGATCAGGCGTTTGAGCGAACCTTCACACTGCCTTGCTCCCGCGCACGCGCCGTCCTTTCGCGGTTCGGCGGCTTCATCGTGGGACCCAGCGGTTCCACGCTGTCAGGCAACTGCGCCTGGATGAACCTGCCCAGCACCAGCAGATCGTCGCTGCGTGGGAAGCTCGCACGCCACAGCAAGCCGATGCGCCGGTGCGCCATCGCTGAATTGATCGGCCGGACCTCCAGCCGCTGATCGTTCCCTACGAGGTGCGGCACCGCCATGGCCGGAAGCAGCGTGCCGCCAAGTCCGGCGGCAACCATCTCGCAGATTGTCTCGAGGCTGGTCGCGCGGAAGTCGTCAGCCGGCGTTTCCCGTTCGCGGAGCTGATCGCGGCAGACCGCCAGCGCCTGGTCGCGCAGGCAATGGCCCTCGTCAAGCAGCAGCAACCGCTCCTGCGCCAGATCGCTTTCGGTAACGGCCGGGCGATTGCTGAGCTTGTGTCCGGTCGGGCAGACGAAGCAGAACTGTTCCCGGAACAGCGGCATCGACGGGTGAACGCCGGTCTGCTCGGGCAAGGCAATCAGCAGGACATCCAGCGTATGCGCCTCGAGTGCGGCGAGCAGGTTGTCGGTAAGGTCCTCGCGCAGAACCAGGCGAAGGTGCGGATAGCTCTGGTGCAGTTGGTTCAGGAACAACGGGAGGATGTAAGGGCTCAGCGTGGGAATGATGCCGAGGCGCAGGACACTGGTGAGCACCCCATGCCGATGCCGCGCCAGTTCCGTGATCTGGTCGGCCTCCTCGAGAATGCGGCGGG
This sequence comes from Acetobacteraceae bacterium, assembly GCA_035569235.1. Taxonomy (GTDB): domain Bacteria; phylum Pseudomonadota; class Alphaproteobacteria; order Acetobacterales; family Acetobacteraceae; genus JAMXLO01. The sequence goes on along the minus strand of DATMND010000030.1, from coordinate 14,330 downwards.
CGTGCGTCACGACCCGCTCGCCGGCCGGCGTGAGGGTCACGGAGCGCGTGGTGCGCTCGACCAACTGCACGCCGAGGCCTTCCTCCAGCTTTCGCAGCTGGCTGCTGAGCGTCGGCTGCGTGATATGACAGCGCTCCGCCGCATGGCCGAAGTGCCGCAGGTCCGCGACCGCCACCAGATAGCGCAGTTCTGCCAGGGTCATGGGCATCCCCTCATTGTCGCCCACTATAGGTTAGATCGTATCCTTAGATTGGACAAATGAGTGGTCGCCGCAAGTCTCCACGCGCGATTTGCGTGGGTCACTACGGCTGCGAAGCAGGGGCGAACCTGCCCTATGTCGGAGAGTTACTCACCGCCCGCCAGAGAATCTGGTCGCGCGAGCAAACAAGAACTCCCCCTCCCCAAAGGGGAGGGGGAGCCTCTGACGAACCGCTACAGGTTCGCCTGGAAGTCCTGGTAGTCGCGCACCTTGCGATACACCTGCAGCCGGTTCCGCTGGCTGTCGGCCACGATGATCTCATCCGTCGCCGGATTGAAATCCACCGCCGTCGGGAAGCAGAACCGGTACAGCGGCTCCGAGTTACGAACCCGGCGATAAGCCTTCATCATGTCGGGATTCGCATCGACGCTCTGCTTGGCCCACTTCGAGAACACCTGCGCGTCGCCGTACAGGTTGGTCAGCGGCGTGCCGTCCGCCTCGAAGATCGACACCCGGTGATTGCCCCAGTCGGTGACGTAGATGTCGCCGTCCGGATCCACCGCCACGTCGGTCGGATGATTGAGCAGCCCGGCCTTGGGATAGTGGGATTCCGGCAGACTTGAAACGAACGGTCCAAGGTAGGTAACCGCGAAGGAATCCTCCGGCTGCGGCAACGCACCGTAGCTGCCGATCTTCATCAGGAAGTGGCCCTGCGGTGAAAGCTTCTGGACGCGGTGGTTCTTCCAGTCCGCGACGTAGATGTTGCCGTCCTTGTCGGTCGTGATGCCCCAGGGCTGGTTGAACTCGCCATCGCCCGTGCCGCCCTTGCCGCACGAGGCGACCAGCTTGCCGTCCGGTGTGAACACCTGCAGCCGGTTGTTGCCGCTGTCCACCACGATGACGTTGCCGTTCTTCTCGACGGCGAGGCCCGCTGGGCGCAGCAGTTCGCCGTCGCCGCTGCCGGTCGTGCCCCATTTGCGCTTGAACTTGCCGTCCTTGTCGAACACCGAGATGGTGTTGGTCCACTCGTCCGAGCAGAACACCTCGTTGTTCTGGCCCACGGCAACGCCGAACGGCCAGGTGGCCTTGCCGTCGCCCTGGCCGTGCTGGAAGAACTCGGCGGCCAGTTCCTCATCGCCCGGACCGCCAAGCTTGATGCGGTTCACCCGCATGCCGAAGTTGTTCTCGTTGCCGCGATTGGCGGTGTAGAGATCCCCATCGCCGCTCAGGCACATCGTCTGGACATAGTTGAAGCCCGTGCCGGTCGCAGCGCCACGCCCGATGGCATGGCTCCAGTCATAGGCCCTGCCGCGCACCACTGTGGTTAGCGCCATAATCCCCTCCCTTCCTCACCTAGAGCCAACGCCCGCCCGCGTCCCCTGGACGGGAACGCGGGCGGTCAGTCATCCGACGGCCTAGTGGAGGAAGGCCGGCTTCTCGTAGGTGCCGTTCACGATCGGCGCCGGGTTCACATGGAGCCACTTGTCGAGAATGGTCGAGTAGATGCCGCGGAAGTCCATGCTCGGGTTCAAATCACCCTGCACGAGCTTGCTTGCATCCAGCGAGGGATACTCGCCGTAGTGGCCGCCCTTGACCTTCTCACCGAGCACGAACGTCGCACCGGCCGCGCCGTGATCGGTCCCCGAGCCGTTGTCGCGCACGCGGCGGCCGAACTCGGAGAACATCAGCACGATGACGTTGTCAGCGGCGTTGTGGGCGCGCAGGTCGGTCATGAAGGCGTCGAGGCCCTCGGTGACCGCGGTCCACAGATTGCCGTGCAGCGGGTTCTGCCCGGCATGCGAGTCGAAGCTGCCGTGGTCGCAGTAGAATACCCGCGTGCCGAGATTGGCGAGATGCACCTGGGCAACGCCCTTGAGCTTCTGCGCAATCGTGGTGTTCGGGTACTGCACGTCGGACTTGTAGAGGCCCGGCGCCACTTTCAGGATGTCGGCGCCCTTCAGCCCGTCGAGGCCGGTGGTGCCGAGGTAATCCATCACGCCGCTGCCCTCGATCGGCTGATACATGTGGGAGAACGTCTCCAGCACCTTCAGCCGCTGCGCCTGGTCGCGGATCGTCGGCAGGAAGCCGTACTGCTCCAGCGGGCCGGCCACGCAGGCGACCGGCACGTTGGGCACCGCCAGCGCACGGAACAGACTTGGACCGAAGCTCACGCAGGTGACGACGTTCTCCTTGTTCGGATCGAACTCGCGCACCACGCGCCCCAGCCAGCCTTCGGTGCCGACCTTGTCGGCCTCGCAGGTGTGCCAGATGTCCATCGAGCGGAAGTGCGACCGCGGCGAGTCGAGGTAGCCGACGCCATGCATGATCGCAAGCTTGTCGTCGTCCCAGAACTTCTTCAGCGGCGCCATGTAGTTCGGGATGGCGTGCGCCTGGTCCAGGTGGATCATGTCGCTGTCGGCGATGCCGACCGCCTTCCGGTTGTCCTTGTAGAGGCCATTGTTGTACGGGATCACCGTGTTCAGGTAGTCGTTGCCGCCCGTGAGCTGCAACACGACCAGCACCGGATCCTTCGATTGCTGCGTTGCCGACATAGAGTAGTTCCTCCTATCCGTTCCGTGTCATGTTTCAGCCGAACTGATATTCGCGCGTCGCGGCGATCAGCTGCAGCATCTCGGCGGTGCGCCGTGTGGCGTTCTGCGTGCTGGCGTCGTTGTCCCAGCCGATCTCGCCCCACTGCTTCGCCGCCTCGGTCAACTCCTTCTTGGTCTCCGCACCGACCTCGACGGGGCCGAGCAGGTCAAGGCAGTTGGTGACAAGCTGCTCCGGCGTCTTGGTGCCCTGCGCCTTCAGACGGGCGATGATCTTCTTCACGCCCGGCAGATCGGGATTGCCGATCTGTGCCGCGACGAAGTTGATGCGCGACATCAACGAGCCGCTGTTGATCCACTCCTTGCCGGTGTGCCAGCCCTCGACCGACGGCGGGTTCAGCAGGTCCTGGCCCATGTACGACGGCTGCATCGACAGTTCGCCGTAGCCGGGCTTCGGCAGCTCATAGCCGCCCACCAGGCGCAGCGTTCCGACGACCACCTCGGCCGGCGACTTCAGGTGCTGGTAGCGCGCCTTCTTGAAGAAGTCCGATGTCAACAGCGCCTTCAGCACTGGCTTCATCTCGCACTTGTTGTCCTGGAAGACCTTCATCAGCATCGCGATCGCCGCCGGATCGCGCGGCTCCTCGATCGACCAGGCCGGTACCTGCGGCTCGTCGGCGACGAAGAAGTTGTACAGATGCCGGCAGATGAACTTGGCGCACGCCGGCTGCTGCACGATGATGTTGATGATGTCCTCGCCGTTGAAGTTGCCCTTGTGGCCGAGGAACGTCTTCTCGCCGTCATCGTGGTCTTCCGCGCGGTATTCGAACTTCCACGGGAAACGCCCGTAGGGAAGCCGCGGGAGCTTGGTCTCAAACGTCCAGCCGGTGAAGGCGCGCGACGCCTCGCGGACGTCAACTTCGGTGTAGTTGCCGGCACCGAGGCTGAACAGTTCCAGCAGTTCGCGGCCCCAGTTCTCGTTGACCGCGGTGCCATGGTTCTGGTTGTTGTCGAGCCAGAACAGCATCGTCGGGTTCTTCGCGATTGTCACCAGCAGGTCGCGGTAGTTGCCCATGCCGCGCTTGCGGAACAGTTCGATCTGCTCCAGCAACTGATCGTAGTTGTCAACCTTCGAGTTGCCGGTAGCGAACACGCTGTGCCAGAACAGCGCCATCTTCTCCTGGAGCGGGCGCTTGGTGTTCACCAGATAGTACATGTAGTTGACGTTGCCCATCGGCGGCTGCCCACCGGGCAGCAGCGCGGCCGGCTGATGGCGCAGCAGCGTGTATGGATCCACAGCTGGTTGCGTGTCGGGGTGCAGCAGTTCCTCGACCGTCGCGTCGTATCCCTTGGCCGCGCGCGTCTCGAGTTCGTCGCGGCTTGCTCCGAAGCCCGCACGTCGCATCAGATGGGCCATCAAAGCGATGTCTTCTTGGTTGGCCATGCTCCTCTCCTTTACTTCCAGCTATAAGCTACTCGCGAGTCACGCCCGATGCACGACCCCTACGTGGAATTTTTGAACTTGCGCGCGGGTGGCCTGAGGGAGCTGCATGGGTGCGACAACCGGACCCAAGTGCGTACGCAAGGCCTGCACATTGGACCTGTTCGTCGTTGGGCCGGCACCCATGATGCGCTTCCCACCTCCGAATTCCTGTTTCACCGGGTCCGTTATCCGCTCCAAACCGTGCAACCCGCCCAGTCCACTGTCAACGTGGCGCGAGCGCGAACGGCGGTCTCCACTGCGCGCGCCCGGTGCGCACTGTCATGTGAGTCTGCCACGGCGAGACGCGGGTGGCAATCGTCCCCAGGCCGTCACGTTCGATCGAATTTGACAATGGGAATAATCGACAAAGCCTATGATCGTCGGCCCGCACCATTACCCACCATCGCAGAAACGCGAGTCACGGTCTCTGAGCCGTCAGGGCCGGGCTGGAATCCGGCCATTCCGCGCGGCAGTGACGCGCGGCACACAAAGTACGTCATGGCCGGAAGTACGTCATGGCCGGGCTCGGCCATCTCGTCCAGCACCCCGGGATCGAGCGTGCCGCCAGCCGCACTCGTCTTGGCGATGCCAGGCTCTCTTTCGCCCTACCAAACGAATCGCATGCCGGCGTTGAACGACTGGGCGTCGCTGCTGGCGTTGATCGCGCCGCCATAGCCGGCGAACACGGCCATCGGCCAGGACGCCACCTTGATGTCGGCGCCCAGCCCGACCAACGCCGCATCCCGCCCCATCGGGGCGCTGTTCAGCGCAAAGCCGCTGCCGCTCAGTCCTGCGAAGCTTGCCGCAATCGTGGCCGTGTTGTCGGCGAACTCGTGCGCCCAGCCCAGCCGGGCCTTGACGATCATCCGCACGGTCTCGCTCAGCGGGACGCCGCGTTGCGCACTGACCGCGAGCGTGCTCTCGGCGCTGCCCAGCGTCGCGTCGCCGATGTTCTCGGCCAGTGCCCCGCCGCCGGTCTCCGTCAGACTGCCCAGGTGCAGATCGAACCCGCCGAACCCAAGGCTCGGCTCGATCAGCCATGCGCCGAGGTTCTGCTGCACGCCGGCCCGCGCGCCGCCGCCGCCCGCCAGCCAGCCCGCTGGTATCGCCCTGCGCCGTTGCGCTGAACAACGGCAGGTTCCGATGTACGGTCTCCTGCTGATACATCAGCCCGACCTGCGCCTCGGTGAACAACATCCCGCTCAGCCATTGGCCGTAGGTGACAAGCTGCGCCGTGCTGCTGGAGGCGTTTCCGCTGGCCTGCGACCAAGTCTGCCCCTCGACCGTTCCGACCGCCACACCAATGCGCGCCGTGCCAGTCACCGGCACATCGATGCCGGCCGCCGTGCCGCCCAGGCCGGCGGTGAAGCCCGGCGAGCCGCCGCCCGCACCGATGGTGTCGTAGCCGCCGAGGCCGCTGACCCAAATCACGCTGCCGTCCGGCCCGGGGGCGCTGTTGGCGGTGTGCTCGGCGGCCAGACCGCGCCGCGCCGCCATCTGGCCGCTGACCGCGTTGGCCATCAGGTACCAGGAGTTGCGCGCCGTGATCATCACGTCGGGGTAGATCGACGGCGCCAACTCATCCAGAGCCACCGTGATGCCGCCGGCGGGCAGCGTGTAGAGCGGGCCGAACAGCGCCGCGTGGGCGGGGTCCAGCGCCATGCCGGGGGCCGGGCGGACCGCATCCAGCGCGCCACCGATGGCGCTTTCGCTGCTGCTCTCGGGCACGCCTGCGGCGACGAGGTTGCCGTAGAGGCTCGGCGTCGTCGCGATCCAGACCGTATTTCGCCCGTACAGCGTGTCGGATCGCGTGCCGGCGGCGAGACCGTTTCCCGGTTCGGTCAACGCGCTGAAGCTGCCGGAGACGCCGCCTGCCGCGGTGAGAATGGGAAAGGCGCTGCCCAGCGCCGTGCTGCCGGTGCTGGTGACGACGACCGTGCTACCGGAGAGCGTCGCGGTGCCGTCGACCCGGATCAGGCCAGTGCCGCCCGCACCGACCGCAGCCTGATAGATCGAGCCAGGGAGCATGGCCAGCGACCCGCCGACGCTGCCATTCCCCGCAAAGGCGGCGCCGGGCCAGACCGCCACATTGCCGGCCACCGCGCCGGTGACCGCCAGCGTGCCGCCTTGCACGACAGTGCCGCCGGTATAGCTGTCGTTACCGGCCAGGATCAGGGTTCCGGACCCCTGCTTGATCAGCCCGCCGGGGCCGGAGATGTCGTTGCTCCAGACATCGAAGCCGTTCAGTCCGCCGAGCGCCGCGTTCATAGTGACCGTGACATTGCTGGGGAATGCGCCATAGCCGCCGGCCGCGGCGTAGAGATTGAGCCGCGCCCAGCCGGTGCCGTTGTCGAGCGGTCCTCCTGACGGCAGTTCCGTGGTGGCAAGCACGCCGTTGAGCTGTGCCGTGCTCAGGTAGGGAAACCGCATGGCGATCAGCCAGTGGGCGTCTGCCGGCACGACCGGTGCGAGCGTGGTGTCGCCGACCGATGGCAGGCCGTAGGTCAGGTACGTCGTGTACGCCTGTGACTGCTGTGCGTAGGCGGCAGCGCTGGGGATCGTGCGGCCGGCGACGCAGCCGGCGACGTTGCCGGCGCACGGCGCCGCATAGGGCCAACTGCCGCCGCCGCCGAGATAGGTCTGCATCGTCTGACCGAGCACGGCGAGCCTGGCCGGTGTGAAGTTCGTCGATGGGTACAGCGGATTGCCGGCAAGCGTCTCGGCGATCATGTAAGTGGCGAGAATTCGGCCGCCGATCACGTCGGTCGGATAATGCACACCGTTGACATTCAGGTCGTAGGAGAATGCCGCCGCCGCCGCAGCCAACTGCTGGTAATATCCCGGTGCAAGGACCGCGAAGGTAAGGGCGTTGGCGGTTCCCCAGATCGTATGCGCGCTGGGGAGATCGCCGATCTGCGAATCCGTCTGGTCCTGCCAGTTTATGCCAAACGCGCCTTGCGTCTGCTGATTTTGGTACGCGAGGGGGGACGAGTTGGCTGCGGTGAAGGGATTGTTGTGAATTGCCGCCGACACCTGATATGGTGGCGGGTTGCCAACGCTGTCGATCTGGCCCGGCAGCAGCCCGTAGTAATTCCCATATACATTGACTGCACCGAATGAAATCTTCATCAGGTTCAGTTGAGCACTTGTGCCGATGTCGTTCACGGCGGCGGCGACGGACGCAGGCAGCGCAGGGGAAAAAGGCAGACCCGCGGAAGTATAACCGAAATTCGTATTGTTCGGGAACGCGCGGAGCAGAACATTGGCGAATATCAACTGCGGGATCAAAACCGTCCCGGAAGCGACCTTCTGCGCCTGGGTCGAGTTCAAATAGATGGCGTCTTGCGTCTGGAGGTTCGCGTTGAGCACGGCCGCCCCTACGGGCGAACCCACCAGCGCATTGAACGGCGCCAGCAGATTCTCCTGGTCGGCGGCCTGGGCAGAGCACAACGCAGTAATCACCGTCGTGCACTGCGCGAATGCCGAACCCGCTCCCGCCATGATCGCCAGCATCGCAGCGAGCGGGATGGCTAATGGCCGCCGGCGATTACTGGAGTAGCCGCAACTCAAATCCTGGCCATCAGGCGTCGTCATGGCCATGCACACCACCACCACCGGTCACATCAATGTGGAGGCTACCCCGGGAAGTTTAATAATTGCTCATTGTTACCGGCTTATTGTCCCGCTTATCGTCCTCGCGGATCGAGCGCGTCGCGCAGCCCGTCGCCGACCAGGTTGAACGACAGCACGACGAGAAAGATCGCCAGCCCGGGAAACACCGCAAGCCACGGCGCCTGCGACAGAAAGCGCTGCGCCGAGTTCAGCATCGAGCCCCAGGACGGCGCCGGCGGCTGCTGGCCCAGCCCCAGAAACGACAGGCTGGCCTCGGCGATGATCGCCGCCGCGATCGCCAGCGTGCCCTGCACCAGCACGGGCGGCACGATGTTCGGCAGGATGTGGCGCACCGCGACGCGCCAGCCGGGATTGCCGATCGCGCGCGCCGCCTCGACGTAGTCGTTGCTGCTCGCATCCAGGGTTGCCGCGCGCGCCACGCGCATGAAGCGCGGCGCGGTGGAGACGCCGATCGCGATCATCGCATTGGTCAGATCGGGACCCAGGAACGCCGCGAGCGCGATCGCCAGGATCAGGAACGGACACGCAAGCATGGCATCGACGACGCGGCTGAGCACCACATCGATCCAGCCACCGGCGAAGCCCGCGAGCAACCCCGCCGGCACGCCGATCCCGGCGGCGATCAGCACCGAGACGACGCCGGCCAGCAGGCTGGCGCGTGCGCCGAACGCCACGCGCGAGAGCACGTCGCGGCCGTTCTCGTCGGTGCCCATCCAGTGCGCGAGCGACGGCGCCTTGCGGATCGCCGACCAGCTTGTCGCGATCGGGTCATAGGGTGCGATCAGCGGGGCGAGGATCGCGACGCCGACGAACAGGACGATCACCGCGAGCCCGGCGACCGCGACCGGGCGGTGGATGAAACGTGCTAGTGCAAGCTGCGCCGGGCTGCGCGGCATGACGGCGGTGTGGGGGATGGCTGGGACGGCAACTGTGGTGCTCATGTGGGTGCCGACCCCTCCCCCCGGCCCCCTCCCGCAAGGGGAGTGGGAGCGCAGTACTTGCGATATTGACTCCCCCTCCCCTTGCGGGAGGGGGTTGGGGGGAGGGGTTGCATATCCCTGCTCATGCCCCCCTCAGCCGCGGATTGATCACCACGTACAGCACATCCGCCAGCAGATTGAGCATGACATACAAAAACGCCGTCACCAGCACGACCCCCTGCACCACCGGAAAATCGCGATTGAACACCGCATCGACGATCATCTTCCCAAAGCCCGGGATGCTGAACACCTGCTCGGTCAGCACCGCGCCGGAAAACAGCGTGCCCAACTCCAGCGCCCCGAGCGTGACCACCGGGATCAGCGCATTGCGCAGCGCATGGCGGATCACCACGACGAATTCGCGCAGTCCCTTCGCCCGCGCCGTCCGCACATAGTCCTGATCCAGCACCGTCAGCATCGCGCTGCGCGTATGCCGCATCAGCACCGCGGCGATCGCATTGCCCAGCACGAACGCCGGCATGATCGTGGTGGCGAGCGATTGCCGCCAGTCCTCGGTGAGCGGCACATAGCCGGACGGCGGCAGCCAGCCCAACTGCACCGACACGAGCAGTATAAGCATGATGCCGAGCCAGAAATTCGGCGTGGACAGGCCGGCCAGCCCGACGGCGTTGGCGACATAGTCCCAGAACCCGTTCCGGTACACCGCCGCGATGATGCCAGCCGGCACGCCGATCAGCACCGCGATCACGAACGCCATCGTGCCAAGCTGCAATGTCACCGGCAGCTTCTGCGCGACAAGCTGCGCCACCGGCTGGCGGATGCGCCACGAGAAGCCGAGATCGCCGTGCAGCACGTTGCCGATCCAATGCAGGTACTGCACCGGCAGCGACCGATCGAGCCACAGCTCGGCGCGGATCTGTGCCAGCACCTGCGGGTCGCCGCGCTCCTCGCCGGCCATCACCAGCGCGGGATCGCCTGGCATCAGCTGCTGCAGGCCGAACACCAGCACACTGACCAGCAGCAGCGTCGGGATGATCTGCGCGATGCGCGTGCCGAGATGTCCGCCCACTACTTCGCCATCTCCAGCCCCTGAATGCGGATCATGCCGTCCGGGATCGCGCGGAAGCCGCTCAGCTTCGCCGACATGCTGACGATGTTGCGGGCATTCCACAGATAGGTGATCGGCAGCTCCTGCCGCAGGATCGGCCACATCTGCGCATACAGCTCGCGCCGCTTCGCCAGATCGGTCATCCCCCGCGCATTGTCGAGCAGCTTGTCAACCGTCGGGTTGGCATAGTTGCCGTTGTTGTTGTTCTGACCACTGTGCAGGAAGGCATAGGTGTTGCCGTCAATGTCGACGCGACCCGACCAGCCGATCATGTAGGCCTGAAAGTCGCCGTGCACGCCTGCCTGCAGCGAGGACGCGAATTCCATCGCCTGGATATGCACATCGAAGCCCGCCTCGCTTGCCATCGACTGGATCACTTCGGCCGCCTGCAAATTCTCCGGATCGTTGATCGCCAGCAGATCGAGCTTCACCGGAAGCGTGACGCCTGCCTGCTGCAATAGCGCCTTCGCCTTCGCGGCATCGCGCGTCGGCACCTGCAGCGCTTCGTCAAAGAACGGCGAACTTGGCGGCACCGCCTGCACGGTCGGCACGAATATGCCGCTAAACACCACATTGACTAATGCGGTGCGATCGATCGCCAGGTCCAGCGCCTGACGCACCAGCGCCTTCTGGCCATACGGATTGTCGGCCCTCGACCCGTTCGCCAGGTTGTTGGTGATGCCGAAATAGCCGAGCGCGTCCGACAGCACCAACCGCAGCTTCGGATCCTGCTTCACGGCGGCAGCGTCGGTCGGCGCGACATATTCAGCGAGGTCGATAGTGCCGGCCCGCAGATTGGCCAGCCGCACCGATGGATCGACCAGCACCTGATAGATTACCTTGTCGAAGTGGATGTTCTTGGCGTCCCAGTAGTCGGGAAAACGTTCCAGCGTCACATGATCCTGCGGCACGCGCTCGGCGAATTTGAACGGTCCGCTGCAGACCGGATGCGCGCCGAAGTCTTTGCCGGCAGCCTCGGTTGCCTTGGGCGGCAGGATCATGCCGGAGCGATCGGTCAGCTGCGCCAGAAATGCGCCCGATGGCGCCTTCAAGACGATGCGCACCGTGGCGGGGTCAACCACCTCAACATGGTCGATCGAGCTGAGTTCGCTCTTGCGATAGCTGCCCTGCATCGTCAGGTGCCGCTCCAGCGAGTATTTCACCGCTGCCGCGTCCAGCACCTCGCCGTTCTGGAACTTCACGCCCGGGCGCAGATGGATGACCAGGGTCTTGTCGTCCGCCCATTCAGAACCCGTGGCCAGCTGAGGAATGATATTCAGCTTCGCGTCGATGTCGAACAGCTTGTCGCACAGCCCGGCGAACACGATGCGCCCGACATAGGTGGTTGCCGTGGTGGGATCCATCACGTCCAGATCCTGCCGCAGTGCGATGCGCAGCGTCTGCGAGAATGCCGGTGCTGGGGTGGACAACGCGGTGACCCCAAGGCAGGCGGCGGCGAGCAGGATGCGGCGCATGATAAAGCTCCCCGGTTTTGTGGTTCTGCCGCTCAATGGGGCGGTTTCCCGTCGCGCGCAATGGCGGCGTCGATCACCACGCGGTCGAACACGCCGCATGGGCTGTCAGTGCCGGCGAGGAAGCGGCGGAACACGGCGAACCGTTCCTGGCTGACGGCGTAAAGCCGGCGCAGTTCGGCCAGCGGATCGGGATGATCATCGGCGCGGATGTCCAGATCGGGATACGGATCGCGCGTGCAGATCTTCAGCGCCGCCGACTGCCGACCGCGCTTGTCGCCGCCCGCAGCCTCGCCGGCCTCCAGCGCGGTGAGCAGTCGTTCGGCAAGCGTGCCCGTGGCGCGTTGAAAGGCGGCCAGGGTGCGTTCCACCACTGCCTGGCCAGCCAGCATGTTGCCGGCAACCGAGACGTCCGCACCGCGCACTGCGCCGCACCAGGACACGCAGTCCTTGCCGGTGTGCTGGGCGATGCGGCCGTGGGCATCGATCATGTGCAGCTGGCGGTGGTCGCGCCCGGCGTCCTCCGCCAGCAATGCCGCGGCGATGGCGTCGGGCGGTTCACTGGCACGCAGCCGGGCCATGCCGTGCACGGCATACATCGGGTTGATCATGGCCTGGGTCGCCAGTGCCGCAACCCCGCCCTCGACGTGAATCGCCAACGCGCCGACCGCGAAGAAACGCGTCGCCACCGCGGCCCCCAGCGCGCCGCCAGCCGAATCACGCACCAGGATTGACCAGGTCATGCGGACCACGTCATGCGGACACGCGTCGGCTTCGACCCGTCATCGTCATTCCCGCGAAAGCGGGAACCCAGGGATACGAGCACCTTTGCCGCTCCGCCTGGGTTCCCGCTTTCGCGGGAATGACAAGAACCGCGGGAATGCTAACAACAGAGTAATCCCCTCTGCGCGATCGTACCATGGGGCATCCTTGCCGCTCCGGCGACTCGCCGCAAGCGGGCTAGTCTCGGCGCCATGCAACAACCTGTGCCGATCGCCACCGACCTCGTCCTGCTGGGCGCCGGCCACGCCCATGTCGAGGTGCTGCGCCGGTTTGCCATGCGTCCGGAACCCGGCGTGAGGCTGACGCTGATCGGCCGGGAGCCGGAGACGCCCTACACCGGCATGCTGCCCGGCCTGATCCGCGGCGATTACTCGTTCGACGAAGCGCATATCGACCTGGCGCCGCTTGCCGCCGGCGCGGGCGCCAGACTGATCCTGGCGGAGGCCACGAACATCGATCTTGCGGCGCGTCGCATCGCAGTCACCGGACGCCCCACGGTGCCGTTCGACCTGTTGTCCATCGATGTCGGCGGCGAACCGGCGATGCCGCCCGCGTCGGGACAGCCGGTGAAGCCGATCGGGCAGTTTCTGGAGCGGCTTGCCGCACTGGAAGCAACGTTGCAGACCGGCGCTCGCATTGCCGTGGTCGGCGGAGGCCCAGGCGGCACGGAACTGGCACTCGCCCTGGCTCGACGCTACCGGGAACGGGCGCGGATCGTGCTGGTGAGCGAAACGGCCGAGCCTTTGGCAACCGCGCCATCCTTTGCCCGGTCTGTCGCTCGCACCGCTCTCGTGGACGCGGGTATCGAACTGGCCTGCGGCGTGACCGCGGGAGCATGGGTGGACGGCAGATTGGCGCTGTCAGACGGCAGCTTCCTGGAAGTCTCGGCCGCGCTCTGGGCGACAGGTGTGGTGGGACCGGAGTTCCTCGCCGCCTCGGGCCTGGCCTGTGACACCGCCGGCTGCGTTCTGGTGGATGCCACTCTGCGCAGCATCAGCCATGGCTTCGTGTTCGCCGCCGGTGACTGCGCCACCATCGAGGGCAATCCGCGACCGAAGGCCGGAGTCTGGGCGGTGCGCGCAGGCCGGCCATTGGCGGACAATCTGCGACGCGCGGCACGCGGCCGGGCATTGCGGCGCTGGCGGCCACAGTCGCAGGCGCTGGTGATCCTCGGCCTTGGCCACAGACGCGCGGTGGCTTGGCGCAACGGGGTCGCTGTGGCGGGCCGGCCGGTCTGGCGCTGGAAGGATTGGATCGACCGGCGCTGGATGCGCATGTACCAGGAGCCGATGGCGCCGATGGCGGGGGGAGCCCCGATGCGCTGCGGCGGCTGCGGGGCCAAGGTCGGCGCCGAGGTGCTGGCCGGGGCGCTGGCGGACCTGCCGCGCACGCCGGGCGCCGATGTGCTGATCGGGCTCGACGCGCCGGACGATGCGGCGGTGATGCTGCCGCCGCGGAGTTTTGCGGTGGTCCAGAGCGTCGATCATTTCCGCGCCTTCATCGACGACCCGTTCGTGTTTGGCGAGATCGCGGCGGCGCACGCGCTGTCCGATCTGCATGCGATGGGCGCGCGGCCGTGGACAGCGCTGGCGGTGGCCGCGGTGCCCTACGCCTCAGGCGACAAGATGCGGACGGAGCTTGCCGATATGCTGCACGGGGCGAGCGGCGTGCTGGCGGCGGATGGCTGCGCCTTGGTCGGCGGCCACAGTGCCGAGGCGGCCGAAGCGGCCCTGGGGTTTGCGGTCACCGGGCTGGCCGATCCGGCGAAGCTACTGCGCAAGTCGGGATTGCGGCCGGGGGATGCTCTGGTGCTGACCAAGCCGCTCGGCACCGGCATCGTGCTGGCCGCGCACATGCGGGGGTTGGCGCGCGCGGCGTGGTTGCAGGCGGCGATTGCGAGCATGCGGACGAGCAACGCGGTGGGGTCGCAGATCCTGCGCGAGCATGGCGCGGTGGCATGCACCGACGTCACCGGCTTCGGGCTGGCGGGGCACTTGATGGAGATGCTGCGAGCGTCGCATGTCGGCGCGTTGCTCTGGCCGGATCGCGTGCCTGCACTGCCGGGGGCGCTGGAACTCGCCGGTGCGGGCGTCGAGAGCACGCTGGCGCCAGCGAACCGACGTTTGTTGCACAACGCCGGACCGGATGCGCGCACGGCCCTG